>NZ_JAJJNF010000095.1:0-261 GCF_021245805.1 Mangrovimonas futianensis
CAAGAGCCACACCAGTTGCTTGACATGAAGCATTGGCACTTACGGTTACGTCATCAGGTGCTGTAATGGTAGGGTCTGTATTGTCTTCGACAGTTACTATTTGAGTATCAGTAGCAGAATTACCAGCTGCATCAGTTACGGTCCAGGTTACTGTTGTATTACCTATTGGGAATGTAGCAGGCGCATCATTGGTTGCAGGATTCGCCCCACAGTTATCAGCTGTAGTCGGTGTTCCAAGAGCCACACCAGTTGCTTCACAGG
>NZ_JAJJNF010000096.1:0-256 GCF_021245805.1 Mangrovimonas futianensis
TTGCCAACACCGACCCCTGCAGAGAACCTTCAGGATCTTGTGGCCTGTGACGATACCGATACGGGAGACCTGTCCGAGAGCTTTGACCTAACGGTGATGGAGGACAGTATCATCCTTCCGGGAGAGACTGGCCTAACGGCTACCTACCATACCACGGAAGAAGGTGCAGAGGAAGGGGACACATCCATAGCAGATGCTACGGCCTTTGTGAACACCCAGACCCCACAGACCGTATGGGTAAGGGTCACCAACGACC
>NZ_JAJJNF010000097.1:0-255 GCF_021245805.1 Mangrovimonas futianensis
GGACGGCGATGGTAAACTTTATGATCACGCCACAGTTGCGCGTGGGCTATGCCTATGACCATATCGTGAGCGACCTTGACATCAACGCGAATGCCTCCCACGAGATATTCCTCAACTTTGATATCCTACTTTCGAGAAAGGTATCCCGTTCACCACGTTATTTCTAATCATCCAATCACACAGAATTATGAAAAAGCTCAACATATTTATACTTATAGCAATGATCGGGTGCCTAGTGGGATATTCCCAGAACGC
>NZ_JAJJNF010000098.1:0-255 GCF_021245805.1 Mangrovimonas futianensis
TGAAAATGGCCTCGGTGGTTTCTTCCGAATAAGTTTTGTTCCTTTTTGGGATGGACTTCAATACAGGGATTCTTTTTACAAAGTTATCCTCGATTAACTCGTTGTCCTCCATGGTCTGTAACAAACTGCTCAAATCAGTTCTGTAGTTGTTCCTGTTCCTTGGACTGGTTCGCATCAGGACATCGTTTAGAAATGCCGAAACAATTTTCTTGTCCAATTGGTCTATGGAAACAACAGATTTCTGGTTCTTTTTGA
>NZ_JAJJNF010000099.1:0-255 GCF_021245805.1 Mangrovimonas futianensis
CATTGTCCTCCACACGAACCCCTAGGGTCTGTGGTGTAAACTGGTTGGTATAGGCGGTAGGGACCGCTATGTAACTGGGGGCAGATGGCCCTATCTCGGCATCGGCCACTTCGGTGTAATAGGTCACTGTGTACAGTGTCGGGTCCAGCCCGTTCAATATCTCTGTGTTGGCCTGGGTCAGGTCAAACTGTGTCATCCCATCGGCAACGGCATCGTCGCACAGTTCCAATGGTGATGGATCGGCAATCTCTGGTG
>NZ_JAJJNF010000100.1:0-255 GCF_021245805.1 Mangrovimonas futianensis
ATTTTGACCTAGGTGAAGATTACGGCCTCTATAGTTTTAGGCACACCTTTATCACCAAATTATATCGGGCTCTTGCCAAGGATTCCACTCCTTTTGAGGCAAAAAGTAAACTTTTATTGATAACTGGGCATTCATCGATGGGAGCTTTGGAAAAATATCTAAGGGATATTGACGCAGAACTGCCCCAAGACTATTCAACCTTCTTGTAGAACATGGAAGAAAGTATTTTATATAAAGACTACTTTGATCTATCAT
>NZ_JAJJNF010000101.1:0-255 GCF_021245805.1 Mangrovimonas futianensis
CATCGTCCACTGCGTTCTGGTAGGTCAGGTGGAAGGTAACATCTAAACTGGTGTCACCTCCTGTAATTTCTTCTATGGTACTGTCCAGGTCAAACTCGCCCAGGTCATCGTTGTCAGGGTCACAGTAGGTAAGCGCCTGTGGGATGTTGGCCGCTGGTGCACCCACTACCTGAAGGGTCAGGGTCGTGGTGGTATGGCAGCCGGTGTTCACGCTCTCTACCCTTACGTAAACGACTTCACCGTCCGTACCCACAT
>NZ_JAJJNF010000102.1:0-255 GCF_021245805.1 Mangrovimonas futianensis
GCACATTTAAATTGTTGTGGCTGCTAAATTTTGAAGGTCCGATTAGTTCTCCATGTGCAGTGTGTTCATAGTCCATCTGTCTGAAACTAATATGCTCATATATAAACGGGTAAAAATAATCGTTAAGATCTTCGTTCATGTATTTTTCTCCACTTCTAACCTCTTCGACTAGAGATGGTAAACCGTATAAAAGTGTTTTTAAGGAATCGGATTTAATAAGCGCGACTTTTCCAGTATTCAGTCCTTCGTTTAAGG
>NZ_JAJJNF010000103.1:0-255 GCF_021245805.1 Mangrovimonas futianensis
CATAATCATCAGTTTTTGTTAGGGTAGTGGGGCTACATGTTTATCATTATCTATATAGAGTAAAGTGTCCGACAAAATCCTTGTCCACCTGTGCGCTGTTCAGGTTAACCACGTACCAGTAATCCCCTGTAGGGAGTTCCTTTCCGTCGTACTTACCGTCCCATTTCTGTCCGACCTTAAGTGTGACGATCTTTCTTCCGTACCTGTCGAAAATCGAGAACTCGAGGTCCGGGTAGTTGTCCACACAGTCAGGTC
>NZ_JAJJNF010000010.1:0-109427 GCF_021245805.1 Mangrovimonas futianensis
ATCACTATGAACGACCTGATAGGCTACAACTCCGGTACACACATGATCACAATTGGTATCGACTTCCTACAGGGGCTCTCGGACTGCCCGTGCACCGCAAGCAAGCATAGAATGTATTAGTGGTTACTTTAAATCCTTAGGATAAATAGACATTACTGTCTTTCCTTTTTTCAACTGAGACCAAGAATCTATATCAAACTCTATCATTGTTAATCCCGATGTAGGGACATTTTCAGTATACTTATTCCCAAATTCATTTACAAAAGCTGTAATGGCGTGATTATGACCGAAAATCATAATAAAATTTAAATCTTCAGGAATCGACTTAATGAATTTCAATAGTTCAATTCCACCAAAATCATACAATTCTGGTTTTAAAAGAAATAAAGAATCCTCTATTTCTAAAACTTTTTTAAAAATTTCGGCTGTTTTTTTTGCCCTTTCAGCATCGCTTGAAAAAATTATTTCAGGTTTTAAATTATAGTATTTAAACTCACTTGAAACCAACAGAGCATCATTCCTACCCCTATTTTTTAAGGGCCTTTGGTGATCAATAACATCATATTTCCATGATGATTTAGCGTGTCTTACAATTATTAACTGTTTCATACAATCGATAAAGTGTTAATTTTTTTCGATAAACTGTTGTTTATTTCAGACAAAAAGCTTAGTTTGGCACTCTCAAATTTACTTAAAATAAATTATAAGCTATTAATTATGAATAAAAAAGACCTACAATCCCAACTAAATATTAAAGATTTATAAAAAATCGCATTCGTTAAATCACAATTTTTAAACGACAAAGTGTTTTCCCACACCGCTTAATCGAATATTTTAGTGATTTGACATTTTTTTTTGATTGAGATTCAGAATCACTATTTATTTGCTCTTGTAAGCTATTAATTAAAATGATCCCCAATCAGAAAACTAGATTAGTCCATTCTGTGCTCTTTTGTCGTAGCACAAATTTTCCCTCAACAAAGAATTTAGATATAGTTTGATTATTAAATATCATTTTATTGATACTTAACTAACATCGATATATAAAATTAAGTTTTGCTATAAATCTACATCTTATGAAGACAATTACTACTAAAGTAAGGTATCGAAGTCTTTTGATTCTTATGATAGGTCTTTTACACGGTTTGACCTACGCTCAAGTTAGGAATCGTGAAACCACAACTTTATTGAGCACACAATCCCCTACAACTTCAAATTTGGAAGCCAATGTAGATGGTACTGCTGCTTGTAATGCTAATGATTTTTATTTGACCGATTTTTATTTAGCAGATATAAATGGTCAACCTTTAGATAACAACTGTACTCCTGGCACACCCCAAACAGCATACATATTTGCATATTTTGGAGCTAATACCAATGCTAACAGATACAGTTTATATCTATCTTTTGATTATTATATCAATGGTCAATTTGTAACTAGTGTATCTGATTGTTTATATCCAAATCAACCCATTCCTGTTGGTCAAAACCTTCAAGTTCAAGAATTAACTTGGAATTGTGGTGATCAAGTGGAGATGGTTAACTTCTATATGGCTTGGCAAGCTAATAGTGGAGCAGCCTGTGGCACGAATCCTTCGAAATGTTATTCTAACCCAACTGGTTATATAGTAAGAGCTCCTTTAATTGCTAACTTTTCTAATGAGACAGTTTGTAATTCATATCAAATAAATTTTACTGATGGTACTACTGGTGGAGACATTGACAATCCATACACATATGTATGGAATTTTGGTGATGGTACAACAGGTTCTGGAGCTAATCCAAGTCATACCTATGCTGCTCCAGGAACATACAGCGTAACATTAACAGTAACAGATAATGATGGTGTTGTAGATAGCCAGACTTATGATGTCACTGTGATTCCTCTTTTATCTGGCTTAAGTTTAAGTGCAACCAATATACCTTGTAGTGGTGGAACCACTGGATCCATTACCGCTTCAGGACCAGTTGGAGGCGTACCTGGATATACTTATTCGATTAGTCCAGAACCAGCAGGATATTCTCAATCTGGTAACACTTTCAGTAATCTACCAGCTGGAACTTATACCGTTACTGCAACTGACCAAAATAACTGTACCATAAGTGCAGATATTACCATTTCTATTGCAGATAATATTGTTCCAATTATAAATGCACCAACTGACTCAACATTAGAGGGATGTTCAACCAATGATATTGCTGGTCTTGGATATTCAGAAACCATTGTAACCATCTCTGAGAGCGATTTTATCGCTGCCGGAGGTAGTTTTACTGAAGCCAATGTCGCCTCAATAACATATCAGGATAGTTCTACAGGAACTTGTCCGATTGTCGTTACAAGAACATTTACCATTACAGATGATTGTGGGTTAACAGCTTCTGATACCCAAACCATCAATATAAACGACACCATTGCACCTGTTGCTCCTACTGCTCCATCAGATGTCACATACGAGTGTATTTCTGATATACCTGCTGCTGGAGATTTAACAGCAGTAGATGCTTGTGATGGCAATATCACTGTAACAGGTAGCGATTCTACAGACAGTTCTAATCCATGTGATGTGGTTATTACCCGTACATGGACTTTTACTGATAATTGTAATAATACTTCTTCAGTAACTCAAACCATTCATGTTATAGATACATTGGCTCCAGTAGCACCTGCTGCTCCTAGCAATGAATCATACCAATGTTTGACTGACGTTCCTGCTCCAGGAAATCTAACAGCAACAGATAATTGTGTTGGAGATATCATTTCTTTAGGAGTTGATTCTATTGATAATTCTGACCCATGTAACGTCGTTATTACTAGAACTTGGACTTTTACTGATAACTGTAATAATTCTTCATCTGTATCACAAACTATTAATGTACAAGACACAACAGCTCCGGTTGCTCCAGCAGCACCAGCTGACACATCCTACCAATGTTTAGCTGATTTACCTGCCGCAGGTGATTTAACAGCTGTAGATAATTGTGAGGGTGACATTACAGTAACTGGAACCGATTCTTTAAACAATTCTGATCCATGTAATATTGAAATTTCAAGAACTTGGACATTCACAGACTCATGTAACAACTCATCTTCTGTTTCACAAACAATTACCATTTCTGATACAACAGCACCAGTTGCTCCTGTAGCACCTGCCGATGAGACATTTCAATGTTTAGCTGATGTTCCTTCTCCAGGAAATTTATTAGCCACAGATAATTGTTTAGGTACTATTTCCGTTACTGGAACAGATTCAGTTGACAATACAGATCCTTGTAATATAGTCATTACCAGAACTTGGGAATTTGAAGACGATTGTAATAATACATCTTCGATCTCACAAACAATAACAGTTTCTGATACCCTAGCACCAGTTGCTCCTGCTGCACCTGCCGATATGAGTTATCAGTGTTTAGCAGATGTTCCTGCTCCTGGTGATTTATCTGCTACAGATAATTGCTCTGGAACTATTACGGTTACCGGTGTAGACTCTGTAAATGATGCTGATCCATGTAATATAACTGTTACTAGAACTTGGACTTTCACCGATGATTGTAATAACTCAAGCTCAATAACCCAAACGATTTCTGTTTCAGATACTACTGCTCCTACTTTTACTACAGTTGCAGCAGATCAAACAGTCCTTTGTGATGGTTCTGGAAATACTAACGAATATCAAGCTTGGTTAAATACACATGCTGGTACTGTAGCCACTGATAACTGTTCTGATGTCACTTGGTCCTATAACGTATTAAATGTTATTGATCAATGCGGAAGTACTTCAACTACTTTGGTTCAATTTACTGCCACCGATGACTGTAATAATTCAAGTTCATCAACAGCATTGTTTACTATAATTGATTTGGTACCTCCTACGATGACAACTCCAGCTTCTGATTTGGTTTTGGAATGTGGTCCTGATAACACAACAGATATAAACAATTGGATTAATGCCAATGGTAACGCGCAAGCCGATGATGCTTGTAGCACTGTTACTTGGTCAAACGATTTTAACATTGATGATTTAGAAGCTTGTAATGGTGCTGTTTTGGTAACCTTTACTGCGACAGACGATTGTGGAAACGAAATATCAACTTCAGCTTCAATTAGTATTGAAGACAATACACCTCCTACTCTAACGTCGCCTGCCTCTGACATTGCCATTGAGTGTAGTGCTGATGGTGACCAAGGTGGTATCGAAGCTTGGTTGGCTTCAAATGGTGGTGCTACTGCTACAGATAATTGTAATAGTGAGATCACTTGGACAAACACCTATGGTGGCGATGCTTCAGATTGTTCTCAAGCTATTGCTGTAACCTTTACTGCTACAGATGCATGTGGAAACTCTGTATCCACTACGGCTTCCTATGCTGTTCAGGATACAACACCGCCTACCATTACAGATGCAACCTCCTCTACCGTGGAATGTGACGGTTCTGGAAACATAGATGATCTAAACGATTGGTTGGCATCAAACGGTGGGGCTACTGCTTCTGATGACTGTTCTGCCGTGGCTTGGTCTAACGACTTCTCTTCCCTTTCTGATGATTGTGGGGAAACTGGTTCGGCTACAGTAACTTTTACTGCCACTGATGGTTGTGGAAATGCAGCATCTACTACCGCTACATTTACTATTATAGACACAATTGCTCCGGTGGCTCCTGACGCTCCTGCAGATATCACTTATGAGTGTATTGGCGATATGCCTGCTGCTGGTGAGTTGACTGCTACAGACAACTGTGCTGGTGACATTACAGCTACTGCTGTAGATAGCATGGACGATACAGATCCTTGTAACATTGTGGTGACCAGAACGTGGACATTTACTGATGCGTGTAACAATTCATCTTCAGTGTCACAGACCATCACTATTCAAGATACAACGGCACCGGTGGCTCCTGAGGCTCCTGCAGATATCACTTACGAGTGTATCGGCGATATGCCTGCTGCTGGCGAGTTGACTGCTACAGACAACTGTGCTGGTGACATTACAGCTACTGCCGTGGACAGCATGGACGATACAGATCCTTGTAACATCGTGGTGACCAGAACGTGGACATTCACTGATGCATGTAACAATTCATCTTCGGTGTCACAGACCATCACTATTCAAGATACAACGGCACCGGTGGCTCCTGAGGCTCCTGCAGATATCACTTATGAGTGTATCGGCGATATGCCTGCTGCTGGCGAGTTGACTGCTACAGACAACTGTGCCGGTGATATTACAGCTACTGCTGTGGATAGCATGGACGATACAGATCCTTGTAACATCGTGGTGACCAGAACATGGACATTTACTGATGCATGTAACAATTCATCTTCGGTGTCACAGACCATCACTATTCAAGATACAACGGCACCGGTGGCTCCTGAGGCTCCGGCGGATATCACTTATGAGTGTATCGGCGATATGCCTGCTGCTGGTGAACTGACCGCTACAGACAACTGTGCTGGTGACATTACAGCTACTGCTGTGGATAGCATGGACGATACAGATCCTTGTAACATCGTGGTGACCAGAACGTGGACATTTACTGATGCGTGTAACAATTCATCTTCAGTGTCACAGACCATCACTATTCAAGATACAACGGCACCGGTGGCTCCTGAGGCTCCTGCAGATATCACTTATGAGTGTATCGGCGATATGCCTGCTGCTGGTGAACTGACCGCTACAGACAACTGTGCTGGTGACATTACAGCTACTGCTGTGGATAGCATGGACGATACAGATCCTTGTAACATTGTGGTGACCAGAACGTGGACATTTACTGATGCATGTAACAATTCATCTTCAGTGTCACAGACCATCACTATTCAAGATACAACGGCACCGGTGGCTCCTGAGGCTCCTGCAGATATCACTTACGAGTGTATCGGCGATATGCCTGCTGCTGGCGAGTTGACTGCTACAGACAACTGTGCCGGTGACATTACAGCTACTGCTGTGGATAGCATGGACGATACAGATCCTTGTAACATTGTGGTGACCAGAACGTGGACATTTACTGATGCATGTAACAATTCATCTTCGGTGTCACAGACAATCACTATTCAAGATACGACAGCTCCGGTGGCTCCTGAGGCTCCTGCAGATATCACTTACGAGTGTATCGGCGATATGCCTGCTGCTGGTGAGTTGACCGCTACAGACAACTGTGCTGGTGATATTACAGCTACTGCTGTGGATAGCATGGACGATACAGATCCTTGTAACATTGTGGTGACCAGAACGTGGACATTCACTGATGCATGTAACAATTCATCTTCGGTGTCACAGACCATCACTATTCAAGATACAATAGCTCCGGTTGCACCTGACGCTCCTGCAGATATCACATACGAGTGTATCGGCGATATGCCTGCTGCTGGTGAGTTGACTGCTACAGACAACTGTGCTGGTGATATTACAGCTACTGCTGTGGATAGCATGGACGATACAGATCCTTGTAACATCGTGGTGACCAGAACGTGGACATTTACTGATGCATGTAACAATTCATCTTCAGTGTCACAGACCATCACCATTCAAGATACAACAGCGCCAACAGTTTTAACAGATTTGGCAGATATAACCGTAAGTTGTGATGATGTTCCAACTGAACCTACTTTAGAATTTGATGATTGTTCTGAAGTTACTATTACTGATTTTACGGAAGATAATGGCTTTGATGGCACAGCAAATGATTACGATATTGTTTGGACATGGACTTTTGTAGATGCTTGTGGTAATGAAGCAACGGCGAGTCAAACCGTACACGTCTTGATAAGTATTGACGTGGTTGAAACTTTTGATCAGCGATGTAATGATGATGGAGAAATTGATTTATTTGATTATTACTCTGGTAATGATTTATCAGGAACATGGACAGTTCTTGCTGGAAATACCGAATTGAACGGTTCCATTTTTGATCCTTCAGAAGTTTTACTAGGTGACTATGTATTTAGTTACACCGTAGCAAATGGAGCGTGTTTGACTTCTTATGAAGTAACCATTAATATCAATGATGACTGTTTGGTTCTACCTTGTGGTGACAATATAGAAATTTCTAAAGCCATCACTCCAAACGGAGACCAATGGAATGAATTCTTTGAAATTACGGGTGTAGAAGAATGTGATTTCATAATTGATGTTAAGATTTTCAACAGATGGGGAGCTATGATCTTTGAAACTGACAATTACCAAAATAACTGGAATGGTCAAACCCATAAATCCTCTATTGGAAATGCCGATAAAGTACCTAACGGAACATATTACTATATAGTAACCCTAAAAAATAGTGGATTGAAGCCTTTCACAGGTCATATCTACGTTGGAACCAAATAAAACCATAACCTATGAAACTTATTAGAAATTTTGTAGTAGCGTTAGCATTATTGAGTGGTATCCAAGGAATTGCCCAACAATTGCCCCAATTTACTCAGTACATGTATAACACCATTTCTATAAATCCAGCTTATGCGGGTAGTAGAGAAACGCTAAGTATAGTGGGACTCCACCGAAGTCAATGGGTAGGATTTGACGGTGGACCAACCACCCAAACACTGTCTATTCATTCCCCATTAAGGAATGAAAAAATCGGAATTGGTATGTCATTCATTAACGACAAATTAGGGGATGAACGATTCACGTACCTTTACGGAGACTTTTCTTACACCATTAATACCGGTGAGAAAACTAAATTGGCGTTTGGTATTAAAGCTGGTTTTACAAGCTATCGTTTAGACCGCTTAGCATTAGACCCTGGCGCAAACGACCCAAATATTTATGGAATTGAAGATCGCTGGAGCCCAAATATTGGAGCTGGTATCTTTTGGCACAGTCAAATGTGGTACCTAGGATTGTCAACACCAAGAATCCTGAATAACGACTACAATAGACATGATTCCAATGGACAAGAATTCCAAGCATTAGAAAGAGTCAGTTACTACTTTACTGGGGGATATGTATTCCCATTGGGTGACAACACAAAGTTCAAACCTGCATTCTTGGTTAAGGCTACCAATGGAGCGCCTATGTCATATGATTTAACTGGTAATTTTCTATTCTATGAAAAACTATGGTTAGGAGCAGGTTACCGAATTAATGAAAATACTTCAGCTCTAGGAGGTTTGATCGATTTTCAAGTTTCTAAACAATTCAGAATAGGTTACACTTACGAATACCCGCTTTCTGAAATCAACGATTACACTGGTGGTACCCATGAATTGATTGTGATGTTTGAATTATTTAAAATGAAAAGAATTAAATCCCCAAGATACTTCTAAATATGAACAGCATGAAAACAAAAGTTTTACTTATAATCATAGCATTATGCTCAACTTTTACTTTTGCCCAAGAAAAAGTTGCTGACAAATTTTTTGAGAAATATGCTTATTTGAAAGCTGCTGAATTGTATGAGGAAGCTGTCAAAAAAGGAGAGAATAGTGAGCATGTTTTAACACGATTGGGAGACTGTTATTACAACAATTCCAATTCGGAGCAAGCTGCCAAATGGTATAAAATGGCTTTGGACAAATATGAAAACAAAATCAGTCCAGAATACATTTATAAGTACATCCAAACCCAAAGAAGTTTAGGCAACTATGAAGAGGCCGAAAAGTGGTTAGCTAAGTTTAAGGACATTCAAAATGATGACAGACGTGCCGATGAATTGGCCTCTAGCAACTTAAGTCTTTATGAAAAATTATCAACTCCTAAAGGACTTTTCGTGGACGTAAAAGGATTGGATATAAACTCCACTTATGCGGATTTTGGTCCGGTTGTCATGGATAGTGTCATGTTCTTTTCTACTTCAAGAAATACGGAAAATGAAATTTATAAATGGAATGGAGAACCTTTTTTAGACATCTATGTAGCTGACAGGGTTATGGAAGATGGCAAGGCGAAATTTTCTGAGCCACAATTGGTAAATTTTTCGGGAGTTAAAAGAAAAAATATTCATAACGCCAATCCGGTATTTACAAAAGATGGGAAGACCATGTATTTTACGAGGGATAATGTCGATAAAAGAAATAGACCTCGTTATGATAAAGAAGGGACTACCCACCTTAAAATGTATAGAGCCACTCTAGTTGATTCTTTATGGAGTAATGTAGAAGAGTTACCTTTTAATGATGATGTCTATTCTACAGGACATCCAGCTTTAAGTTTGGACAACAAAATGCTTTACTTTGTTTCTGACAGAGAAGGAGGTTTTGGACAAACAGATATCTATCAAGTAGCCATTAATGATGATGGTTCTTTTGGAACTGTAGAAAACATGGGAGAAAAAGTCAACACAGAAGGAAGAGAAGTATTCCCTTTTATTGCAAAGGACAATACATTCTACTTTTCTTCTGACGGATTCTTAAATTTAGGATTATTGGACATTTTCAAATCGGATATCTTGAACAATTCCAATGCCGAAGCTGTTAATTTAGGTGCTCCTTACAATAGTGGTTACGATGATTTTGCTATCTACTTAGATTCTGATTCTGGAGATGGATTTTTCTCTTCAAATAGACCAGGAGGAAAAGGTAGTGATGATATTTACGGTTTTGTTTCTTATGATTGCCAACAAATCGTCCAAGGAATTGTGAGAGACAGTAAGATCCTATCCATCCTTCAAGGAGCAACTGTTCAACTAATAGATGAATCTGGAAAAATTGTTGCCGAAACAACTACCGATGAAAATGGGGTTTATAAATTGGAAGCTGATTGTGATAAAAAATACACCGTTCTAGCCAGTAAGGCTGACTACAAAGATGATATAAAAGAAGTTGAAACTTCCAACGAGCATATGAAAGAACATCAAGTAGATCTTAACTTGATTCCTCTTATCAATCTAAATGAAATTGTGATTAACCCTATTTTCTTTAATTTCGATAAATGGGATATCAGAGCTGATGCAGCCTATGAATTAGAAAATATTGTTTCAGTCATGAGAGAGCATCCAAACATGGTTATTAAGATTGAGTCCCATACAGATAGCCGTGGTAGTGATAAATACAACATGAAATTATCTGATAGAAGAGCTAAATCGACCAGAGACTACATTCTATCCAGAAACATTGCACCAGAACGTATTGAAAGTGCCATTGGGTATGGAGAAAGCCAATTGGTCAATGAATGCTCCAACGGTGTTAAATGTTCGGAAGAAAGACACCAAGAAAACAGACGATCTAAATTCATCATTCTTTCTGGTAAAGAAGAAAAATAACATGGAGGGTTAAATTATTTTAACTTTTTGTAAGACTATTTCTGAGTAATAAGGTTTAGTGATTATTTAATATTATAGCTTACATATTATACCTTCCTAACAATGCCTTATTACTAAAAAGCCACCCAATCCTGGGTGGCTTTTAAATTTATAACACCTTCTAATTTCGTTATATATTCTACCCATATTCCAAAAAAGTATTCACCCTAAAAGGACACGACAAGGAATAAGTTAAATAGAATAACTTCCAAGCAAAAAAAAACCACCGATACCGGTGGTTTTCTCACAAGAATTGTTGTTTTGCTACTAATCAATCATGATTTTCAACAATCTTTGGTTATCATCTTAGCTTACATATAACCTATTTCTTTATGAATATATTGGTAAAATACCATTTACCTTGACTGTTCTTTTCAGCGGATACGTCAAAATCTGTAAAATCTCCTATAATATTTTCCCTGTGAGCATCACTGTTAATCCAAGCATTGACAACAGATTCAGCAGATGTAAACCCATAGGCTACATTTTCATTAACTTTTACTGCACCAGTATGATCCATTAAAAAAGCCTTTCTTTGATAAAAGTAATCGTGAGATACCGAATTTTGAGCTACCATATAATCTGTATGACTATAGGCTTGTGATTTGATTAAATCCATACCATTTAATGGAACCATCCCATTATTAATGCGGTAGTCATTAATCAACTCCAAAATTTCTATTTCTATTTCTTTGGCTTGAGGTACTACAATTTGCTCTGTAGCCAATTCGGCTTTGTCATCCACACTTTCGGTAGAGCAGGAAAAGCTTAACATGGCGCATAGTACCAAAACTGGTAATATAGTAGGTCGTTTCATGTTGGGCAATTAAGATTTGGTGCTATAAAATTAACCGCCTAACTCAAAATAAATGTTAAAGAAATGTTAATTTCGATTAAAAACACGCTTTTAATCGTTATTTATTTCCTTTTATCGATGAAATGCAATTTTAGATAGGGCTTTAATGCATTACATCGGTTTTTTTAAGGAGATAATCGTTTTTTTACCCAATTATATTCCGAATCTAATTGATATCTGATTCTATCATGAAGTCTGTTGGGGCGTCCTTGCCAAAATTCTATTTCTACAGGTCTTACAAGAAATCCTCCCCAGTATGATGGCCTTTCTATTTCTTTACCTTCATAAAGTGCTTCTAGCTCAGTAAGTCTATTCTCCAGTTCTTCCCTACTTTCTAAAACTTCGCTTTGTTGAGAGACTATAGCACCTAATTGGCTACCTCTTGGTCTCGATTCAAAATAACCATCACTTAAATTTTCGGCTATTTTTTCTGCCTTTCCTTTTATAATGATTTGTCGCTCTGCTCCAGCCCAAAAAAAAGATAAACAAACATTTGGATTCTTAGCAATAGCTTTGCCCTTTTCACTTAGGTAATTGGTAAAAAATATGAATCCTTCATAATTAAATCGTTTTAAAAGTACCACCCTATTTTTGGGATATCCATCCAATCCCATGGTAGAAATAGTCATGGCATTGGTTTCATCTTCTGGAAAAAACTCATCTACCTCGTGAAACCATTTTTGAAAGAGTTCTAATGGATTATCTGGTGTTTCTTGAAGTAACAACTCATGTTTTTCATAGGACTTTCTATAATGACTTAAATCGTTATTCTCCATAATTAAAATTTGACCTTAAATTTAAGAATAAATAGATTAATTAAAATTCAAACACTTTCCCTGCCTCTGCCAATTCAACATTAGAAAAAAATTCAGAAGCTTCTGTTCTGAAATCCTCTAAATTGTCATAGCGAGTGGAATAATGTCCCATAATTAAAGTGCCTACATTAGCTAATTTAGCAATAGTTGCAGCCTCCTTTGCTGTACTATGCTTGGTTGGAGAGGCCAAATGTGCATGTTTCTCAAGAAAAGTAGATTCGTGGTATAGCACATTTACTTCATTAATTATAGGTACTATAGACTTTTCAAATGCTGTATCACTACAAAATGCATAACTCTTTGCAGGTAAAGGTGGTTTTGTAACCTCTTCGTTTTTTATAAGCGTTCCATCATTACTCTCTACATCATAACCCTGTTTTAATTTCCGGTAATAGGCCACATCAATGTCGGCATTAAGAACTGCATTTAAATCCAGTTTACGTTCCCCTGGCTTTTCTTTAAATAAAAATCCATTGGTATATACTCTATGATTTAGCGGAATAGTTCGAACTTCAACTAAATCATCTTCAAAAATCAATTCAGATTCCTTAGAGGTTAGTTCATGAAAAATTAAAGGGTAATTGGTCCATGAATCTCCTAACTTCAAGAGCATGGTAATCGCTTCCTTAATACCTTTGGGGCCATAAATGTGAAGCTCGGTTTCCCGAGTCAACAATCTAAATGTAGATATCAATCCCACCAAACCATAAAAATGATCCCCATGTAAATGGGAAATGAAAATATGTTTAATGCGATTGAATTTTATTTTATTTTTTCTAAGCTGGACTTGAGTGCCTTCTCCACAATCTATCAAAAAAATGTGATTTTTGATTTCTAGAACCTGAGATGTGGGATGCGTATGAATTCTCGGAGTTGCACTATGACAGCCTAAAATGGTTAATTTCATATTTAAAAACCTAGATCTCTTTCCATCTCTTCCATTTCAATGACATCATAGGCCTCCTTAGTGGTTGGCACCACAACTATTTCGTTGGGCATTTCATCAAAATTGACTTTGTCATTTACGATTACAAAGGAATGTTTAGCTTTTCTATGCTTATTTGACAACCTTAAAAACTCAATAATTTGTTCTAAGCTAATGCTTTTTAAACTGTTCAGATTGACAATGATATTATCATTTTTATAGCGATCATATATCACCTCCATTTTTTTTACCAACTCAACAATAGTTGCCTTTTCCTGAGTAATTATGGTAATATTTTCATCCTTATCAATAAGCATATCTCTAATTTTTAATTTTAGAAGCTAATAAATAGATTACAGCCATTCTAACTGCTACTCCATTTTGAACTTGATCCAAAATAATAGCTTGATCAGAATCTGCTACATCACTAGTAATTTCCACTCCCCTATTAATTGGTCCGGGGTGCATGATAACAATTTCCTTATCTAAAGAATCTAATAAGGCTTTATTTACACCAAATTGCTGTGTGTATTCCCTTGTTGATGGAAAATAGCTGATATCCATTCTCTCATTTTGAACTCTTAGCATATTAGCTACATCACACCATTCCAGAGCCTTTCTTAAGTTGGTTTCAACCTTAACACCCAATTTATCAATATACTTGGGAAGAAGTGTTTTTGGTCCGCATACCATGACATTGGCACCTTGTAATTGTAAAGCAAAAATATTTGAGAGCGCGACTCTACTATGCAATATATCACCTACAATAACGACATTTTTTCCTCCAACTTCTCCTAAACGCTCCCTAATAGAAAACGAATCTAAAAGCGCTTGGGTAGGATGCTCGTGAGCTCCATCACCTGCATTGACAATACTCGCATTGACATGTTGGGATAGAAAGACACCTGCTCCAGGATTGGGATGTCTCATAACCACCATATCAACTTTCATGGAGAGAATATTATTAACCGTGTCTATTAAGGTTTCGCCTTTCTTTACAGATGATTGAGATGCTGAAAAATTAATCACATCGGCCGAGAGTCTTTTCTCTGCCAGTTCAAAGGACAATTTGGTCCTTGTTGAGTTTTCAAAAAATAGATTAGCTATCGTAATATCTCTTAAAGAAGGAACCTTCTTAATAGGTCTATTAATGACTTCCTTAAAATGATCTGCGGTGCTGAAAATAAGATCAATGTCTGCTTTATTCAGATATTTGATCCCTAATAAGTGATTGACACTTAATTCACTCATGTTTTAATTATTTATAAGATAAACCGAATCTTCGCCTTCGTTTTCACTCCAATTTACCTTTACTTTTTCATTATTTATAGCATCAACTTGTCTGCCTCTATAATCGGGTTGAATAGGTAAATGTCTGCTAAACCTTCTATCTATAAGAGTTAATAGCTCTATTTCAGCCGGTCTTCCAAACGATTGAATAGCAGTAAGGGCTGAACGAATGCTTCGTCCAGTATATAGTACATCATCTATAAACACAATTCGCTTGTCTTCCACAATAAAATCAATATGGGTGGAATTGGCCTGTAATGGCTTATCACTCCTCCTAAAATCATCCCTAAAAAAAGTGATGTCTAGTGAACCCCATTTAATATCCTTTATTTGATAATCCTCTTGCAGAATTTTAACCAATCTATCGGCTAAAAATTTCCCTCTAGGTTGAAGACCAATGAGCGCTGTATTTGAGAAATCGTTGTGTTTTTCAATAAGTTGACAAGCCAATCTATGCAGAATGATGTTTACCTCTTTGTTGTTAAGTAAAACTTTTTGACTCATAGTATTCCCAAACATTGTTTGGTAAACAAAGATAAGCTAAAAATTGAGTTTTCGAATGCTCATAAAATAAAAAAGCCTTCAAAAATTGAAGGCTTTCTTTATTGGTAATGGATTGAAAAAATTATTTCTTTCCGTCCATTTTATCCTTAAGAGCTTGTAAAGCATCATTGGCATCACCTAATGTAGGCTTAGCTTCTGCTGCAGCAGCTTCTGCTTTTTTAGCAGCAGCTTTTACAATCTTAGCTTCTTCTTCTCTGAAGACTGCAGTGTGTGAAGCAACAACTCTCTTGAATTCTTTGTTGAATTCAATGATTTTAAATTCTGCTTCTTCACCTTTCTTAAGTTTCTTACCATCTTCTTTCTCTAAATGACGAGCTGGTACGAAAGCTACGATGTCTTCATTAAATTCTACAGTAGCACCTTTGTCAACGATTTCAGTTACTTCTGCAGTGTGAGATGACCCAACTGCGAAGTCTTTTTCGTATTTATCCCAAGGGTTCTCTGTAGTTTGCTTGTGACCTAAACTTAATTTACGTCCTTCAACATCCAATTCAAGAACAATTACATCCAATTTGTCTCCTACGTTACAGAATTCACTTGGGTGCTTGATTTTCTTAGTCCAAGATAAATCAGAGATATAAATCAATCCGTCAATACCTTCTTCTAATTCAACAAATACACCAAAGTTTGTAAAGTTACGTACAACACCTGTGTGCTTAGAACCTACAGGATACTTAGAAGTAATATCAGTCCATGGATCTGGAGTCAATTGCTTGATACCAAGAGACATTTTACGCTCTTCTCTATCTAAAGTTAAGATAACTGCTTCAACTTCATCACCGATAGCAACGAAATCTTGAGCAGAACGTAAATGTGTAGACCATGACATTTCAGAAACGTGAATCAATCCTTCAACACCATCAGCAACTTCAATAAACGCACCGTAATCTGCAATTACAACTACTTTACCTTTTACTTTGTCACCAACTTTAACTTCTTCTCCAAGAGCATCCCATGGATGCTTGCTCAATTGCTTAAGACCTAATTGGATTCTTGATTTATCTTCATCAAAATCAAGGATTACAACGTTTAATTTTTGATCTAATTCAACAATTTCATTTGGATGGTTGATTCTTGACCAAGAAAGATCTGTAATGTGAACTAAACCGTCAACACCACCTAAGTCAATAAACACACCATAAGAAGTAATGTTTTTAACAACACCTTCTAATACTTGTCCTTTTTCTAATTGACCAATGATTTCTTTCTTTTGTTCTTCTATATCAGCTTCAATTAAAGCTTTATGAGAAACTACTACGTTCTTAAATTCGTGGTTGATTTTAACAACTTTGAATTCCATAGTTTTGTTAACGTAAGCATCGTAGTCACGGATAGGCTTCACGTCAATTTGAGAACCTGGTAAGAATGCTTCAATACCAAATACGTCAACGATCATACCTCCTTTAGTTCTACACTTAACGAAACCATTAACGATTTCACCAGTATCATGAGCTGCGTTAACACGATCCCAAGCTTTAATAACACGAGCTTTTCTGTGAGATAATACCAATTGACCTGTAGCATCTTCGCGAACGTCAATCAATACTTCTACTTTGTCTCCTACTTTTAAGTTTGGATTGTAACGGAATTCGTTCAAAGAAACAACACCTTCAGATTTAGCATTGATATCGATAATAGCATCACGATCTGTAATGTGAACTACTTCTCCTTCTACTACCTCGTCATCTAAAGTGTCTACGAAATTCTCTGCAACTAACTTTTCGAATTCTTTCAATTGAGAGTCTTCTACTTCGTCGATTCCTTCTTCGTAATTGTGCCAGTTGAAATCTTTTAAAAATTTCTCTGGGTTTGCTTGAGCCGCAGAAACTTGCGGTGCCTCAGCAGTTTTTGCTTCAGTTGCTTCAACTTCAGCTTGTTTTGCATTTTCAGCCATATGCTGATTATTAATTTGTATTCTGTAGTTGATGGAAGTTTAAGCGATGGCTACAGAAGATTATTAATGATAAAATTTTCGGTTCCTTTTTTCTATCCATTGATTCGCTAAAAAAGGAGTGCAAAAATAATACTTAAAATCCAATAAACCTAATGTTATATCGCTAAAAATTAAAGGCTTAGTTTTTAGAACCAATAGCCTTTTGAACCAAGTCCATTATTTCACTAAAAACTTGTTCTTCAGTCAAATAAGAATTATCAATGTCAATAGCACCTTCGGCTCTTTTTAATGGGGATTGTTTTCTTGTAGAATCAATATGGTCACGTTCCCTCACGTTATTCAAAACATCATCAAACGAAATTTGATCTCCGCGAGCCTTTAACTCCTCATAACGTCGTTGTGCTCTCACCTGCTCAGATGCTGTCATAAATATTTTTATTTCAGCATTAGGAAAAACAACAGTTCCAATATCTCTCCCATCCATAACAACTCCTTTGTCTTCACCCAGTTTCCTCTGCTTTTTAACCAAAAAAGTCCGAACCTCAGGAACAGCAGCTACCTGACTTACAAAAGAAGACACATCTAAGGTTCTTATTTCTTTTTCAACATTTTCTCCATTCAAGTAAACCTCTGCAAATCCAACCTCTGAATTAAAATGAAAAGCTAAATCAATATCCTCAAGTCTTGAGATTAAGGTATCCTTATCAAAATGGTTATCATCAACCCATTGATGTCTCATGGCAAACAAAGTCACTACACGATACATGGCGCCGCTATCAACATATACATATCCCAATTTTGAAGCTAATTTCTTGGCGACCGTACTTTTTCCTGTCGAAGAATAACCATCTATGGCAATTGTAATTTTATCCATCCTTATCTCAAATCAATTTGTAAGCCAAAGAAATTGGCATTTGATGCACTTGTATATCTAGCGTGTGTGTAGCTAAAACGAAATTTATTCAACTTCACACCAAATCCGGCGGAAATTCCAGAAAAATTTCTTTCATCAACAATCCTTAATTCCTCACCCCTCCTAAAATTATATCCAATTCTAATGTTGAATCCGCCTTTTGGAAAAAATTCTGCTCCCAAGATGGTATGCCTTAATACATTAGTAAAAAAACCAACTTCTTCTTGTGTTTGATTTCCTTCCAAATCGGTTTCTGCCCGAGAAGGATTGGAAACTGAAATGGGCCACTTTTGAAGATTCTCAAAAGTGATGTGCCACCTTAAGGGAATATGCTCTAATGTTTGGGAAAGACCAAGAGCTACCTCAAATGGTAATGATTCTCTTTGTCCGGCATACGTAGTAATTTGAGTTCCAAAATTGCGAACTACCAAAGCTGCTTGAAATTCGATATCTTCATCTAAATATATCAAACCAGCATCTACAGCTGCACCAAAGGAATTATACTGTTCTAGTTTTGATGTTATTAATTTAATACTTCCACCTAAGTAAAAATCAGACCAACCCAATTGTTTGGCATAACCAAAAGAAACTGCCGCCTCATTACCCGTAAAGGAACCAGTTGCATTACCTAACTCATCATAACCGTCAAAGCTTCCGTAATTTATGTAATTGACACCTATGTGAAACGTTTGTGTTCTACGATCGACTGTATAGGCATATGCTGCCGTACCATAATTGATTCCTCCAAGATAATTACTATAGTTTACGGCCAACTGACCGTCCATTTCCACATTTATAGTTGCAGGATTGTATATGGCTTGAGTGACATCATAATCAATATTAGTGATCGTCTTGCCTCCCAATGCCGCTTGTCTTGGCGATGAAATTAAATTCAAAAACTGATAGGTTGACTCACCTCCTATTTGAGACCAGCCAACCAATGAAGTAAGAAAGAACAATAAAACCGGGTAGTTCTTTTTCATAGAGACGCAAAATAACTAAATCTATCTTAAAACGACTGTATGGTTTATTTATTTTTATTTAAAGAAAAAACCTCGAGAAAGTCTCGAGGTTACTCATTTATAATTCTTTTGCGTTATTGACTTTCTGATTGGTGAGTGCAATTTTAAGAACATCGCTCATATCACTAACATAATGGAAGGTTAATCCTTTAAGATATTCTTCTTTTATTTCGTTAATATCCCTTCTATTCTCTTCACAAAGCACTATCTCCTTAATTCTAGCTCGTTTGGCCGCCAAGATTTTCTCCTTAATTCCTCCCACTGGTAACACTTTACCTCTCAGAGTAATTTCACCTGTCATTGCTAAATTCTTCTTAACCTTTCTTTGAGTAAAGAGTGATACAAGCGATGTCAACATGGTGATACCAGCACTAGGTCCATCTTTTGGTGTAGCACCTTCAGGTACATGTATATGCACATTGTATTTATCAAATATCTCAGGGTTTAGATTAAATTCATCAGCATGAGCTTTAATATACTCCATGGCAATGGTGGCCGATTCCTTCATCACTTTACCAAGGTTTCCAGTAATGTTCAATTGACCTTTACCCTTTGATAATATAGATTCAATAAAAAGAATATCCCCTCCTACTTGAGTCCAAGCCAAACCAGTTACAACTCCAGCAACATTATTATTTTCGTATTTGTCACGCTCTAATCTTGGTGCTCCCAATACTTCAATAACATCATCATTGGTAACTTTCACGTGATATTCTTCTTCCATGGCTATATTCTTAGCTGCATATCTCACCATCTTGGCGATTTGCTTTTCCAATCCACGTACTCCCGATTCTCTTGTGTAACCTTCTACTATTTTCTCAAGCTGGGTTTTACCAATTTTTAAATCTTTAGCCGTTAAACCATGTTCTTTTAATTGCTTTGGAAGGAGATGTCTTTTAGCAATCTCCACTTTCTCTTCAATGGTATAACCAGTCACATTAATAATCTCCATTCTATCCCTTAAAGCAGGTTGAATGGTTGCCAAACTATTGGAAGTTGCAATAAACATGACTTTAGACAAATCAAATCCCATTTCTAGGAAATTGTCATAGAAATCACTGTTTTGCTCTGGGTCCAATACTTCCAGCATAGCAGATGAAGGATCCCCTTGATGGGAATTTGACAATTTATCAATTTCATCCAAAACAAATACAGGATTTGATGTACCTGCTTTTTTAAGGTTTTGAATAATCCTTCCAGGCATAGCTCCTATATAAGTTTTTCTATGCCCTCTAATTTCAGCTTCATCTCTTAATCCACCTAAAGACATTCTGATGTATTCCCTTCCCAATGCCTCTGCAATAGATTTACCCAAAGAGGTTTTACCAACACCTGGAGGGCCATACAAACATAGGATGGGAGATTTCATGTCATTTCTTAACTTAAGAACTGCCAAATACTCAATAATTCTCTTTTTAACATCATCTAATCCATAATGATCACGATCTAAAATTCTTTTGGCTCGTTTCAAGTCGAAATTGTCCTTGCTAAATTCATTCCAAGGCAAGTCTAGAAAAAGATCTAAATAATTTCTTTGGATTGAATACTCTGCCACCTGCGGATTCATACGGTGCATTTTTGCAATCTCCTTTTCGAAATGCTTAGCAACTTTTTCATCCCATTTCTTAGACTTGGAACGCTCCTTCATTTCTTCCAACTCTTCATCATAACTCACACCACCCAACTCTTCTTGAATGGTTTTCATTTGTTGATGAAGGAAATATTCGCGCTGCTGTTGGTTCATGTCATTTTGCACCTTCAATTGGATGTCATTTTTCAACTCCAATTTTTGGTACTCCAAGTTCATAAACTTTAAGGTTTCCAGAGCACGATCTTTTAAATCACTCGATTCCAACAAAGACTGCTTTTCTTGAACACTTAAGTTCATATTGGAAGAAACAAAATTGACCAAGAAAGAATTGCTTTGGATATTTTTAATAGCAAAGGAAGCTTCAGAAGGAATATTTGGACTTTCCTTAATAATCATCAATGATAAATCTTTGATAGATTCTATAATTGCCTCAAACTCCTTATTTGCTGGTTCTGGTTTCGTTTCAGAGACACCCTCTATCGTTGCCGTTATATAAGGTTCCTCAGTAATCACTTGATTGATTTGAAAACGCTTTTTACCTTGTAAAATAACCGTGGTATTTCCATCAGGCATTTTTAGCACCTTAAGAATTCTTGCTACCGTACCAGTTTGATGCAAGTCTTTAGCGGTAGGATTTTCAATTGCTTCATCCTTTTGAGCAACAACTCCAATTACTTTTCCGCCTTTATTGGCATCATTAATTAACTTAATAGACTTATCTCTACCAGCGGTGATTGGAATAACCACGCCTGGAAACAAAACCGTATTTCTTAATGAAAGAATAGGTAATGTCTCGGGTAATTCCTCTTTATTAATTTCTTCTTCATCCTCGGGTGTCATTAAAGGAATTAACTCTGAATTCTCGTCAAAATCTTGTAATGACAAACTGTCAAGATTTAAAATACTTGTCTTCTTCATATATTTATTTAGGTCAAACTGTCATAACTTAGTAGAAATAACAGCTAATATCTTTTTAATTCATTATTAATTATCACATCAATTGCCTTGTAACCCTTTAAAATAGTTAAGATAGGAAGCATTTGATTCCCCATTATTAGGCAATTAATATGCCAAGAAACTTTTTTTTGATACCTACTGTAACAATTTAAAAAAGCAATTATCTATATAATAACAAAACGTTTTAATTGTCACTAGCCAAACAAAATATTGAGCAATTAGTCGAGCTATGTAAATCCGGTAACCAATTTGCGCAGTTGGAAGTATACAACAGATATTACAAAGCCATGTACAATGTAAGCTATAGAATTGTCAAAGACAGTTTTGAAGCTGAAGACATTATGCAGGATGCGTTCTTATCTGCTTTCACAAAGCTTGACACATTGCACGATACAGTGACTTTTGGTTCGTGGTTAAAACGAATTGTAATTAACAAGAGTATTTACAACTATAAAAAAAGTCATAAATACCAAAACGTTCCTTATGATGATGTCGCCTTTAAAATGGAACAGGCAGATGATGGCATACCGAGTGATTATGAGTATACCAATGTTAAGGCCCAAACGGTCTTGGATACTTTAAACTCTTTAAAGGAAAGCTATCGAGTTGCACTAACGCTTCATCTTATTGAAGGCTATGATTATGAGGAAATAAGTGATATCATGGATATGTCTTATGCAAACTGCCGCACCACTATATCGCGTGCCAAAGCTAGCTTAAGACAAAAATTACAACCACAGGTTGAACATTAAATAAACCAAGTTATGAATGATCCATTAGACAAATTATTTGAAAACCTTAATACATCCTTTGATGTGGAAGTGCCCAATGAAGGACACCAAAAAAGGTTTCTAGATAAACTGAACAACCAAAATAAGGAGGTATTGAAAAAACCTTCCAAATTGAGAACACTTTGGAAACCTCTTATGGGTATTGCTGCTACTGCTGCCATTATATTAACAGTGCTCTTGGTTAATAAGCCTAGTGAATCATCCTATGATTTGGCAGCTGTATCACCTGAATTGGCTAAAACCGAAAGTTTTTTCACAGTCTCTATTGAGTCTGAAATGAAAAAACTGGAAAATGTCACGGATCATGATACCCAAGCTTTGGTAAAAGATGCCATGATTCAAATGAGCAAATTGGAAATGGAGTATGAAAAGCTCAAATCCGATTTGAGAAAAAGCGGCGATGACAAACGTGTGATTTATGCCATGATTTCGAATTTTCAAAACCGAATCAACATTTTAGAAAGTACCCTTAAACAAATTGAATTAGTTAAACAGTTAAAAAACAATAACAATGAAAGCAACCAAACTATATAGCATCCTTTTTATCTTACTTTTGGCACCTGCCTTTTTAATGGCCACAAACCCAACTGAGCCAAAAAGTAAGCATACTAAAGAGAAAACTATCAAAAAAAGCTTTTCGGTAAATTCCGATGCCACACTAAAAGTTGATAATAGTTATGGAAATCTAAATATCATTACTTGGAACGAGAATAAAATTGATATTGAAGTTACCATTACTACAGACGGAAACAACCTAGATAAGGTTCAACAAAAGCTTGATGAAATTACCGTAGATTTTGAAGCCTCCCCAAGCCTGGTTTCTGCAAAAACCATTTTTAACAAAAATAAATCCAATAGCTGGTGGAACTGGAATGGTAATAACAAAGTGAACATGAAAATAAACTACGTTGTTAAAATGCCCGTTTCAAATTCTGTTGACCTTAGTAATGACTACGGAAATATTAACCTAGACAAATTGGAAGGTAATGCCAACATCAGTTGTGATTACGGAAAAATTATCACTAAAGAGCTCATGGGAGAAAGCAACCGACTAAATTTTGACTACACCAGTGGTTGTTATTTTGATTACATTAATAATGGATATATCAATGCTGATTACAGTGGGTTTACGGTTTCTAAATCAAAAAACTTAAAGATAAATGCAGATTATACCAATTCTGAAGTGGAAGCTGTTGAAAGTATTGAATACAATTGTGATTATGGCAATATGAAGATCAAAAAGGCCAATAACATTAAAGGATCAGGAGACTACCTTAATGTAATGATAGGAGAAGTATATCAAAATGTTAAGATAGATGCTGATTATGGATCTATAAAAATTGAAGAAATGACAGCTGGAGCAAAAAATCTTGAAATCGATGGTGAATATACAGGCATCAAAGTAGGTTATAATGCCAACTATCAGTTTCAATTTGATATAGACTTGGAATATGCTTCCTTAAGTGGTGGAGATGATTTCACTTTTACTTCTAAAGAGAAAGATGGCAGTGATAAGAAATATGTAGGCCACTATGGCGGTCAAAGTAGCGGAAACTATGTTAAGATATCTTCAGATTACGGAGGTGTCACCATGCACAAAAAATAGCCAACTATAAAAAAAGCCACTCAAATTTGAGTGGCTTTTATCTTTAATATAAAGTCAATTTATATTTTATAAAGAACGGTAGTTGAATTAATTTGAGTGGTTGTTTCTACTCCATTTACCGTTTCGTTGATGGTTTCATTTTGAGATAAGGTTAAAATTTGCCCATCATTACTCAAATTGTAATCGGTGGTTTGTTGTCCTCCAAATTCTGATAAATCCATTCCTTGAAATTCAAAGGTAAAAAATGGATCACTGGTGGTCATGGTTCCATTTTCTGTTGTGTAGGTACCACTGCCAGTAACATTACTGTAGGTCTCCGATCCATTTTCCATTTCCATACCAGCCATATAAAAAACAGCACTTAGCGTATAACTTCCATTGGTATTGTAAGCATCTTCAGTAAAAGTTACTACATAATCAAAATCAGATCCTGTAATAACCCCATTGACAGATATAGCTTGTCCTAAATAATTCGAGTTTGTAGTTGTTTCAGCTTCAAAAGAAACCATTTCCCAATCCCCCACTAAACCTGCGGGATCGGTATTGCCAGTGTCAGTTCCAAATTCACCTTCTAAAGTTTCATTGTCGCAAGATTGAAATGTGAAAACCGAAAAGGCTAAAAATAGAAAAGTAAGATATTTGATAGATTGGTTCATAATTTAGTTGTTTTTCGCAAACATAATCATTTTTTATTTTATGAGAATTTTGAGAACAAAAAAGCCACTCTAAGAGAGTGGCTCAAACTTATAATATGATCAAATATTTTAATAGTAAACATCAAAGCTACCATTAGAAATAGTCATTGTAGAACCATCTTCAAATTCTCCACTACAATTAAAAGAACCAACTAAATGTCCTGTTGCCAAATCATGAGTAGTCACCTGAATGGTTCCTTCAATAAAAGGCATATTTGATGGGTCATTAAAATCATAATACTGAACATATAAAAACGGGCTTATACCTTGAGTTTCCATACTAAAAGGATAACTTCCTACTGTAATATCAGAAGGCAGTGACACCGAAATAGTTTCAAGAGCATTGGTAGTACCAGAAATACCAATACTAAATCCACTACTTGCATCAACATTAACTACATCTTCTTCAAATTCAACACCATCAATTTCAGCATAAAATTCATTACCATTAGGGTTATTATTTGGTAATTCATCTTCAAAACTGACATTGGTAAAACTCCCATTTGTAAACTCTATGGAATTGGGTGATGCATTAACATTATAACCTGTAAAAGAAAAAGTGCCAGATATGGTATTATTTTGATAATCAATATTGGTAATGACAACTTCTCCAGCCGAAATCATAAGATTAGTAGGATTAGCGGAATCCCAAGTTTGACTATCTGCTTGGGCCGGATTCTGTGTAGCCATATAACTGACAAGATTAGGAAAAGTGGTTGGGTTATTTAAATCAAGTAATCCCAATTGATAGGTTCCCTCAGAATTACCCATAAGTGCAACGGCAAAAGCCTCATCGCCACTTATCGCTCCTATGGATATCATATTATCGAGCACCGTAGCACCAACTTGGTTTGTTTGAAACGTACTTCCGTTGAAATCTACTTGAAAATTCCCTGCTGAAGCTGGCATTTCCCCATTTCCGAACTCACCTTCCAAAGGTTCGTTCTCACAAGATTGAATAAAAAATAATGCAATAAAAAGGAATAAGCTGGAATACAGTTGTTTGGTATAGTTCATAAAATTTGGGTTTTAGCAAACATAATAAAAATTATTCTTTTTGATATCTAGGAACCCTGAACAACAAAATTATCCCTAGTAAAAAGAATATAAACAAGAACACAATCGCATTTCTCATACTACCAGTAACTTGGTCTATAGTTCCATATAAAACCATTCCAATGACGATTCCTATTTTTTCGGAAACATCAAAAAAACTGAAGTAAGATGTAGTATCCTTGGTTTCTGGTAAAAATTTGGAATATGTAGATCTCGACAGAGCTTGAATGCCCCCCATTACCAAACCTACCATAGATGCTGTAGCGTAAAATTGGTAGGGTGTAGTTACAAAATAGGCTACAAAACACATTGTCATCCAAACAAAGTTTACAGCAATTAATGTTTTGATATTCCCAAACTTAGCCGAGGCCCTAGAAGTCAAAACAGCTCCTACTATAGCTAGTAATTGTATAACCAAAATACTCACAATCAATCCCATGGTTTTCTCTTCTTCTCCACCCCATTCAATTTCTTGCTCTCCAAAATAAGTAGCCACCAGCATAATAGTTTGTACAGCCATACTGTAAACAAAAAAGGCATATAGATACCTTTTTAGTTGGAGGTTCTCTTTGAGAGCTTCCCAAACTTTCTTCAATTCCTTAAAACCATTGAAGATAACATCTTTTGTTACTTTACGACCTTTGGAAACACCTTTAGGAAGCACATAAAAAGTGTATTGGCTAAAAAGAATCCACCAGATCCCTACGGTAATAAAGGAACACCTCATGGCTTCAATTGCTGCTTCATTCTTTTGTTCCTCTGTAGTTCCTATATCAAACCCAAACCATTGTGGGTATAATACCATTGCCAAATTGGTTATTAACAAAAGGATACTTCCTATGTAGCCCATAGAGAATCCTTTGGCACTAATTTTATCTTGCTGCTCAGGATAGGCAATATCTGGCAAATAGGAATTATAAAAAACCAAACTGGACCAATAGCCTATTAATCCAAAAAAATAAAATAACAGTCCCCAATAAATGTGTTCTATTTTAAACCAATAAAGACCAATACAACCTAAGCCGCCCAAATAACAGAAAAACTTCATAAAAGCCTTTTTATTACCAACAAAATCGGCAATTCCCGAAAGGATGGGCGATGTAAATGCAACAACCAAAAAAGCAAAAGCTGTGATAAACGATATAAGAGCTGTGTTTTTAATCTCTAAACCAAAAATGGGTACTTGATTCCCATTAACGAAATTAAGGGTCCCATAAAATATGGGAAATATGGTTGAAGCGATGGTTAGGGTATAAACCGAATTGGCCCAATCATAAAAGGCCCAGGCATTTAATAATTTCTTGCTTCCTTTTTCAAATTGTGTCATAAAAAAAACTGCTCATTTTATTGAGCAGCTCCTAAAGTAAGTATTATTTCTTTAACGTAATTTAAAATTTTGTTATGGGTCTGTAAGATGTCACTCCAAATTTTTGAGCTTCTGCCTTAGCCTTTGGAGCTAAAGCTTTTAAGTTTGCAATCCTGGAATCGGTAGATGGGTGAGTACTTAAAATTTCTGGAGGTGATTGTCCGCCACTAGAACCCATTCTCACCCATAATCTTGAAGCCTCATCAGGATTGTAACCAGCAATTGCCATGATATACAAGCCTATCTTATCTGCTTCTTCTTCGTGTGATCTACTAAATGGTAGCATACCTCCCACCGTGGTCCCAATGCCATAGGCTTGATTATATAAACCGATATTTTCATCATCTTGTAAAGCCACATTCAACCCTACAGCGCCAATTTGTTGCAACATACTGGCACTCATGCGCTGTTGACCATGATTGGCCAAAGCATGTGCAACTTCATGCCCCATAATGGCTGCAATAGCTGTTTCGTTTTCGGCTATTGGAAGAATACCGGTATAGAATGCTATTTTACCACCGGGCATACACCAAGCGTTTGCCACTTCAGACTGAATTAAATTATATTCCCATCGATAATCTTTCAAGTAGCCCTGGTAGCCTAAAGCATTTAACCATCTTTCAGATGCCGTTGCAATTCTTTCTCCTACTCGTTTGATCATTTCTGCTTCAGCAGTACCTTTTACCACTTTGCTTTCTGATAACACTTGATTGTACTGTTGGAAAGATGATGGGAACAATTGGTCATTAGATACCATAGCCATCGTTTGTTTCCCAGTAAATGGATTTGTAGCGCACGATAAGAACAATAGCAACCCGCCAAAGGCTACTATCTTATTTTTAATATTCATAGTTAATGGTTTTGTGTTTTACTAAATTTACGAAAAAACCTACCTTTTGGATGGATATTAACAAAATTGTCACACTTTGAAGTTATTCCTTACCCGAAAGATCCAACTCTGTAAAACTCTCATCCACCACTATGGTTTGACAACCATTAACTTTAAGATGTTCCAATGGTTTTGATTCATTATCCAATTCGATATTGGTAATTTCAAAAGGCAAACCGTGAATTTGAATTTTGAACTTCTTATACTCCGTTTCAAAGGAACCTTCCTTGTGTTGTTGAATAATCAACTGGTTATCTCTTCCCGTTAATTTAAATGTTCTAAGACAAAAGCGTCCTTTCGTGTAGTCATAACCATCATGTGAATCATCAAAAAATTGACTATCCTCTTTTCCTTTTTTATAATACACATCTAAGACCACTTCATCAATCACTTTTTCTCCCACATATTGTTGTACTGGATACTTTGGAATAATAGCTCCTTCTTTTATAAAAATAGGCATGCTATCAATATCTGCATCTACCCACATTTCCTTACCTCCACGTACCACGGTATCAGTCCAGAAGTTATACCATTTACCTCTGGGTAAATACATTCTTCTACCTTTTGCATTAGGTTCTAAAATAGGACAGCCTAAAATATGTTCACCAAATACAAACTCATCTGTTCTGTAATGAGTGTGGGAATCTTCTTGATCAAACATAACTAAAGACTTCACCATTGGTGTTCCTTTTTCTACATAATGCCAAAAAGTGGTATAGAAATAAGGTAATAATTGGTAACGAAGTTCAATAAATTTCTTTACTATCTCGGTCACATCCTCATCAAAAGTCCATGGCTCTTGATCTCCATGATGTCCTGAAGAATGCACTCTAAAAAATGGATGAAAAACACCCAATTGAATCCATCTAGCAAAGAGTTCGCCGTGTGGTTGTTCAGCAAATCCCCCTATATCACTACCCGCGAACGAAAATCCTGACATGGCCATACGTTGCACTTGGATATTGGCAACCCATAAGTGTTCCCAATTAGCCACATTGTCACCTGTCCAAGTTGAGGTATATCGTTGTGTTCCTGAATAAGCTGCTCTAGTAATTACAAATGGACGCTTTGGATAAGAAAATTTCTTCAATCCTTGATAGGTCGCCCTTGCCATTTGCATACCGTAAATATTATGTGCTTTTCTATGACTGCATCTGTTACCTTCATAATCATGTCTTACATCATCTGGAAAGGTTTTATTAGGCACTTCCATAACAGCGGGTTCATTCATATCATTCCAAACCCCTTTAATTCCGATATCCTCAATGAGTTCTTTGAACAAACCAGACCACCATTCTCTAACTTCTGGATTTGTGAAATCTGGAAAATAACACTCTCCTGGCCAAACTTTCCCTTTCATGTATGGTCCATCGGCACGCTTGCAGAAGTAATCATTCTCCAATCCTTCCTGATAGACCCAATAATCTTTATCTACTTTTATTCCTGGATCGATGATGGCAACCGTCTTGAATCCTTCTTTTTCCAATTCTTTTACCATTCGTTTTGGATCAGGGAAATACTCCTTGTTCCAAGTAAAGCAACGGAAACCTTCCATATAATCGATATCCAAGTAAATGGCATCACAAGGAATTTGAAGTTCTCTAAACTTTGAAGTAATTTCCTTAACCTTACTTTCTGGGTAATAGCTCCATTTACATTGATGGAAACCTAAAGCCCATAAAGGTGGTAATTGGTGTGGCTTTCCAGTTAAATCTGTATAGGCTTCAACTACGTCCGTCATTTTAGGTCCGTAGAAAAAGTAATAATTCATTTCACCGCCCTGTGCCCAAAAGCTGGTCACATTACGTCTTTCCTGAGCAAAATCAAAATAGGAACGGAACGTATTGTCAAAAAATACGCCGTATGCCTTTTTATTGATTAACCCCGTGTAAAACGGAATTGCTTTATAAATGGGATCGGTTTCTTTTCCGAAGGCATAAGAATCTGTAACCCAATTCTCATAGCGTCTTCCTTTCAGATTAAGGTGGTTGGGTTTATCACCCAATCCATAATAACTCTCTCCTTCTTGGGAAACTTTACTCATTTTTACAATATCACCACCAAACTCATAACTTTCTTCCCAGTGGAAACCTAATTCATCTTGATTGATTAAAGTTTGGTCCTTGCTATCATAAAGTTCGACCTTAAGATTGGCCTTGGACACTTTACAAATAAGTTTTGAGGTGGTAATAATATAACTGTTTTCTGCCTCTTCAATTTCCAATTGGTTGTAACCAGTACTGGCATATTTGGTGATGGCATATGAAAAATCTGGAGAAAAGATTCCAGTAGTTGAATATCTAAATCTTAAAACACTGTCCCTTAGTATTTGAATTTGAAGTGCGACATCATTTTCAGTAGTAAATACCAAGGTATCAACATCTTTAGTATAAGAAACTATTTTAGAGGGAAACGTATTTCCTTTTTGCTCTAACTCTGTATTAATAATCATAACCTGACATTGATTAAATAAAAATATTGTAAAAGAAAACAATTGCTGTCATAAAAAAAACTGCTTATGTAGAAACATATGCAGTTTTTATTAACTATAACGTTTGAAACAAGTTAATTATCATTTTTCATATTTAAAAGCTACCATGGACAAGGGCGGTAAATCAATCACAACAGAATATTTCCGAAAATGCCATGATTTGGCTGAAACCGACTTTGTCGGATTTTTATAGTTTCCTGTTCCGCTATATTTTTCCAAATCACTATTAAAAACTTCTTTGATTTTTCCAGTTTTTGAAAGACCTATTCGATACTTTTCCCTTGGTACAGGGGTTAAATTACACACCACAATGACATCTTCCTTTTTGTTCTCCCCTTTTCTTATAAAAGATAAAACAGAATTTTCATGATCATTGTAATCAATCCATTCAAAACCATCTTGAATAAATTGCGTTTTATAAAGTGCTGGTTCTTGCTTGTAAAAAATATTCAAGTCTTTTATCAATAATTGAACACCTTTATGGACTTTATAATCCAATAAATGCCAATCCAAACTCGATTGAAAATCCCATTCATCATATTGACCAAATTCATCTCCTTGAAACATCAACTTGGTTCCTGGATGGGCAAACATATAACTATATAGTAGTCTTAAATTGGCAAACCGTTGCCATTCATCACCTGGCATTCTACCTATTATAGAGCGCTTTCCATGCACAACTTCATCATGAGATAAAGGCAACATGAAATTCTCTGTAAAGGCATAAGTCATGGAAAAAGTAATATCATCCTGATGATATTTTCTATGAACCGGTGCTTTTGCAAAATATTCCAAAGTATCGTGCATCCAGCCCATCATCCATTTCATTCCAAATCCCAATCCTCCTAAAAAAACTGGTTTTGAAACTCCTGAATAAGCCGTAGATTCTTCGGCTATCGTTTGAACATCTGGAAAAGATGCATATACTTCTTTATTTAGATCTTCAAGAAATGAAATAGCATCCAAATTTTCATTGCCACCAAATTGATTCGGTTCCCATTCACCATCTTCTCTACTATAATCAAGATAAAGCATAGAAGCAACAGCATCAACCCTTAGGCCATCAACGTGATATTGATCCAACCAAAATATGGCATTACTAATCAAAAAGGATCTGACTTCATTTCTACTATAATTAAAGATCAAACTTTTCCAATCAGGGTGGTACCCTTTTCTTTTATCTGGGTGTTCATAAACACAGGTTCCATCAAAATTTCCTAAACCATGTGCGTCCTCTGGAAAATGAGAAGGCACCCAATCTAGGATAATACCAATACCCTCTTGATGTAGTTTATCAACTAAAAATTTAAATTCTTCTGGGTACCCAAAACGGGACGTTGGTGCAAAATACCCCGTAATTTGATATCCCCAACTGGGATCAAAAGGATATTCCATAACCGGCATCAACTCAACATGTGTAAAGTTCAAATCTTTCACATAAGCAACCAACTCGTCAGCCAACTCAAAATAGGAAAGTGAACGGTCTTCTTCTACCCTTTTTTTCCAAGATCCTAAATGTACCTCATAAACTGAAAATGGGGATTCTAAAGAATTATGATTCTTTCGACTTTTCATCCACTTGGCATCTTTCCATTTATAAGAATCTTCCCAAATAACAGATGCCGTACTTGGTGGATGCTCACATCTTCTGGCATAAGGATCGGCTTTCTCAGTAATGATTCCGTTATGATTACTGTGAATTTTGTATTTGTAAAGGTTTCCTTTTCCTATTCCCGGGATAAAACCTTCCCAAATACCACTACCATCCCAACGAACCATTAACTCATACTCACCATCCTTCCAAAAATTGAAATCGCCAACAACAGATACCTTTTTTGCTCCAGGAGCCCAAACTGCAAAATATGTTCCTTCTATTCCTTTGACCTCAGTAATATGGGATCCCATTTTCTCATAAAGTCTGTAATGTTTTCCAGCTTTAAAAAGATTGATATCAAACTCTGTAAATAAACTAAAGGGAGTTACTTTTGCCATATTATCCAATTACTGTTCCAGAAGGTATCACTACTCCTTTTTTAAGAACCACTATTCCATCCTTGATTACATATAAATCTGATTCACCATCTTCCAAATGTGGACCTCCATTAATGGTCACATTATCCCCTATCCTGCAATTCTTTTCAACGATGGTATTATTTATATTACAATTTTCACCTATACCGGCTAAAATTTCAATATGCTTTCTTTCTATTTCTTCTAAAGACTCATAAAAGTCTGTACCCATCATGTAAGTTTTGGTTACCACGGAACCTTTTCCTATTCTAGATCTAATCCCAATGACTGAAGAAGTGATTTGTTTGGCATGTATGATACAACCTTCACCTATAACTGCCTTATCTAAATGAGTCCCGGCAATTTTGGATGTTGGTAAAATACGTGCTCTGGTATATATTCTTTGGTCGATATCATATAAGTTGAACTTAGGAATATCATCCGTTAAACCGATATTGGCCTCAAAAAAGGAATCGATATTCCCGATGTCAGTCCAATAGCCTTCAAATTGATAGCTACAAACCTTCTTATTTCCAATAGCTTGCGGAATAATTTCCTTTCCAAAATCAACGGTTGATGGGTCATTCATTAAATCGACCAACAATTGTCTATTAAATACATAAATCCCCATACTTCCAAGATAATGTCTTCCCTCAGCTTCCATTTCTGGACCCGTTGGCGACGTCCAATCCGGTAATAAATCACTGGTTGGCTTTTCTGTAAAAGAGGTAATATTATTCTCCTCGTCTGTTTTCAAGATTCCAAAACCGGGGGCATCTTTAGCATTCACTGGAACGGTCCCAATAGTAATATCGGCCCCAGTGCTGATATGTTGTTCAATCATTAAATTGTAATCCATATGATACAATTGATCCCCTGACAAAATCAAAAAGTAATCAAACTTATGTTTTGCAAAGTGATGCATACCTTGACGTACTGCATCAGCAGTTCCTTGATACCATGTTTTATTCTCTGGTGTTTGTTCCGCTGCCAAAACATCGACAAATGCCGAACTAAAAAAACTGAAATGATAGGTGTTTTTGATATGTCTATTAAGAGAGGCCGAATTGAACTGGGTCAATACATACATCCTTTTAATATCAGAATTGATACAATTGGAAATAGGAATGTCTACCAAACGGTATTTTCCTGCAATTGGCACTGCTGGTTTGGATCGACTATCTGTAAGCGGGTATAACCTTGTTCCTTGACCTCCGCCTAAAATGACGGATAATACTTTCTCATTGATCATAATAGCTTGTTAATTTAAAGATTTATATAATTTCAAATATTTTTTGGCTGATGCATTCCATGAATGGTCAATGTCCATCATGACTTTTTTAACCTTTTTAAAAGCGGTTGTTTTCTTATAAAACTGGGTAGCTCTTTCTATGGAGAAGACGATATCATGAACCGATGTTTCATTGTGGCAAATACCAAAACCACCATCACCAATATCAATAACAGTATCTTTTAAACCTCCAACCCTTCTCACAATTGGAACCGTTCCATACCTAAGGGCATATAATTGATTTAATCCACATGGCTCTACCCGAGATGGCATCAACAAGAAATCTGCACCAGCATAAATGATATGGGATAACTTTTCGTCATATCCTATAAAGGCATTATAACTCCCTGCATATTTATTTTTTAAATTATCTAATTGTTCCTCTATTTCCTTGTGACCAGATCCTAACACCAAAACATTAATATCGTTAGATTCTAAACCTATTTCAATAGCTTGAGGTAACAAATCTGCTCCTTTTTCACCTACTAATCGACCTATGAAAGCAAACAATGGTTTTTCATTATCCAATCCAAATTCTTTACAAAGCCAATCTTTATTTTCTTGTCTGCCCACATGCACGTTCCTTGCGGAATAATTTTTGACTATAAATTCATCTGTTTCGGGATTCCAGACTTCATCGTCTATACCATTTAAAATACCTACACATTTGTCTTTTTCATCACTTAAAAGACTTTCCAATCCGTTAGCAGCATGTTGTAATTCTTCCATATAACTGGGAGAAACAGTGGTAACTGCCCAAGCACATTTAATACCTGCCGCCAAAGGATTAATTACTCCGCCCCAATCCAACAAACCAACCTTTTCAAAATCAAAAGGAGGAATATAACTCACTTTATCGTGAGAAAACCAACCTTGATATTGTGCATTGTGGATTGTCAAAACAACTGGAATATCTTTTAGGTTTTTATATTTCAAAGATTCTTGAAGCATAAATGGGACCAACCCTGTATGATGGTCATGGCAATGTATGATGGAAGGCTGTTTATTCAACGTTAACAACCAATCTAAAAAGGCAATTTGAAAAGCTAAAAATCGATCTGTATCATCATAGGAGTAGACAAAATCCTTGTAGAGTAAATCTGGAACATCTATGAAGAACACATCTATATCCAAAACATCTGTGTCTTGTAATTTCAAAACACTAAATGAATGATTTATTCCTCCTAACAATAATTCCGAATCATAGATGCTCTCAAAATGATTTGAATTAGTAAACTTATTCTCATAGAAGGGCATAATTACCGAACTTTCAACTCCTTGGTTTTTTTGATATTTAGGTAAAGCCCCAACCACATCTGCAAGACCTCCTATTTTAGCAATAGGGTAACACTCGGCACTTACATGTAATACTTTCATTTTAAGCAAATTGGAATTAATTAAGGAATAAATTAAAAATGGTTAGAACTATCAAATTGGTATGTTTTATCCACTTTTTTTACAGATTTTAAAATTTAAACTGAATGAACATTATAAATTTAATAAATTATGTGGTTAATAAGAAGTTATTTCCGATTAATTAAACTTAAAATCTACGTTAGGTATTTCCTACATATACGACCAAACAGGCAAACCATAAACCTCATGAAATATTTACCTTTTTTATTAGCTATTTTTATTTTTACCAATTGTCAATCTCAAGAACGTAAAACCATGACCGAAAAACCAAACTATACCGTTCAAAAAACAGATACAGAATGGAAAAATGAGCTAACTGATGAACAATACTATATTTTAAGGCAAAAAGGAACCGAGCGTCCTAATACAGGAAAATATAACCTTCATTTTGAAAATGGCACCTATTATTGCGCTGGATGTTCCCAAAAGTTATTTGAAAGTGATAGTAAGTTTGAGTCTCATTGCGGCTGGCCAAGTTTTGATAAAGCCATCAAAGATGCTATTGTTTATAAAGAAGACCGAACTCATGGGATGGTGAGAACAGAAATACTCTGTTCACAGTGTGGCGGACATTTGGGGCATGTGTTTAATGATGGCCCAACAGATACCGGTTTGCGCTATTGTGTTAATTCTGGAAGTTTGGATTTTGATAATGGCACCAAAGAATAAAAAAGCCTTCTTTTCTAGAAGGCTTTTTTTACTATTTTTTATTACTACTCCTTCATTGAATTTAAAGTGTAATAACCCGTTTCTCTTGTGATTTTTCCATCATCGTTAAAATAGTGGATAAAGAAAATAGGAATTTTATATTTTTTCCCATCAGACTTGCGTTTGATTCTAAAATCCCACCAAGATTGAACAAGTTTGGATTTACCTATCTCATATTCCAAGTAATCGGGGTATCCACGCATATCCATTCCCTCAATATCATAACCCTTTAAGAATTCATTAAAATGCTCTTTTTCATCTTTTGTAGTTCTAAATTCACCCTCTTTCATGTCTAAACTGGTAAATCGGGCATCATCAGTAAAATAGCTAAAACCTTTATCAACATCACCATTCTCCAAGGCGCCTACCATTTTACGAACGGTATTGATATTCTCATGTTGGTTGTAAATCGTTCCGTTTGTTCTCGGGTTAAAAGCTTCCCTGTTTTTCATCCAAACAGCATTATCATCATAAGTAATCAACATCTGAATCTTGTTGTTATCATCCATTTTATACAAGCGATGAACAGGCATATTCAATTTAACTCCCGTTTCTTTATCCATGCCTTTTAACATATCCCACGTTTGTACCCATAACCCAGATTCATCCTTTTTATATTCTAAGGCATCTGGATAAGCACCGGGGAAACGTTCTAAACTCATGTAATCCGTGTATTTCTGCCAACCCTTGATCGAATTTAAAAATTGGTCTCTAGTTCTTCCCTCATAATCGGGGTTTGAATTAAAACCATCATACATTTTAAAATCACCAGTTAGATAAGAAGCCACTTTGGCACTGTCACCTGCAACAAAGGCTTGTTGCATTTCTTCGACCACGCTTATAGCAGGATGCTGGTCGTAAATAGTTCCATTTTTTTTCATTTGGGGATACATAACCATGGTGAAGATCATCACCATTGGAAGGATAATTTTTTTCATCGAATAAAATTTTAGTTAGTATCTCCCTATAAAGTTAACCAAAAAACATTGTAAGTCAGAATTTTACAACAAATTTTTCAATCCCGATACTTCCTTTTTTTAAAAGGTCTGATAATTAATCGCGCCTCCCTATCAAATCGAATGTAATTATATACCCAGTTTACGAAGACCACTACCCGATTTCTAAACCCAATTAAAGCATATAAATGAACCAACATCCAAACGAACCACGCAAAAACCCCTTGAAACTTCCAATGTTTTAAATCCACTACGGCTTTGTTTCTTCCTATAGTTGCCATAGCCCCCTTATCCTTATAAACAAATGGTTTTAGAGGTTTCCTTTCAAGCAATCGTGTGATATTCTCTCCCAATTGCTTTCCCTGCTGAATGGCCGGTTGAGCCATCATAGGCAAACCTTGCGGAAATTCTTCACTCACCATACAAGCTACATCTCCAATAGCAAAAATATTTTCAACCCCTTTCACCTGATTGTAGGCATCTACTAAAATTCTATTGCCTCTATTTACAAAGTCCTCACTATCCAATCCTTTTATTGATGCCCCTTTCACACCTGCTGCCCAAACCAGTGTAGCAGCCTCAAAAGAAACATCTGTATTAGTAGTAACCAATTGGCCATCATAACCCGTCACGCGTAAATTTTTCCAGACGTCAACCCCTAAATCCTCTAAAAATTCTTCAGCTTTTTCAGAAGCTTTTTCACTCATTTCCTTAAGCACCCGATCACCCGATTGAATTAAATTAATCTGAGCCATTCTTGTGTCCAAATCGGGATAATCTTTTGGAAGAATCCCTTTCTTAATCTCTGCTAAAGCCCCAGCTAATTCCACACCTGTTGGACCTGCGCCAACGATGACAAAATTCATCAGTTTATTACGTTCATTTAAATCGGAAGTCAACAAGGCATCTTCAAAATTCTCCAACATTAAACTTCGTAAGTTTAGAGACTGCGGAATAGATTTCATAGCCATCGCATGAGTTTCCAAAGCTTGGTTACCAAAGAAATTGGTTTCTGAACCTGAGGCAATAACTAAATAATCATACTTTAAGCTCCCTATGTCGGTAAAGATTTTTTTTGCTTGCACATCTATTTCTTCCACATGAGCCAGTCGAAAAAGAATATTAGGGTAATTTTTTAATACTTTCCTAAGGGGATAAGCTATAGAATCTGGCTCTAATCCACCGGTAGAAACTTGATAAAGTAAGGGTTGAAATGTGTGATAATTATGCTTATCCAGCATAACAACTTGGGCCTCCTTACCCGCTAACTTCTTAGCTAAACTTAAACCGGCAAATCCGCCGCCAATAATCACGATCCGGGGATAACTCAATCGAGGTATATTCATAGATGATGGCTTTCCTAACAAAGGTATCATTTTTTTAAATGGTAAATTCCTTTTTAGCTTTAGGTTTCGTACCTTCGTAGCTTCTAAAAATGACAAAATAATTTCTCATGAGTAAATACGATATTATTGTTCTAGGTAGTGGTCCTGGAGGTTACGTTACTGCCATTAGAGCATCACAATTAGGGTTTAAAACAGCCATTGTAGAAAAAGAAAACTTAGGAGGGGTATGTTTGAATTGGGGATGTATTCCTACCAAAGCCTTGTTGAAGTCAGCACAAGTTTTTGAATATTTAAAACATGCTGGAGACTATGGTCTTTCCGTATCAGAATATGATAAGGATTTTGATGCTGTTGTGAAGCGTAGCCGAGGGGTTGCTGAAGGTATGAGCAAAGGTGTTCAATTCTTAATGAAGAAGAACAAAATAGACGTTATTGAAGGATTTGGGAAGCTAAAACCAGGTAAAAAAATAGACGTTGATGGTACTGAATATAGTGCTGATCATATTATAATTGCTACTGGTGCACGTTCTCGTGAACTTCCTAGCTTACCACAAGATGGAGAAAAAGTAATAGGTTACCGTGAGGCTATGAGTTTAAAAACACAGCCTAAGAAAATGATTGTGGTAGGTTCTGGAGCCATTGGAGTGGAATTTGCTTATTTCTACAATTCTATGGGGACTGAGGTTACCATCGTTGAGTTTATGCCGAACGTAGTTCCTGTGGAAGATGAGGAAGTGTCTAAACAATTGGAAAGAAGCTTCAAGAAAAATGGTATCAAAATCATGACTTCTGCCGAAGTTACTAAAGTGGATACTTCTGGAGACGGTGTGAAAGCTACCGTTAAAACCAAAAAAGGAGAAGAAGTTTTAGAAGCTGACGTGGTACTTTCTGCAGTTGGAATCAAAACAAACATTGAAAACATAGGATTAGAAGATGTTGGGATTGTTGTTGACCGCGACAAGATTCTAGTTAACGATTTCTATCAAACCAATATTCCTGGATATTATGCCATTGGAGATGTGACTCCAGGACAGGCATTAGCACACGTTGCCTCTGCTGAAGGAATTCTTTGTGTTGAAAAAATTAAAGGGATGCACGTTGAGGCATTAGACTACGGTAACATTCCTGGTTGTACCTATTGTGCCCCTGAAATTGCATCAGTAGGTTTAACTGAGAAAGCTGCTAAAGAAAAAGGATATGAAATCAAGGTTGGTAAATTTCCTTTCTCTGCTTCTGGAAAAGCAAAAGCTGGTGGAAACAGTGATGGATTTGTAAAGGTCATTTTCGATGCCAAATATGGCGAATGGTTAGGATGTCACATGATTGGTGCTGGTGTTACAGATATGATTGCAGAAGCCGTTTTAGGTAGAAAACTGGAAACCACTGGACACGAAGTATTAAAAGCTGTTCACCCTCACCCAACCATGAGTGAAGCGGTTATGGAAGCTGTTGCAGCTGCTTATGACGAAGTGATTCACTTGTAAATGAAATAATAATTTGCATGTAATTATAAAATAATTTTAAAAAGCCCCATATTTAGGGGCTTTTTTAGTTTTAAACCAACACAATACATGAGACCTACCTTTTTTGTTTTCGCAATTTCTTTACTATTTATTTGTTGCAAATCCTCACACATCCAAAACAAAAAATCGGTCAATAAACCTAAATTACCACCTGCCACCTATTGTGAAGATGATGTTAAGCTGAATGATCCAGATAAAAACGACTTTAATAATTTATTAAGCTTAGATGATCTGGCTTTCTCTACGGCATATACTCTTATCTATAATCCCACCGATTCCATTCAAAAAGATTCACTGAGATTCAAAATTGCTCATTTGACTACAGACCTAATAAAACAGCAGTGGCCAGATTTACCAAAAATCGAAAATCATAATTTGTTAAGTAAAACCTATAATCAAGTTATGTTTGCCACCAGCCCATTGAAATTCTACAACAAACGGAAGGTTTCATCAGATCTTATGGTTGAGAGCCAATTCCAAAATCTCTTTATAGAAATTATATTTTTTTCAAAAAATCAATCCAACAACACGTCAGTCAATATTTTTGTATTTGACACAAAAAATAACTTGAGGTATCTAGACCAAATGAATTATTCATGTGATGTCAGGGATTTTGCATCCCTAGAAAAGGTTTTGTCTTATGGATTACAGAAATTAAGAACCAAATTTTAGCTAAAAAAAGCTCTGAATAGCCAATTCATAACTTTGTAATCCAAAACCAACAATGACACCTTTAGCATTGGGAGAGATAAAAGAAACGTGTCTAAATTCTTCTCGGTCAAAAGTATTGGAAATATGTACTTCAACTACAGGTGTTTCTATTGCGGCTACAGCATCCCCAATACCTACTGAGGTATGGGTAAAAGCTGCGGCATTTAAAACAATGCCATCGTAAACACCATCAAAACCTGCTTCCTGAATTTGACTAATAAGTTCGCCTTCAATATTGGACTGAAAATGATCAATTTGCAAGTTGGCATACTTTTCCCTTAATTCTTCAAGAAAGTCGGTAAAACTAAGGCTACCATATATTTTGGGCTCTCTTTTCCCTAAAAGATTTAAGTTGGGCCCATTGATGATCATTATTCTTTTCATAATATAAATGTATAAAAAAAGCTAGAGTTTTCACTCTAGCTTCAAAATTGAGATATATTACTTAGACTATAAAGTCACTATAAGTCCAAAATTGGCAGATACTCTAAAATTCGTAATGCTGTCTTCAAGAACATCATTCTTGTCCATATTCACAAAACCTTTGTAGCCTTGTATGTCTACAAACCATTGCATAAACTGGCCTAAAGAGAACATACGACCTACTCCAACACCAAATCCAAAATCTACTGGTGCTATGTCGTCGTTAATATTAATTAATTCATCGTTGGGTCCTCTGCATTCGGCATTAGCCAAAAAGCCAATAGAAGGACCAAAATTGATATACCATTGTCTTTCCCATCCTAAATGGACATTGGCATTAAGAGGTATGGTAATGAAACTTAACTTGTCGGTATAACCGTCTTTGGTCTTGGCTCCCATAGGTTCAAAGGTTAAACCAGTACGTCCGCTCCAGTTGTCACTAAAGTAATATTCAGCTATAACGCCAAAATGGATGGAATTTCTTGTTTTGTAATCGCCTCCACTGTAGGAACTCATATTGAATCCTGCTGTGGGTGCTAGTGTTATATCCCTATATTCTGGTTGTGCCATGAGGGAGAAATAACATAAAAAAGCTAAGATTGGGGCAACTTTTTTCATGAATAAATAGGTTTTTAAGTGTCAGCAAATATAGAGAGATTTTCGACAAAAACAATATTTTATCGATTTTTTTTGCATTACAACGAATTTAATATTACAATATGTAACTATTTTCTGTCAATTTAAAATTGATTCAATACTCGATTAAGGACAAATTACTCAAAACGAGCTATTTGTATACCCTAAACTTAAAACCAAAAAAAAAAACCGAAGCAACTGCCTCGGTTTTCTCAATATGATTATTTATTCATTAGAACATAAAACCAACAGATACTTGAATAACACTATTCTTAACAGTACCATCACCTTCATCATTAACGTTTACAAAACCAGCATTGTATCTAGCACTAAAATCTAAACCATTAGTCATTCTATAACCTACTCCTATATGCCCTCCTAAATCAATTGGTAATACTTCGTCCTTTACATCATACTCCTCTGATCCAGATTCAGAGTTATCAAACCCACCTCCACTGATAGATTCTGAATAACTATATTCACTTTTTGCTGAAGCCAAGATACTTAATTGAGGTCCTGCACTTGCATAAAAACCGTTTACAATATAGTATTTAAAACTTAAAGGAATATTGATGTAATCCAAACGAATATTTCCTTCTTCCTCATATCTATAGGAAATTCCATTGACAGTTTCAGATTCAGAGTAACTATCTTTAGTTCCTTGTCTTGAGTACAAAAGTTCTGCCTGAACAGCCATTTTCTCGTTAAATTTAAATTCTGCTGCTCCACCTACATGAAATCCAACTTGCATGTCATTATCTTCAATATCTCCTGTTAAAGTAGCGAAGTTCACACCTGCTTTAGGGCCGAAGCTAAACTCCTGCGCATTGATAGATGTACATCCTAATGTTGCAACACATGCCGCGAAAAATAATTTTCTCATAATAAAATAATTGTTAATAGTATATAATATAAATAGTTAATAAAATTCATGAAAAAATCCAGACCCAAAAGACCTGGATTGTAGATAGGGAGTATTAATTAATATGATTAAAATTCGAATAAAATACCAGCATTTAAACTGCCAAATTTATAATCATCGAAACCTTCAATATCTGAAAGTTTGTATTTTCCGGTGTAAAGGTCATAAGCTAGAAATATCTCAATGGCATTAGCTATATCAATTCCAACAACTGGTTTGGCAAAAAAACCTCCATCCGTGTTGTCAGAAAGACCAAAAGCATAACCTAAATCAGCCCCAGCATAAAAGGTACTAAACAAAGTCACTCTACCTGCCGCTGTTACCGGTAAATATTGTACATTATCCACCGTATAGGATGCTCCTAAGATATCAATATCTTTTCCGAAGAAATTTCTATATCCAACGTTAACTCCTAAATTGAAAAAGGAATCAACATCAAAGAAATAAACATATAAATCCGCTCCAGCAGTTAAATCTGAAATATCTGAAGCATCACCCATTGGAAGTCCAATGTTACCACCCAATTTAAACACCTGTGCCTGAGTTGAAGTCCACCCAGCCAAGGATAAAATCACAATAAACAATAGCTTTTTCATGTTGTTATAATTAAGGTTCATAATGTGAAAATAATCATTTTTTTATGGTTATCAACATATTATACCACCGTTTTCAACAGGTTTATTAACAATTAACCCTAACCCATTGAGACTCTGAGGCTGTAGGAATTACTTACAAAACGGCAGTTTTGATCTATTGGTCATTCAAAATGGAAGGTTTATTTTAGTGGCATGAAATGGGAAGCAGCCTTAAAAGATTACCGCCTTTATTTAAAGATAGAACGCGGACTTTCTGAAAATTCCATCGACAATTATTGTCTGGACGTTGAAAAACTTATTTTATTTTTAGAAAATAGGTCCCTTTCTATTTCTCCTCTTTCCATTGAGAAGGATATAATTCAAGAGTTTATTTATACCATTGCCAAAGAGCTTCATGCGCGCTCCCAAGCGAGAATCATCTCAGGTCTAAGAAGTTTTTTTGGGTATTTGGTGTTTGAGGATTACCGCAAAGACAATCCGTTGGATCTCATAGATTCTCCTAGAATAGGTAGAAAACTACCTGACACTCTATCTGAAAACGATATTGATTTATTGATTCAAGCCATTGATTTAAGCAAACCAGAAGGGGAACGCAATCGCGCCATATTGGAAACACTATATAGTTGTGGCTTGCGTGTAAGTGAATTAACCCATTTAAAACTATCAGATCTCTATTTTGAAGAAGGCTTTATTAAGGTCACTGGGAAAGGCGATAAACAGCGGTTTGTACCTATAGTGCCTTCTACCCAAAAATACATCCATATTTATCAATCAGGAATCAGGAATCATTTGAACATTCAAAAAGGTCATGAGGACACCTTATTTCTAAATAGACGAGGAAAACAATTAACCCGAGCCATGATTTTTACCATTATCAAACAGCTATCGGAGAAAATAGGATTAAATAAAACCATTTCACCTCATACCTTTCGACATTCGTTTGCTACTCATTTGCTTGAAAATGGTGCCGATTTAAGATCCATTCAGCAACTTTTGGGTCATGAAAGCATCACAACAACTGAAATTTATATGCACGTTGAGAAAAGCCATTTAAAAGACGTGGTCAATAACTTTCATCCCAGAAAATAAAAAATCCGATGTTTCCATCGGATTTCCTTTAATCTATTTAGCGATATTCACCGCTCTTGTTTCCCGAATTACGGTCACCTTAACCTGACCTGGATAGGTCATATCGGTTTGAATTTTTTGTGAGATATTAAATGACAGATCCGCTGCATTTTGATCGTTTACTTTATCACTTTCTACAATCACGCGAAGTTCACGACCTGCTTGAATAGCATATGCTTTTTTCACACCTTGGAATCCGAAAGCGATATCTTCTAAGTCTTTCAACCTTTGGATATAGCTATCAAGTACTTGACGACGTGCACCTGGTCTTGCTCCCGAAATGGCATCACACACCTGGATAATTGGAGCTAATAATGATTTCATTTCTATTTCATCATGGTGTGCACCAATCGCATTACAAACATCATCCTTTTCACCAAATTTTTCTGCCCATTGCATTCCTAAGATAGCGTGAGGGGTTTCCATGTCCGCTTCCGTATCTGGAACTTTTCCTATATCGTGAAGTAATCCAGCACGTTTGGCCAACTTAGGATTTAATCCCAATTCAGCAGCCATAACGCCACACAATTTTGCTACTTCTCTAGAGTGCTGTAATAAGTTTTGGCCATATGAAGAACGGTATTTCATTCTACCTACCATTTTCACCAATTCTGGATGCAGGTTATGAATTCCTAAATCGATAACGGTACGCTTACCAACCTCAATTATTTCTTGATCTATTTGCTTACGTGTTTTCTTAACGATCTCCTCAATTCTAGCTGGGTGAATACGTCCGTCGGTCACCAATTTATGCAAGGATAAACGAGCTACTTCACGTCTAACGGAGTCAAAACAAGATAAGATAATTGCCTCCGGTGTATCATCCACAATAATCTCTACCCCTGTAGCCGCCTCAATAGCGCGAATGTTTCTACCCTCACGACCAATGATTCGTCCTTTTACGTCATCAGATTCAATATTGAAAACAGAAACACAGTTGTCCACTGCTTCTTCAGTTCCGATACGCTGTATGGTATTGATGATGATTTTCTTGGCTTCCTGTTGGGCTGTCATCTTGGCCTCTTCCATGGCATTTTGAACATAACTCAATGCCTCATTTTTAGCCTCACCTTTAAGAGATTCCACCAATTGTTCTTTGGCTTCTTCAGCTGATAAGCTAGAAATTACTTCAAGCTGTTGTACTTGGCTTTTATGTAATTTATCTAATTCATCTTGCTTTCGGTCTAAAATTTCCAACTTGTGATTGTAATCTTTCACCTTTTGCTCCAAAGAATCATTTAATTTTTTGTTTTTGGAAAGCTCACTAGATACCTGAGATTCTTTATCTCTTGTGCGCTTTTCGGCATCAGCCATCTTCTTGTCTCGAGACATGATTACTTTTTCATGCTCAGACTTTAATTCAATAAACTTCTCCTTTGCTTGAAGTATTTTATCTTTTTTTATTGACTCTCCTTCTGATTGAGCCTCTTTTACAATTGATTCAGCCGATTTTTTGGCTTCGTTAATGAGTTTTGATGCAGCTTTCTTTTCTATCATTTTAGCAATGATAAAACCAATAACCACACCTAAAACTACGCCTCCTACAATTAATATAATTGCGTTATTATCCATGTTTAGTTTAGTTAATAATATATATAAAAAAAGCCTACACTAGTTTGACGTTTTTATAAACTCCTTAAAAACAAGTTTAGGGCTAACAAGCTGATCAAGTATCTGTTCAAAGACAGCACGCTTTTACAACTTAAACTCACCCTTTTTAAAGAATTAATGTTGAGTTTACCAAAAAAAATAACTAATGTAGGCAGTAACCTTTTTATTTTTAAGAACGTTAAGAGCTGTGATCTTCAAGCAGTTGATTTAAAGCTATTAACTTATCCTCCACTTGCTCACTTATCACATTTTTATCTATAGTTTTCTGCTCCGCCTGTGAGGCAAACTGTAAGGCACACATGGCCAAAACATCTTGTTTATCTCTAACGGAATAACTTTGCTCAAATTGTCTAATCATGGCCTCAATTTTTTTTGATGCCTTACGTAGACCTTCTTCCTGACTTGGATGAATAGTCAACGGATATACTCTGTTTGCTATCGAAAGCTTGATTTTTAGCTTATCATCCGCCATGAAATCCGTTTTTTGACATTATTCGGACAACTGTGCTATACAATGGTCAATTTCCCGAATCAATGAATTTATTTTGAGCTTGGTCTCTCTTTTATTATTGTCACTACCAAGCATTGTATTAGCTACCTTTAAAGCTTCGTATTTTTCTTTCCAAGAAGTAATTTCATTCTCCTTTTCTTGAAGCTCTAAGCGAGATGATTGAAGCTGATGTTCCAATTTTTGATTGTTCTCCTTTAGCACTTCCATTCTATTTAAAACCTTATTAATTCTGGTTTCTAAAGTGCTGACAATCTCTTCAATCTTGCTCATTGGCTAACGCAATACTATTAAGACAAAGTTAATATACCTTACTATAAATAACAATTGTTTTTAAATAAAATTGTGAAGAACCTATCTCAATAGACTTTATTATGGCCTTCAAGCGTTTAGTGTTTTGACAAGTGACCTCAAATTAATAATTTTAGCAACAATTAAAATTTTATGAAATATACCCTAGCCTTATTCCTACTTTGTTCTCCCTTATTGAAAGCTCAAAATATCTACCCTCAGGATTATTTTCAAAGTCCTCTGGATATAACCCTCGTGATGGCGGGGACATTTGCCGAATTACGCTCCAATCATTTCCATTCAGGAATAGATATTAAGACACAACAAGTAGAGGGCCTTAAGATTTATGCAGCGGCTGACGGATATATTAGTCGAATCAAAATTGCCCATTTTGGATATGGCAAAGCTATTTATATTACTCATCCCAATGGATATACCACCGTGTATGCCCATTTGCAAAGATTGAGTCCCACTCTCGAAGCTTACATTAAAAAACTGCAATACGAACAAGAAAGTTATGAAGTGGAGGTCTTCCCTAATCCTGATGAGTTATTAGTTTCTAAAGGAGAGGTCGTTGCCTACAGTGGTAATACAGGAAGTTCTGGTGGCCCGCACCTTCATTTCGAAATTCGTGATAATGCGGAGCGCCCTATTAACCCTATGTTATTTGGACTTGACATCAAAGACACCACTCCTCCTTTCATTAAAAATGTTTATGCCTACCCAATTGGATCAGATTCCCATATTAACAAATCCAACGAAAAGCAAAAATTGCGTTTAATTCGACAACCCAACAATGATTATGTAGTGGAAAATGTAGAGGCTTATGGGAAAATTGGATTTGCCATTGAAGCAAATGATAGACAAGATTTGGCTTATAACAATAACGGCCTATACAATATCCAAACCTTTATGAATGGAAATCAAAAGATTGAAATTGATTTTCACAAATTTTCGTTTGATGAATCAAGCCATATCAATCGTTTCATTGATTATGAGCAATATATCAATGAAAAACACCGACTACAAAAACTATATAGGGACACAAACAACCCCTTGAGCATTTATAAAAATTTGGATGATGAAGGGTATTTACAAATTCAAGATAGCACATCTTCCATTTATAAGGTCAAAGTTTCCGATTATAAGAACAATAATACTTGGCTTACAATCAATATCAAAGGAAAAAAATACGATACCATTAAAAAAGAGGAACCTTTTAAATCCAATTACTTTATATACGCGAATAAAACCAACGAATTGGTACATGACAAAGTAGCTGTAGAATTTCCTTCCAACACCTTTTATGAGGATTTTTACATGGATTTTGCCCAAACCAATGATACCATTAAACTGCATGATGAATCTATTGCAGCCCAAAAGTATTTTACAATCACCTATGATCTCAGCCATTACAAACCCGAAGATTTAGAGCAGCTTTACATTGGCCGTTTGGTAGGCTACTACAAACGTCCTTATTATAGCTCCACAAAAAAAGAGGGTCACATACTTTCTACACGAACCAAAACGTTAGGTATTTATGCCTTAGCGAAAGATACAGTGGATCCCACCATCAAGCCCATCAATTTTTCAGATGGAAAATGGGTAAGCAACTTTAGGTATTTAAAATTAAAAATTGAGGATAAGGAATCTGGAATTTCTAAATACCGAGCTACGGTAAATGGGAAATTTATTTTAATGGAATACGAATATAAAGATGACATGTTAACCTTTGATTTTAATGATAATGTCATCACAGAAACCGAAAACAATTTAAAAGTCATCGTAACGGATAATGTCGGAAATAGTAGTACATTTGAAGCTACATTTTATAGAAAATAAACCAACTATTGAAATCACTAATCTGCTATTTAGGTCTTATTCTATTAGTTCCTGTTTTAGGTTTTTCTCAACAAGGTATACTGAAAGGAATCATCCTAGACGAAAAAAATGCCCCAGTTGAAGATGTCAACATTCAAGCGGGTGATGTAGGAACGACCACCAATGAAAATGGTTTTTTTATTTTAAAAATTCCGGCAAACAAAGAGATAACGGTTCAATTTACACACATTGCGTTCCAGAAAATTTCGGCCACTTTTAAGTTGGAAAGTGGTGAATCCATGGAATTCAATCCGGTCATGAATGCCTCAACCGAGCAAATTTCAACTGTGGTCATTACTGGCAGAAAACGAAAGGATGTACAAGGGATAGTCACTTTAGAACCAGAAACAATTCGTTTAATACCGGGAGCCAATCCTGGTGTTGAAAACATATTGCAAACCTTACCCGGAGTAAGCAGCAACAACGAATTGAGTACTCAGTATTCGGTACGCGGAGGTAACTTTGATGAGAATTTGGTCTATGTCAACGGCATTCAAGTGTATCGTCCATTTTTGATTCGTTCAGGGCAACAAGAAGGCTTGAGCTTTGTGAATACCGATATGGTTCATAATGTCGATTTCTCCGCCGGTGGATTTCAGGCTAAATATGGGGATAAATTATCTTCGGTATTAGACATTACTTACAGACAACCCACGGAATTTGGTATCACAACCGATTTGAGTCTTTTAGGAGGAAGTTTGACTGCTGAAGGCATTTCAAAAGATTCCAAGTTTCAAGCCATTGCAGGAGTGCGATATCGTGACAACAGTTTATTGGTGGACGCGAAGGAAACCGAAACCAATTACCATCCGGTATTTGTAGATTTCCAAACCTATCTCACCTATAGTTTTTCAGATAAGTTTCAGTTGAGTTTTTTAGGAAACGCCTCTTTAAACAAGTATGATTATGAACCCTTGACCAGACAAACCAATTTTGGAACCCTGGAAAACCCCATGGCTCTTTTGGTTTTTTATGAAGGCCAAGAGAAAGACCAATACCAAACACTGTTTGGTGCTTTAAAGGGAACCTACCAATTAAATGATCAGGTAACGCTGGAGCTTATTGCTTCCAAATATCACACTACAGAGGAAGAATATTTTGACATTTTGGCTCAATACCGTCTAGGTGAAGTAAACACCAATATTGGAGATGAAGATTTAGGTGAAGTTCAATTTAGCGAAGGAATTGGCGGACAATTAACTCACGGAAGAAATGACTTAGATGCCCTTATTGCCAACCTAGAGCACAAAGGAAGCTATGAAAAAGAAAACAACCATTTTGAATGGTCCTTAAAGTATACAAAGGAAGATATTAGGGATCGATTGGTGGAATGGGAAGTCATTGATTCTGCTGGTTTTTCAATCAATCCCCCAAGTAGTGATGCTTTCAATGAACAACCTTATACACCTTATGAAGGCCCCTTGGAAGCTTACAGTAATGTGAGATCTAGAAATAATACAACTATAGATAGGCTACAAGCTTATTTGCAATATAGTCGCAGAACCAAAATAGGAACACATGATGTTTGGTTTAATATTGGAGGCCGTGTTCACAACTGGACGGTAGATGGAGATAATTTGGAAAAAAACACTCAAACTGTAATTAGTCCGAGAGCACAGTTCGCCATAAAACCAAATTGGAATAAAGACATGCTATTTCGGTTAGGAACAGGTCTATATTACCAACCACCATTTTACCGAGAACTAAGAGATTCAACTGGGATGGTTCAACCCGATGTCAAAGCACAAAAGTCTTTACATGTAGTTTTAGGAAATGAATACAGTTTCAATATGTGGGAACGCCCTTTTAAACTGACTACCGAAGCCTATTACAAACATCTTACAGATGTAAACCCTTACACCATTGAAAATGTTAGGATACGCTATAGGGCAAAAAACAATGCGACCGCTTATGCTTATGGATTGGACCTAAGATTAAATGGTGAATTTGTCCCCGGAACAGAATCTTGGTTTAGCTTTGGCTACCTAAAAACCGAAGAAAACATAGACAACCGCGGGTATATTTCTAGACCTACAGACCAGCGCCTAAAATTTGCAGCTCTCTTCCAAGATTATGTGCCTGTACTTCCAAAAATGAAGATGTATTTGAATTTGGTTTACAATACAGGGCTTCCTGGTGGTTCTCCAAGCTACGCAGACCCATATGTTTATCAAACCCGACTGCCTGATTATAAAAGAGCTGATTTAGGACTTTCCTACGTATTAGTAGAACGTAATGAGACCTTTGATAAGGGTTGGAAAAAACCATTCAAGTATCTTTCTTTAGGTTTTGAAATATTCAATTTATTTGACGTTCAAAACTCCATTACCAATACATGGGTAAGAGATGTTTATAGTAAGAGACAGTACGCTATTCCAAACTACCTCACCCCACGAGTTTTTAACGTGAGATTATCAGCCAAATTATAATCTCTTGATTTTGCTATTTTTCTTATCTTAGAGTATTAGTTAAATAATACACCTATGATCTGGAAGACCGTAAAAAAGGCGCACAATGAATCTGAATTATTGGTTTTGAAAAGCCGGTTGGAATCAGAAGGAATTCCTTGTTTTTTAAGAAATCAATTTACAACCCAAGTGATGAATTACATGCCCACCTTCTTGGTGGAACTTCAGGTACCAGAAACAGATTATGCCATGGCCATGGAAATAATGGACGAGATAGAAACACATTAGTTTTCATTTGTCTATTGATTTTCAATTTTAAATTGAAAATATGGAAATTCGGAAATAAAAATCCAAGCTTTCTGAGGATTTACTATTTCATTGAAATTATCTATTCCTTTTAGTATCTTTAAGACTAACTGATTTTGTGAAAGTTAACTTTAGAGCTATGGACAGGAAAGATTTTTTAAAACAAACCGGTTTGATTGGGGCCTCGGTATTGTTACTCAACCGATGTCAAATGTTCAGTCCTGCCCAGACTACCACCAAAGAAAATCAGGCTGTAACTATTGAAAAACCAAACGGTAAAGAAGACATATTTCAATATATCCAAAGAAAAAAGGGAGCTTTTGATAGAGTGCTTTACAAACAAATTTTAGGGTCGGCCAATGAATTCAAAGAGGGCGATCAAACTATAAAAGTGGCAGCCACCAGTCCCAGTTCCAGATTACATGCTCGCGAATTGTTGGGCAATACATCATTAAAAAACCTCAATCAACATCCAGTTTATGAAGATGACCTCTTTAAATTCATCCAAAATTCAACATTACCAGATGAAACCATCCAAGATTGGACTATAAATGATTTAAAGACATTCGTTTTATCAAAACCAGAAGAAGAAATCAATATGATTATGCCTAGTTTATCTAGCGATATAATAGCTTGTTTGGTTAAATTGATGACTAATAAAGAGTTGATTCAAATAAGTCAAAAGGTATTCAATCCGTTACCGGATTCCAAAATAGGAAGTAAAGGATACATGGGTGCCCGTGTACAGCCCAACTCCCCTACTGATAATATTGAAGATATATCCTGGCAAGTTTTTAACGCTTGGTCCTATGCCGTAGGCGATGTAGTTTTGGGAACCAACCCTGTTAGTAGCAATCCAACTTCTGTGGCAAAAGTTGAAGCAGCCTTACTTGATATTATTCAAACCTTTCAACTAGAAACCACTATTCCTAATTGCGTGTTATCCCATGTAGATGTTCAAGCAGAAGTAGAAAACATGTATCCGGGAACAACGGGGATTTGGTTTCAAAGCATCGCAGGAACTGTTAATGCTAACAAAACCTTTGATGTAACTATTGATAAAATCCTCCAATATGCCTCTGAAAGAAATGGTCAATTTGGATTTTATGCTGAAACAGGTCAAGGTGCCGACCTTACCAATGGCCATAGTGAAGGATTTGACATGGTCATGCACGAATCTAGAAAATATGGATTCTTAAGAGGGTTAAAATATAAGATTAATGAGATCAAAAAAGATAACAACTCATGGGTACATGTTAATGATGTAGCAGGTTTTATTGGACCCGAAGTCTTTAAATCAAAAGAACAGTTGGTAAGATGCTGCCTAGAAGATACGGTTATGGGTAAACTGCATGGACTCACCATAGGTTTGGATATCTGCTCCACGCTTCATATGGATATCAACCTAGAAGATCTTGATTGGTGCATTGAGCAAGTCATGCCCACTAATCCAGCATATCTTATGGCGTTACCTACTAAAAATGACCCCATGCTTAGTTACCTAACTACCGCCTTTAGCAATCATGTAAAGATTAGGAATCAATTTGGTTATCGTGTAAACGATGCCATGTGGGACTTTTTCAAACACATTGAAGTCATTGACGAGCTAGGAAATCCTACCGAACATTTTGGAGACCCCATTTGGGTTTATTATAAATATCAAAAAGCAAAAGGAGATGTTAGATCTTATGAGATAATTACTGAAGAAGGTCGAGCCTGTATCGATAGAATAGAAAAACGAGGGGTGTCAATTGCACAAGGCTATGGGGAAAATCCTTGGGATTTGGAACCAAAATTAGATGCCAAAGTACATCAACTGTATGAAGATGCCAAAATCAGTCTTTGGACGGAAATGTCGTCAGAATTTATTCAAACCATTCCTGCCGCCTACCCTATTATTACACAAGCACAAAACCGAAAGGATTATGTTTATCATCCTGCTACTGGTGAGCGCTTATCTGAAAGTTCTATAGATAAATTAAAACGACTCAAAGACACTTGGGAAAGCTCAGCTCCTGATATTCAGATTATCATTTCTGATGGTCTTAATGTAAGAGCACTTCAAGACACTGGTCATTTGCAACCCTATTTAACCGAATTAATTCAAGGTATTACTGAATATGGATTCAGCTTGAGTGAACAACATTTGGTCATCACCCACGGAAGAGTAAGAGCTGGTTATGCCTGTGGCGAACATTTATTTGGTACTTCAAATCATGTAAATAAATATCATGGAATTATTCATATCATTGGGGAAAGACCGGGCTCTGGACATCACAATTTCTCAGCTTATATAAGTGTAGCATCAACAGGTTTATGGCACAAAAAAGGAGGTGTAGATCATGATATTACCAGAGTGATATCTGGTATTTCAGATACTGCATTGAAACCTCAAGAAGCTGCCAAGGAAACAATGACCCTTATAGACATCCTATTTAAATCTCAACACAGCAAACAGCAGGTTTCATAAAACCAAATCCCCGAATAGTAAAAAAGCACTTCAATGGAAGTGCTTTTTTATTATTTATTCGAAATATTAATTACAACTGATTTCCATGTATATCCAATTCTATCATAGGCTTTCCTAGTTTCTTCACCTCATCCCATTGAGTTGATTTATCACCAACAATGACATAGATCATTTCTTTTTCTCGTAGGTACTTGTTTATGATCTCCTTATAATCAGCAACAGTCATAGTGATCAATTCTTCCTGATCCTTTTCGATATAATCCAATGGTTTGTCATATTTACTAATATTCCTAAGAATACCCATTTTAGCACCCAAACTCTCAAAGGCTCTGGTATTATCCTTTAAGATTTTATTCTTGGTGATTTCAACTTCCTTTTCACTGAAATTAGGTCCGTAATTAGTAAGCATATCCTGAATAATTTCCAAAGATGGTAAGGTTGCATTTGCTCTAACATTGGTAATTACATAAAAAGGACCTACCTCTTTACTTGTGGCAATTCCTGAATAAGCACCATAGGTATATCCTTTTTCTATCCTAAGGGTTTGGGTCAACATGCCACTAGAACCACTACCTAAAACTTCATTTGCAAATTCTAAATTATTAAAATCGCCATCTTCAGCAGAAAGCGCCAATTTACCGATATAAAGAACCGATTGTTTGGAATCTGGAACGTCAATAAAATAGATTGTATTTGCTTTTGGAGACTCTGGCAGGGTGTAAGATGGCATTTCGGGAGCAGCCGCTTTCCAATTATTTAAAGCCGCAAACACTTTTTCAGCTTGAGCATGGGAAACATCCCCTACCACATGAACCTTAGCATTTTCAGGAGAGAGCATCGCATAATAGGCTTTTAAGTCTTCTAGTGAAATACCAGCTGTTGTCTCTAAAGTACCACTGCCTGGAATTCCAAAAATATGGTCATCTCCATAAAGTAATTTGGCGTAATTGATGGATGCAATAGATCTAGGTTCTGCTTCCCTTCCTTTTAAACTAGTTTCAAGAGCCTGTTGTAATCTTGAAAATTCTTTGGAATCCCATCTCGGTTCCAATAACATTTCTTTTACCAGGGCGACGGTACCTGCTAGGTTTTTACTTAAACAAGATCCTGTGATTCTAAAATCCTCATTAGAACTTGAGAATGAAATACTAGCTCCAAGCATTCCTATGGCCTCTTCCAATTCTGCTGGTGTTTTGGTAGCGGTACCCTCCATCATTAAATCACCAAGTAAATTGGCAACACCTGACTTTTCTTTGGAATCCAAAAGGTGCCCTCCGGGAATGGTTATTTCAAATTGTACTAAAGGCACTTCATTGTTTTCAATCCCATATAAAGTCAATCCATTATCTAAATTGGCCTTATAAATTTCGGGAGCTTGAAATAAAGGCATGTCACCAAAAGGAGGTTCACTCCTATCATATTTACTCGGTGTTTTCTCATAATCAGCCTCTTCTCCTTGACCTACTTCTTCGGCTGCAACATCCTGTTTTACCTCTTCCATCCAAACAGTAGCCTCTTTGGAATTTGCTACTGCCAAATCCAATTGCCCTTTGGGAACCACACTGGTCATCACATAATTCTGACCTTTGATATATTTGTTATAAACCCTCATAACATCCTCCTTTGTGACGGCATTGGTAAGATTGGCTGTTTGGGTAATATAACTAGGATCACCATTGAACTCATTATCTTGAACTAATTGAAATGCTTTATTTAAAACGGTACTAACACCTTGATATAACTGCGTTTCCAATTCTGCTTTGATACGCTTTAAATCTTTATCCTCTACTCCATTAGTTTCAAATCGCTTCAAACCTTCATCCAAAGCTATTTTCACAGAATCCAAATCAACCGCATTATTGGCTCTTACCCTCAATACAAATTCCCCTGCCAACTCACTACTGCTTTGATAAGAACCAACATTGGGAGTTAATTTCTTTTCCTCAACAAGCACCTGATAAAGAGGCGCTTTTTTACTTCCACTCAAAAGATTTCCCAAAATATTTAACGCATAGGTATCTGGATGATACTCTTCAACGGTTGGAAATACCATCCGTAATTCAGGTAACTTGGCAAAAGTATCTTCAAAATATAAAGACTTGCTTTCAGTTAAAGTAACAGGCATTGGCTCCAGAGGCTCTACATCTGGTCCGCTGTTAATCTCACCAAACCACTTCTCAACTAATTCTTTGGTTTTGGCAATATCAATATCTCCAGCAATAACCAAAGACGCATTTTTAGCCCCATAGTATTGAGCATAAAACTCTTTAACATCATCAATCGTAGCTGCTTGTAAATCTGGCAATTGCCCTATTACCGTCCAGTTATAAGGATGACCTTCTGGATAAAGATTTTTTCTAATAATTTCATCAGTATATCCGTAGGGTGAATTATCGACTCTTTGGCGTTTTTCATTTTTAACAACCTGTTTTTCACGTTCCAAAGCTGCTTCTGTTACTGTATTAATCATATACCCAAATCGATCAGAGTCAATCCAAAGGATTTTTTCAAAAGCGTCTTTTGGAACCACTTCATAATATACCGTTCCATCACTCCAAGTTCCACCGTTACGCTGACCACCCCATTCTGGAATTAATTTTCTATTGGCTCCTACAGGTACATTTTCAGAATCATTAAAACTCATGTGTTCAAAAAAGTGGGCAAATCCCGTTTTCCCTGGTTTCTCCCTATTGGAACCAACATGCATCATAGTTGCCACAGCAACGATAGGGTCACTATGATCTTCATGTAAGATAACTTCCAATCCATTGTCTAAAGTGAATTTTTCATACGGAATTTTAAAATCAATAGTGTTTTCTGAATTTTGGGCGGTATCCTCAGTGCCAGTATTTTCATTACAGGAGGTAGCCAACAAAAAGACAGCCAATAAAGTAAAGAGTGCTTTCATTTAAATCTTGTTTTCTGATTAAGTCTTAAAAATACAGAATATATTTAAAATGTCACGCTGACAAAAAGCATCTCTATTTCTGACGGATTTAAGTGTATTTTTCACCCTTATTCAGCTTGTCATTTTTTATCTTTACTACTTTAATCTATATGTCATTTCCTAAGATGAATTTTTTCCATTACAAACAAACAGTAAATCAAATTTTAAGTATCTTTTTACTCGTCACTACTTTGGGTATATCACAAACAAAAGAGAATCCTATTCCTCGTATTGAAACCCAAAATGGGCGACATGCCTTGATTGTTGATGGAGAACCTTATCTTGTTTTGGGAGCACAAAGTAACAATTCCAGTTCTTGGCCGGCCACCCTTCCTCAAGTATGGTCGGCCATGGATCAATTACATATCAATACTTTAGAAATACCCATTTATTGGGAACAATTTGAACCCCAACCTGGCGTCTATGATTATAGCGTAATGGATAGCATCATTAAACAAGCCCGAGAACGCGATCTAAGAGTTATATTACTTTGGTTTGCCACCTGGAAAAATGGTTCCAATCATTACATGCCACAATGGATGAAATTAAAACCAGATACCTACTTTAATATGGTGAACAAAAATGGAGAACCTATTGATTCCCCATCCCCTCATGCCCAAGCAACCTTAGAAGCAGATATAAAGGCATTCTCAATGTTTATGAACCACCTCAAGGAAGTGGACCCGCAACATACCGTGATTATGGTACAGGTTCAAAACGAACCAGGTTCTTGGGGAAGTGTCAGGGATTATTCTAAAGAAGCAAACAAACTCTTTGAAGGTAAGGTGCCTACAGAAGCTTTAAAAGCCATGGAAGTATCCTCAAATAATGGAGGAACCTGGAAACAAGTCTTTGGAGAACATGCTGAAGAATACTTTCATGTTTGGCATGTGGCCTCGTATATAGGACAAGTTGCCTCGGCTGGAAAAGCCATATATCCGCTTCCTTTATACGTGAATGGCGCTATTAGAAACCCTATTAATCCAGGTCCTCCCTACTATCAGGTAGGTGGACCCAATGATAATGTTTTGGATCTTTGGAAAGCCGCAGCGCCTGATATTGACCTATTAGCGCCTGATATTTATTTTAAGGATACCCAAACTTATTTAAAATCATTAGAGGTTTACAGTACCAAAACCAATCCGTTGTTTGTTCCTGAAACCTTTTGGCATGAAGATTTCCCCAAGTTTTTCTACGCTGCTTTGGGAGAAGGAGCCATAGGTTATGCCCCGTTCGGATTGGATGATACCAGACTACGTATAGGTCCAGATGGTAAGCCCATGACTTCTAAAGACATGTATGAACCCACCGCGCTTAACTTTAAGTTATTTAAGCCAATGGCAGATGTGATTGCCAAGTTGAATTATGAAGGTCACATCCAAACAGCCATTCAATTACTACCTATTGACCCTGAAGCCGAAAATGGAGGTGCTGTTGACCGTGAGAATTATGTCACCGACCAAACGATTTCTTTAAAATCATGGGATCTAAATATCGCATTTGGGACTTTTGATAGAATGTCAAGATCTCCTTTTCAACCCAAACATCCTGATGGACGCCTATTGGTTGCCGAACTCGATACCAACGAATTTTTGTTAGTGGGTTACCATTGCCGAGTCATGTTTGAACCTTCTGGAAAATATGCCGATAAGCCTTGGTGGTTTTTAAGTGTTGAGGAAGGACACTATGAAAATGGTACTTTTGTTATGGACCGTATCCTAAATGGAGACCAAACTGATTGGGGGTTAAATTTTGACACTCCAAAAGTACTACGAGTCAAACTTTATACCAGGTAACTAAAAAGTAGGCCATTTCTTATGGATTAGCAATTTATTAAGAACATGTAACTTACATTTAATTACATTTGTAAGAACCATCTAAATTGTATTAGGAATTGTCTACAGATTCTACCAAAACCTCAAAGAAGAGGAGACATCGTGTCTTCCGAATTCTTGTAAAAGTGTTTTTGGTACTCCTAGTCCTTTTTATCCTTTTGGTTGTTTTCATCAGGAGTCCGTGGGGACAAGATATTATTGTTCACAAGGCCATAGACTATGTCACCAATAAAACCCACTCCAAAATAGAACTGAAAAAGGCTTTTATAACCTTTGACGGCGATATACAAATTGAAGGTCTCTATGTGGAAGATCAACAAGGAGACACATTAGTTTACTCTAAAAGACTTGAAGCCAACATGCCGTTGTGGGCGTTAATTACAGGTAAGGGAATGGGTGTTGATGATTTGGAATGGGAAGGATTGCGTGCCAACATCATCAGGAAGGATTCTATCAATGGATTTAATTTCCAATTTTTAATTGATGCATTTACTTCCAATGAAACACCGGTTGAATCAACTCAAGATACGGTTTCCAAGCCATTTAATCTTGTATTGGGCTCTTTGGACTTAAAGGATTTTAATATCGTTTATATTGACCAAGTAACAGGCATTCAAAGCACTTACAAGTTTAAAACCTTGGAAGTTGACATGGATGAAACCAATTTGGAAACCATGACTTTTAAAGTCGATGACCTTGAGTTACAAGATGCCTTTATTGATGTTACCCAAACTCCAGTAATAGCCAGTTCTGAATCAGAAACGTCCATACTTCCATTCATTTCAGTGGATAACCTAACCCTGAACAAAGTAAAAGCACATTATAAATCCATTGGAGACGGCTTAGAAGTGAACACAAATATTGATGATTTTAATACTGAAATTGAAAGCATTGACTTAACAAACCAAGCGTTTGTTTTTGGGGAATTGAATTTAAAACAATCACAAATTGACATCAAAACAACCAAAAAAAATTCAACCGAATTCAATGAACCATTGGCTTCTGATTCCAACTCCCTTGAATGGCCAGACCTTCAATTAACCATTGGTGAAATAGATTTTGAGGACAATCAATTCAGTTTTATTTCCAACAATCAAAAACCGAAAAAGGGCACTTTCAACCCAGAAGCTGTGGTCATCACAAATTTCAACCTTCAAGCAGCTAATGTGCATTTGAAAGATAAGACTGCTGGATTAGAATTGAACACTTTAAATTTTAATGAAGCCTCAGGAATTAATGTACAAGAAATAGGTATTGGATTAACAATAACAGATCAAAATCTTAAAATTCAACAACTAAACGCCGCAGTAAATCAAAATAAAATCAAAGGAAGCCTAGACTTACAATATGCCTCTTTAGCCTCTTTTTTGGCAAACCCAGAACAAGCTAAAGTAAATTTGAATCTAGCAAACATGACATTTGACTTGAATGATGTGTTTAAATTTGAACCCAGTCTTCGGGACAATTCTTATATGCAAACACTTGGACAAAAGGCACTTCAAGGTAACCTGAAGGCACAAGGAACTTTGTCTGATATTCAAATTTCTCATTTGAATATCCAATGGGGAAAAGAAACGCAAATAGACTTAAAAGGTCAGATTAAAAAAATAACCACTTCAGATTCCATAACTTTTGACATTCCGAAATTTAGAGCAACTACGGTAAGATCTGATCTCATCAAATTTGCTTCGGAAGATTCATTAGGTATCCAGTTTCCAGAAACCGTTAATCTCCAAGGTAAAGCCAAAGGCAACCTCAACAATATTCGAGCTACCGCCTTGTTAAACACCTCACAAGGAAACGCCAAATTAGAAGGTTTTTTCAATAAAGAGGCAGGTATTCATTTTGATGTAGATGGTCAGATTGATAATTACCAACTTAATGAATTGCTTAAAAATGAAGATTTCGGTGCTCTAAGCTTAAGTTTAAAGGCCAACGGCTCGGGAAGTGACATCAATCATTTAAATGCTCAATTGGATGCTGTTATTTCAGAATTCAAACTAAAGCAATATGATGTTACAGACCTAAGTATTCAAGGAAATTTGGAAAATGGACAAGGTCATATCATTTCAGATTACAAAGATGACAACCTCAACATGAATCTGGATGCATTGGTCACTTTAGATTCTATTGCTCCAGAAGCCAAGATAAATTTGAATGTTATTGGGGCTAATTTAAACGCTTTGGGAATTACAGACCAATCCCTTAGAACTGGATTTCAGTTAGAAGCTGATTTTAAAGGTAATAGCTCGTCATTTGATGTTGAAACGGAAATTAATGAGGGCGTAATCGTTTATGACAATAAAAGGTATTTACTTGGTGATTTACAAGCTCAAGCCCATGTGAGACCAGATACCACTTCTGTCACTATACACAATAAAATAATTGATGCCGATTTGGAATCCAATTCAAACCCGCAAACCTTTAGCAAAGCTTTATCACAACACATACAAGGTTACTTTTACAGAGATCTCCAGAGGGTGGATACTTTAGAGCGGCCTGTTAAATTAAAATTCAAGGGTACTATAAATCCGTCTCCTCTGTTAAATGAAGTATTACTTGTCAACGTTGAAGATTTAGACACCATTCAAATTGCTATGGATTTTGATGAAATGGCTTATCGATTAGACACAGAAATTTCGGCTCCTCATATTAATTATGATGGTAATAAATTGGATAGCCTTCATTTTGATATGCTTACTGATAAAGAACATTTTGATTTCAATTTCAGGTTTAAAGAATTAACGGCTGGTCCATTGGTACTACCTCAAACCATTTTTTCAGGTCATCAGGAAAACCATGAACTCTCACTACAATTTATAGCTAAAGATCAGGACACTACCGTAATGCGTATGGATTCCAAAATTACCGGTGATAGCGAATTGCTTCATTTCCATATAGAACCCGAAACCCTTGTATTGAACAAAAACAATTGGCAAGTTCCCGCGACGAATCAAATTGATTATTCAAATCAGAAACTAACCTTTCAAGATGTTCTTTTTCAGTTTCAAGACCAGAAAATTCAATTGACTCATGAATTCCCTAACATACAAAAAGATCATGTAGCTATGACCTTCAAGCAATTAAACCTTGAAGAACTCCTAGGATATTTCAATCCTGACAAAACACTTGCAACTGGTTTAATAAATGGGGATTTAATAGTTGAGGATCCTTTTGGTAAAACTGGTTTAAATGCCCAATTGGACATCAATCAACTTCATGTATTAGACGTGGACTTAGGCACGCTTTCCCTTAAAGGAAAACCGATACAAAACCAGCAGTATGATTTTTATCTATCTACAAAAGGAGGAATGGTTGATTTAGACCTTAAAGGCGACTATTTAGCTGGAACAGAAAGAGCAGCCTTAGATTTGGATCTCAATATCAATGAATTTCAAATGAAAGCATTGGAAGGTTTCAGCATGGGAGCTTTGACTGATACAAATGGTAACATGACAGGTAAATTTCAAGTTAATGGAGCACCTAGTGATTTAAAATATCAAGGCCAATTGGATTTTAATAATGCAGCTTTTAATATAGCCAAGTTCAATGCCGCCTTCACCTTAAAACAAGAAAGTGTTCAAGTAACCAATGAAAAGATTTCATTAAGTAAATTCACCGTTTTAGATGCCAACAACAATCCTTTAATCCTAACTGGAGACATTCTTACTGAAAATACTTTAAATCCTTCGTTCAACCTTCAAATACAAGCAACAAACTTTCAGCTTTTAAATGCTTCTGCTGATGACAATGATTTTGTTTATGGTAAAGCTGTTTTTGATGCCACCGCAAGTTTAACCGGAAATCTTCAAATACCTAAATTGGATGTAGATGCAACTGTTGGTAATGAGACCGACATTTCATATATCATGCCTTCGGCTTCTGTCAACATGGAGCAACGAGATGGTGTCGTTATTTTTGTAAACAAGGATCATCCAGATGCTATTCTTACACAAACTGAAGAAACAACTTCCACACTTAAAGGTTTTGATATTAAAGCTCGCGTTAAGGTAAAACCAGAGGCAGCGGTGACTATTATTATCAATGAGAAAACCAATGATAATTTTAAAGTTTCTGGAGAAGGAGATTTTGTATTCAACATGAAACCCAATGGACAAATGACTCTTTCTGGAGTTTATGATGTTACGGATGGTCATTATGAGATGAGTTTATACAATTTAGTAAACCGTCGATTTGATTTAAGTCCCGGTAGTAGAGTAACCTGGTCTGGAGATCCGTTTGATGCTGCCCTTGACATCAAAGCCCTTTATGAAGTTAAAGCTTCGGCTTCGGCTTTAATGGCAACCCAAACTTCAGGATCTGACCCTTCTCTGCGTAATAAATTTAGACAGGTATTACCCTTTGAGGTGTATCTTAATATTGATGGGGAACTCATGCAACCTGTTATCTCATTTAATATTGATATGCCAGAAAATGAACGTGGTGCTATCAATGGTCAAGTCTATGGTCGTGTACAGCAATTAAATCAACAGGAAGAAGAATTGAACAAACAAGTTTTTTCCCTGTTGGTGCTGAACCGTTTTTATCCCGAACCCGGCAGTGATGGTAGTAATGGTGGTATGGCCTCAGTGGCACGTGACAATCTCAATGACGCTGTTTCTGATCAACTCAATATGTTTTCGGATAAACTACTAGGAAAAACAGGCTTTGAATTGGATTTCGGACTCGATAGTTTTACCGATTACCAAGGAAGTACTCCTCAGGATCGCACACAATTGGAGGTCGCGGCAAAGAAAAAACTCTTCAACGATCGATTGACGGTAAGTGTAGGAAGCGAAGTGGATATTCAGGGAAGCAATCAAACAGAGGAAGAAACTCCGGTTATAGGAAACGTTACATTAGAGTATTTATTGACCAAAAATGGCCGATATCGCATTAAGGGATTTAGAAGAAATGAATTTGAAAATGTCATTGATGGCCAAACAATGGTCAGTGGTATTGCTCTAATTTTCACCATGGAATTTAATAAATTTAGTGAGTTTTGGCATGCTATATTTCATCCTGAAGATGACACGCAAGAAAATGAATCGCAGCAAAATCAAGTAAAAGAATAGGAGGCAGATGAGAATAACTAATAATTCATATAACATACAATTTAGATATCTCAATCTTGTAATTCTATTGTTTATTACCTCTTGTGGTGTGGAAAAATTTATCCCAGAGGATGAACGCCTTTATACAGGGGCAACATTGAGCATGTCCTCAGATACGACCATTGTTAACAAGGATTTATTAAAAAATGAATTGGAGCAGGTCTTAATGCCAGAGCCCAATTCTAAATTCTTAGGAATGTACGTGGGGTTATATTATTATTATAAAAATCAGAAAAAACATCCTGGATTTATTAATAGATGGCTCTATAAAAATTTGGGGGAAGAACCTGTTTATCAATCAGATGTTGAACCCCATGAAGTGAGAGATCTTTTGGTCAACAGACTTGAAAACAGAGGTTTTTTTTACAGTACATCTGGTTCGCAGGTAAATGAAAAGGACAAAGAAGCATCGGTTGATTATACCGTAAATATTACAAGTCCCTATACCATGGCTACCTATCAATTAGACTCCATTCCAAGTCCATTTTATCAGGAAGTGAAAAGAAGTCTTGAGGAAACACCGTTTAAGGAAGGCATGCGCTTTGATTTGGGAAATTTTGAATTGGAACGCCAGCGTATTGAACGTCAACTAAAACTAAAAGGTTACTTTAATTTCAACAATCAGTTTTTAATTTTTGAAGCCGATACCAACAGATATAAAAACAAGCGCTATGATTTGTATTTAAGTTTGAAGTCCCATGTGCCGAACAAGGCTTTAATTCCCTATAAAATTGCAAAAGTTAATGTGTATTCCAATTACGAATTGAATCAAGATTCACTACAAATTCAAACTACTCGCTTTAATGAAAAAAACTATTTAGAAGAGCAACCTTTCTTTAAACCTAAGTATTTAGATCCCTTCATTCTGATTAAAGAAGGTGATTATTACCATCCTGAAAAATCTAGAAATACCGCTCGACGTCTCTCTTCTATTGGGTCCTATAAATACGTGAATATTCAATATAAGGAGTTGGATACGCTGGAAAATGACAATTTGGGATTGTTGCAGGCAGATATCTACCTATCGCCTTTAAATAAACGCTCTTTAAGAACCGAACTACAGGCGGTAACCAAATCCAACAATTTTGCGGGACCAGCTTTAGGGGTTACTTATACCAACCGAAACTTATTTGGTGGTGGCGAATCGTTTAGTGTAGGAGCCAAAGTGGGTTATGAAAAGCAAATTGCTAGTGGTAGCAGTAGTTCTTTGAGCAGTACCCAATTGGGTTTAGAAACAGAACTATTGGTTCCTAGAATGGTTTTTCCAATTAAGTTTGATAATGATTATTTTGAATATGCTATTCCTAAAACCAAAATTGGTTTCGGTATTGACTATTTGAATCGTACTCAGCTGTATGCCCTACTTTCTGGAAACGCCAAGTATGGTTATGTTTGGAATGCCAATCGGTATGTCACTCATGAGATCAATCCCGTAACGATCACTTATACCCAACTAACCAATACCACACCCGAATTTGAACAAATCCTTGATGACAACCCGTATTTGAGAGAAAGTTTTGAACAAGAATTCATTGCTGGACTCACCTATTCTTTTACTTATAACGGCATGGTAGATGCAGCTAACACTCACCAGTTCTATTTTAATACCACCTTTGATATGGCGGGTAACATCATTAGCTTGTTTGGAAAAGAGCAAGAGCCTGGACAGCCCGAAAGCTTTTTAGGTTTAGAATATGCACAATATGCCAAATTGGATGTGGATTTCCATTATCATTTTAATTTTGGAAAAGAACAAAAAATTGCCACGAGGCTTTTTGCCGGGTACGGACTACCCTATGGAAATTCAAACGTTTTACCATTTGTAAAACAATATTATGCAGGTGGACCATATAGTGTAAGAGCCTTTAGAATTCGTTCCTTGGGTCCAGGAACATTCCATCAGGAAACAGATAATGATGATGTTTATATAGACCAAAGTGGAAACATCAGGTTAGAAGCCAATATTGAATACCGCTTCCCTATTGTTTCATTTTTAAAAGGCGCCCTTTTTGTAGATGCTGGGAATATTTGGAACAGTAAATCCAATGAAATTCTACCAGGTGGCACCTTTAGTAACAATTTTTATAAAGAATTAGGAATGGGTGCTGGTGTGGGTACTCGTGTTGATGTTCAAGGATTTGTCATTCGTTTTGATTTTGCGACCCCATTCCATGATCCCTCATTACCTGACGGCGAGCGCTACAACTTTGATGTCAAAGACACCATTTTTAATTTTGCTATTGGCTATCCCTTTTAGTACTTAATTCTTGACACTTTCATATATGACATTGATTTGCCTATATTAGTTCCCAATAAGAATATATCATAAAAGCATTCATGAGACATTGTCTTACCTTAGACCTAAAGCCAGACGAAGAACTTATTCAGAAATATGAAGAATGGCATCAACCTAACAACATTCCGATGGACATTCCAAAAGGCATAAAGGCCATTGGTATTTTAAACATGGAAATCTTTAGATGGGAAAACCGGTTATTTATGATTGTTGATACGGAAGACTCGTTTGATTGGGATGTTCAAATGTCTAAACTAGGTGATATGCCTGGGCAAAAAGAATGGGAACTACTTATGGATGCCTACCAACAAAGACTGGACTCCTCTTCAGACAAGTGGAAGAAAATGGAGCGTATTTTTTCACTTTCTGATTGCTTCTAATTCTATGAATACTAACATAAGTCACTCAATATTACCCAAGAAAAACAGATTCGTATTTTTTCTTCTGGCCCTGTGTTTTATGGGATGGGGATTGGCAAACAACATTACGGATCCGCTAGTGAAGGTCTTTAAAAACGTCTTCGGCGAACTAAGCACCTTTCAAGCATCTTTAATTCAATTTACATTTTACTTTGGCTATTTTTGTATGGCTATACCAGGAGCACTGATATCGAAGAGGTATTCTTTTAAAATAGGTGTATTAGTCGGTTTAGGTCTTTACATCGCTGGGTGCTTTTTACTATATCCTGCTACCCTCGCCCAAAACTTCCTTTACTTTTGTCTATCCTTTTACATTCTTGCCTGTGGTTTGGGTATTTTAGAAACAAATGCCAACCCTTTTGTTCTGCTTCTTGGCCCAAAAGAAACAGCAACAGAGCGATTGAATTTAGCACAGTCCTTCAATCCTGTGGGTTCCATCTTAGGTGTGTTTATGTGTCAAATTCTAATTATGGCCCAGTTACCTACCAATACCCAAGGAGATTTAGCCATCCCTGCTCATGAAATAAAAGAAACACTCGGAGTTATTATTTATCCTTATTTAATTGTTGGTAGTGTGCTCATATTGGTTTGGGTATTAATTGCCATTACAAAAATGCCCGATTTAAAAAGAGCGACGACGGCTTTAAATATGAAGCAAACGGTTGGTCAATTGTTGCGCAAAAGTAACTACCGCTTTGCCGTATTGGCCCAATTTTTTTATGTAGGGGCACAGATTTCTGTTTGGACTTATACTAATTTCTATCTACCCGAACAGATAGGTGCTTCACAGGAATTAACCTTACAATATCATACCGTTGCCTTGATTTGCTTTGGTATATTTCGATGGATTTTCACTTCTTTAATGCATAAAATTGCTGCTAGCAAACTCTTGTTTGTAGTGGCCATAGTTGCTATTTTACTCAGTTTAAATGTTATTCTAATTGGAGGCATGGTAGGTGCAGTATCATTAATTGCCATTTCAGCCTGCATGTCGTTAATGTTCCCTACTATATTCGGAATGGGCTGTGAAGGATTAAACGAAGAAGAAACCAAAGTAGGAGCTTCTGGTCTTATAATGGCCATCCTTGGCGGCGCTATATTAACACCGCTGCAAGGTTCATTAATAGATTTTCAAAATGTGTCTTTTTCATATGTAGTTCCTCTGATATGTTTTTTAGTTATAGCCCTTTATGCTGCTTACCATAAGAAACTTCTAAAAAAGAATGTATTATAGGTGGGAATCTTTCCTTCTGATATGGATTCGCATGGTTCCGGGTATGGGTTCCTTAGATACCATTATCAAATACCCACCACCGCCCGCACCGGCCAGTTTCCAAGCTAAAGCTTGATCTTTATACTTGGCAATCTCTTGTTCAATACGGTCATTCAACATGTTAGGAAACATCGTTGTTTGGGCTTTAAAGGAATCTAAAAATCCTTGAGCAAACCTATCTAAATCTTGAGCTAATATGGCATCCCAAACTTGATCTGCAGCCTGTGCTAATGCCTTCACATTGGTTTCGTTGATATAGGTTTCTGACAGAAGATCTAATCCCTTTTCTCGCGGCCATAATAAGGTCATGCAAAGGTGAGCTTCCAACCAAGATAAAATTGATTCTGAGTGAATGGATTGAAATTTCTTGGGCCAATAATCATTGTCATAGTAATGCCTAACCAATCCAGGCATGCAAATACCAATTGCATCCTGAGCCCCTGATATAATGGAAGACCCGGGATCATTCTCAAACTTAAACAGGATTTCAGCCAGTTTTTCTGGTTTTTCCAAAGGAAGATAATAGGGCCATATATTTTTGGCCGCATTTCTTGTGGAGGTAGACATGCCGCACCTTTCATTGTATTCTATGGTAGGTTCCAGTGAAATGGTAAGCGCCCATCCTGGATGGAATTTGGACACATAGGGTTGATCGATCCAAGTGCCTGCCAAATCTATTCGGTAGGGCAGCGTACAATTTCCTTCGGTTCTAATGGCAGTAGTGGAACGCTCAGGTAAGCCCGCATCAGGTATACGCTTTAATACTTTAAAATCAATACCTAAGGAGTCACAAAGCTCCTTTTTTGCAGGTGAATAGCCATCTTCATTAACAACAAAAATATCTGGTTGCAGGTCCTTTAAATCCTCATCAAAATCCAAAATACCTGAACCTTTATTGACAAAGACTTTTTTGACGTGCTTGATGGCATCAATTACATACATTCGTTCTTGTTCAGAATTAATAGTATGTCTGCCCTTGAGCTCCAAAACGGTGGCATCTGAGCCAATGCCCACATAAAGATCTCCATAAGAAGCAGCCTCTTTAAAGAAAGCGATGTGTCCGCTATGCAACATATCAAAACAACCTGATACAAATACTTTTTTTGCCATGTACAAAATTTAAAGCCGTGAAGATATTCGTTTTTTGGTTTAATGCCAACCCTAGAACGTAATTGTTACAGTAAGTATCAAGGGATATTTTCACATAAGCAAAAGAGTTTAAACGAATTAAATTTTTCATAAAATAAACAAATATAAGTAACTGGTTACGTTTTATTATTTACATTTGCGTAACCAGTTAAATAAATTTAAAAAAATGGAAGACTTTTTAGAAAAGTTACATATAGAAGGTTTTACTAGTAGGATCAAGAGATTGAGTGATTTATTGTTATATAGTACGAGAGATTTATACAAAATTCAAGGCATGGATATCGAACCTAACTGGAACCTTATTTTTAGATTACTTCAAGAAAATGAGGAATTGACCATTTCAGATATGGCAGAGAAACTACAACTTTCTCATCCAGCAATTGTGAAGATTATCAACAAGATGAAGAAAAATGGATATATTATCACCAACGTTGATAAAATTGATAAAAGAAAATCCATTTTGACCTTATCTCCAAAAGCAAAAACCGAACTGGTGGATTTCGAAGAATTGTGGCATACACAAAATATGATTATCGAGAACTTATTAGCTGATAGTCCAAATTTTCTAAACGAACTAAAAAACATTGAACAAAAATTAACCGAATTAGATTATAAACAAAGAGTCCTTAACAAATTGAACGAATGAAATTAATCATTGAAGCAATAGGCTATATAGCCATCGCAGCTGGCTTTTTTGCCGCAACCAAAAAGGAAATGGAGCATTTTCGTTTTTGGCATTTAATTTCAAGCGCTGTTTATATTGTTTATGGATTTTTATTGAATTCTGGACCATTGGTAATCTCTGGGTTCATTTTTTGTATCATTCACATTTACCACTTAAAACAAAACAAATCGAAAAGAAATAGAAATTTTCGTTAACTAAATTTAATTCATGTTAAACTACCCTTTTATCTTAATAGAAATTTAGGTAATCAATTTCATCACACAAAAATTGTAACAAACTGTAGGACTTATCGTCTCATTTTAAAAGTAAGTTATTACATACCAAAGTCTTTCCAATTATTTATCAGACTTCTCTTAAATTACTTGACGACATAACCTTAAAATATATACGGATGAGATACCTAAACGCTTTAATTTTTCTATTGATACTTACAACCTGTCAGGCACAGGAAAACAAGCTTCTATTAAAACAGAACTTAATTTCTGACTTCTCCCAAACACCTATTTATTCAAGACTTACCGAGAATATCAACGGAAAAATAGAATGGAAAGAAGCTTTTAAATACATCGATAGTATTGATATTTATAGTATTACTTACCTAAGTGACGGTCTAAAAGTAAACGGTCTTTTAGTAAAGCCCAAAAAACAAGGAAATTATCCTTGTGTAATCTATAATCGAGGTGGAAACAGGGATTTTGGTTCATTAGTAATAGCTCACGGAATTATGACATTAGGCCAAATCGCCAAGGAAGGTTACGTGGTCATTGCAAGTCAGTACAGAGGTAACGGCGGTAGCGAGGGACAAGAAGAATTTGGCGGCAGTGATGTCAACGACATTACCATTTTACCCGAAGTATTAAAAGAAGTTGAAGGGGCCGATATTGAGAATATTGGCATGTACGGCTGGAGTCGAGGTGGTATGATGACCTACATAGCCCTTACCCAAATGAACAATATAAAGGCGGCAGCCGTTGGAGGGGCTGTTTCCAATAACTTCTCCACCATAAAGGACAGGCCAGACATGGAGTCTGGAGTTTTAGCTGAATTGATACCCAACTATAAAACTAATAAAGAGGCTGAGTTAGAAAAACGATCAGCTGTTAAGTGGGCTGACAAATTCTCTAAAGAAGTCCCAATTTTAATGCTACATGGTAATGCCGATTGGCGAGTCAAGCCAGAACAAAGCCTCACGCTTGCCTTAGAATTTGAAAAATATCGCATCCCCTATAGATTGATTATGTTTGAGGGAGGTGACCACGGTATCTCAGAACATAGAGATGAAGTCAACGAACAGGTTATAAATTGGTTTGATAATTATTTAAAGAATCATACTCCTCTACCAAACATGGAATATCATGGAAAATAATCCTAAAATTTAATCCAAGGATTTCAACAATTTGATAGTCATTTCCTAACTTTCGTGAAAAAGTAAATAACATGAAACGAGTGTCTGTATTTTGTGGTTCCAGTTTAGGAAATGATGCCATTTATAAACAAGAAGCCTTCCAATTAGGTAAAACCCTTGCCCAAAAAGGGATTGGTTTGGTCTATGGTGGTGCCCATATCGGATTAATGGGAGCCGTTGCAGATGGTGCGCTTTCTGAAAGCGGCGAAGTCATAGGGGTGATTCCAAATTTTTTGAGATCTAAAGAAATTGCTCATGAGGGTATTTCAGAATTGATCTTAACCGATACTATGCACCAAAGAAAATCAAAAATGAATGATTTATGTGATGGTGTTATTGTCTTGCCGGGAGGTTTCGGAACTTTGGACGAATATTTTGAAATGCTCACTTGGGGCCAATTAGGACTCCATCAAAAACCTTTAGGTATTTTAAATACCAATGGCTATTACAATCACTTAATAAACCATGTAGAAACCATGGCTCAAGAGGGTTTTCTATCTGAAGACAATAAATCTATGGTGATAATTGAAAGTGAAATCAACATTTTATTTGAAACCATGGCTTCATACCAATCTCCAAAAACTGGCAAATGGGTTGATGAACAAAAAATTTAGATTTCAATGGTTTTCAAATCAATTTAAAACTATTTAAAGAGGGAAATTATTTTTACGTATCTTCAAGATCCTAAAAACCAATCATCTATGAAGATTCAAGTTTATATTTCCCTGCTCTTAGGAATTAGTATCCTCTCCTGTAAACAGGATAAACAAAAAGCTATAACTTCTCTTTCCAACCATCAGGGAAACGAAGCTTATTCCGTCATAAATTACGGCGCCAAAATTGGATATTTGAAAACCGAGACTTCGGGCGATACCATCCATGTTGATTTTGACTATAAAAATAATGGTCGTGGACCCTCTCTCAAAGAATCCCTTATTTTAAATACGGAAGGCCTACCTCTTTCATGGCATATTGAAGGTAATACCACCTTTGGCAATCAGGTAAATGAGCAGTTTGAGTACGAAAATAAATGGGCTAGATGGACAGACGCCACCGGTTCAGATAGCTTGAAAACGACTTCTCCACCATTCTATTCAAATCAAAATGGCAGCCCCTACTCCATGCTTTTGATGGCAAGACATCTATTGCGTCAAAAAGATCAAAAAGCACCTGTCTTACCCCAAGGTACAATTTCTCTCCAAAAAATAGAACCCATTCAATTGGAAGGAGATACCACAAATTTAAAATTGGCGTCCTATTCCATTTCAGGAAACAGCATGAACCCAAGCTATTTTGTGATGGATGACCAGCAAAATTTATTTGCTACTATTTCTTCCCATACGGTCATCATTAAGGAAGGCTATGAGGACTTCACACAAAAAATGATTGATCTTTCAGAAACCTACGAAGCCCAACGGTTTACCGATTTACAAAAATCTTACGCCCACAACTATCCCAAAAAGGTTAGGATTAAACAAGTGAAGATTTTTGATCCGCAAACTTTAAATTTATCCAATATGGTGTCTGTAGTAGTTGAAGGTGACAAAATCTTGAGTATTGATGCCCCTGATACAGTTAGGGAAAATGAAGTTGTAATAGATGGTAATGGTGGAACCCTTATACCCGGTATGTATGACATGCATGCCCACACAGGTGAAAGACAAGGCCTTCTTAACCTATTGGCAGGCGTGACTTCCTTTAGAGATATGGGAAACCATAATGACGTTCTCACAAATTTGATGGTAAAAATTGATTCTGGATTATTGGCCGGACCAAGAATTCACAGATTGGGTTTTATTGAAGGTAAAAGTCCTTATAATAGTAATGGTGGTATTTTGGTATCCTCTTTGGAAGAAGCCTTGGAGGCTATTGATACCTATCACAACCAAGGGTTTTATGGTATCAAATTATACAACAGTATGAATGGTGATTGGGCTCCAGAATTAGTTAAAAAAGCCCATGAATATGACATGTTTGTATGCGGTCACGTGCCGGCCTTCTCAAATGCCAACGCTATGCTTAATGCAGGTTTTGATGAAATGACCCATATCAACCAAACTATGTTAGGTTGGGTTTTAGAACCAGATGAGGACACACGAACGTTACTCAGGCTCACCGCTATGAAGCGATTTCCGCAAATTGATTTAAACAGTGAGCAAGTGCAAGAAACCATCGGTTTGTTTATCAAAAACAATACAGCCATAGATCCTACTTTGGCTATTCATGAAGCCTTACTTCTAGGAAGAAATGGTACCATCTCCCCAGGTACTGTTGACTTTATATCTCATTTACCTCCCGCAGAACAAAGAAGCTATAAAGTTGCATGGTCTGAAGTTACCAACAGTGAGGATGATGAAGCTTATAAAGGGGCGTTCAAAAAAATTATTGAGACCCTGACTCTTATGAAAGATAAAGGCATACAAATAATACCTGGAACAGACATGGGTGGCTCTTTCTTTTTCCATCGGGAATTGGAATTATACCAACAGTTAGGCTTTACACCAGCCGAATTGTTAAAACTAGCAACTTATGACATGGCTGCATATCTGGGTGATAAAAATCTGGGAAGCATTAAACCAGGATATTTGGCAGACTTCTTTTTGGTTCCCGGTAATCCTGTAGAAGACCTTAAAGCCATTAAAACTGTTTCCATGGTATCAAAAGGTGGGACTTTCTATTATCCGAAAGAAATATACCCTTCTTTTGGTATTGAACCATTTACAGACATGCCTTCGGTTAAAGAATAATTTTTAATTATTTCAAGTATCTTTTTTAGTCTAAAGGTTTTAAATTTATAGGGACACTTAATACGTCTTAAATGAAAACCGAGAAAGAAAAAATGATGGCTGGTGAGCCATATGATGCACATTGTGAGGAAATGATTAGCATTAGAACCAAGGTAAAAAGGATTTTACACAAGCTGAATGTTACCGAATATTATACCGATAGATTTCAAGAAACCATTCATGAATTATGTCCAAACTCAGCTAAAAACATTCATTTAGAACCTCCCTTTTATTGCGATTATGGAGATAACATTTTTGCTGAAGAAGGTGTTTTTATCAATTTTGGAGCTGTTATTTTAGATGGGGCTCGGGTAACCATAGGCAGAAAAACATTGATTGCCCCAGGAGTTCATATTTATACCGCAAGACATCCTTTAGATATTAAAGAACGTAGAGTTTGGGAAGATTGTAGTCCTGTGACCATAGGAGAAGAATGTTGGATTGGTGGGCACGCAACCCTTTGCCCTGGTGTGACAATTGGAGACCGCTCGGTTATAGGTGCTGGTTCTGTCGTAACCAAAGACATTCCCGCAGATTCTTTAGCAGTAGGTAACCCAGCAAGAGTGGTAAAAAAACTAAATTTAAAGGAATAGAAAACTTCAATTTGACATCTTAGAGAGATCCATAGAGTCCAAAAATAATTCCAGTCATTTTTTAAATTTTATTTCATATTCATTTCTTTATCTTAGTTGCATAAATACCCTATATGAAAAGATTTTTGGTTAAGTATCGAAGAAGTGCGTTCAGTCGTTTTATACAAAGGCACCAAAAATCAGCTCCCGTCATTTTCTTTATAGGTGGTTTTATATTTGACTCGCTTACATTGGGTCGTATTGACCGACTTTATGATATGATTGTTTTATGTTCCCATATGACTTTGGTGAGCATAACACTTTATCTTTTTAACGTTGCAGATGATGGCAAGTGGAAAGGTACCTTTTTAGAGCGTTTTGAAACCTACTTCCCTTTGGCAATTCAATTTTTCTTTGGAGCACTTTCTAGTGCCTATGTGATTTATTTTTCAAGAAGTGTCTCCCTATCAAAAACGACATCATTCTTTATTATATTAGTCATTCTACTATTTGCCAATGAGTTTTTAAAGCAACGTATTTCCAATAAAAATTTACAGTTTAGTGTTTATTTCTTTATAAGCTTTACATTCTTTACCTTCATGGTTCCTGTGTTTATCAAAGAGATGAATCCAAATGTTTTTTTGTTTTCGGGAGCCATGAGTTTGGGGTGCACCTTATTTCTCATTCTTTTCATTTATAAAGTGAGTCCCACCACCCGCGCCGAAGTCAAACTACCTAGATTATTGGTGTTAATTTTTGGGATTTACATAACCATCAACACCTTTTATTATTTTAAATTAATTCCACCAGTACCTTTGGCCCTAAATCACGGAATTGTAGCTCACAACATAGAAAATAAGGACCATAAGTATTTTGTGACATTCGAAAAAAGGAAAGCCCAACACATCTTTTGGCGAGAACACCGCTTGACTTATGCTCATAGGCCAGGTGAACGAGTCTATGTGTTTTCATCTGTTTTTGCACCAACCGAATTGGAAAAATATATTATCCACCGCTGGAAGTGGTACAATCCCAAAACTGAGGAATGGGAAATTGTAGAAGATATTGGATATGATATCCAAGGAGGGCGTGATGAAGGCTTTAGAGGTTATACCTACAAAGCCAATGTAAAAGAAGGAGAATGGAAAGTGGAAGTGATCACAAATGAAGAATTGATTTTAGGTGTCATCGATTTTGTCATTGTTAATGATGGATCTTCTCCCAAACATTTAGTCACCAAAAAGTTTTAAAAAAAGCGACCCTCGGGTCGCTTTTCAATTTAAGATTCAAATTCTTTAAGAGTTTCGATAATAATACTAACGCAATCCAATAATTGCTCTTCCGTCATAACTAACGGAGGTGCAAAACGAATAATATTACCATGGGTAGGTTTAGCAAGAAGTCCGTTATCACGAAGTTTCAAACAAATGTTCCAAGCTGTCTCGCTTTCCTCATCATCATTGATGACAATGGCGTTTAACAACCCTTTACCTCTAACCAAATTCACAATTTGACTGGTTTGAATGTATTTGTCTAATTCACTTCTGAACAAATCACCCAAGCGTTCAGCATTCTCTGCCAATTGTTCATCCTTAACAACTTCCAAGGCAGCCATGGCTACAGCAGCAGCCAAAGGATTCCCTCCAAAAGTACTTCCGTGAGTTCCTGGCTTAATTACTTTCATAACGTCATCATTAGCCAAAACAGCACTCACAGGATAGACACCACCGCTCATAGCTTTCCCCAAAATCAAGATATCTGGGGTAACATTCTCATGATTTACAGCCAATAATTTCCCAGTACGGGCAACTCCTGTCTGCACCTCATCAGCTATAAACAAAACACCATAGGCTTCACAAAGAGCTTTGGCTTTACTTAAATAACCTTTAGATGGTACATAAACGCCTGCTTCTCCTTGAATAGGTTCTACTAAAAATCCAGCGACCTTAGGATTTGACTTTAAAGTTTCTTCTAGTGCTTCCAGATTATCATAATCTATTTTGATAAATCCGTCCGTATAAGGACCAAAGTTTTTTCTAGCTACAGGGTCGTTTGAAAAGGATATAATCGTTGTGGTACGTCCGTGAAAATTGTTTTTACAAACTACAATTTCTGCTTCATTCTCATCAATACCCTTAACCTCATAAGCCCATTTTCTACATATTTTAAGGGCCGTTTCAACAGCTTCGGCACCGGTATTCATCGGTAATAATTTATCAAACCCGAAATAATTGCAAGCAAACTCTTCATAACGTCCTAACATATCATTATAGAAAGCCCTTGAAGTTAAGGTTAGCTTTTGTGCTTGTTCGGTTAAAGCTCCTACAATACGTGGGTGACAATGCCCTTGATTTACAGCCGAATAGGCACTTAAAAAATCATAATACTTTTTACCTTCTACGTCCCAAACATATACCCCTTCTCCTCTACTTAATACTACAGGTAGCGGATGGTAATTGTGGGCGCCGTATTGGTCTTCTAATGCTATCGCTTGTTGCGAAGTCAATTGGTCTAAAACAGCCATTTTAATAAAATTTTAGTATGAAAAAAATAACCATTCCTTCTCTACCTTTATTCCTTCGAAGTTTCGAAAATTCAGCGTGGGAGAGAAATCATCCCTAAGAGGTTCGCAAATTAAGGAATCTTGAATGATTTTTAGAGAAAATCCTATCAATTATTCTATTTTTGCCCCATGGCCAGAAAAAACAAAAGACACATATTTACTGAAGTTGAAGTAATTGATGCAGGAGCCAAAGGTAAGGCAGTCGCTAAAGCTTCAGACGGAAAGGTGATTTTCCTTTCAAATGCGGTTCCCGGTGATGTGGTAGACATCCAAACCTTTAAAAAACGTCGTGCCTATTACGAGGGTAAGGCCATCCATTTTCATAAATATTCGTCTAAACGTACCGAACCCGTTTGTGAGCATTTTGGTGTTTGTGGCGGTTGTAAATGGCAAAACATGGATTACCAATACCAATTGGAATTCAAACAAAATGAGGTAGAAAACAACCTAAAAAGAATCGGTCATCTCGAATTACCCGAAACTACCAAAATATTAGGCTCTAAGGACGTCTATTTTTATAGAAATAAAATGGAATTTTCATTCAGTGATAGTCGCTGGCTAACTGAAAAGGAAATCAATTCTGAAAAGGATTTTGACAATAAAAATGCCTTAGGTTTTCATATCCCAGGTATGTGGGACAAGATTTTGGATATCAAAAAATGTTGGCTTCAAGAGGATCCCTCCAATGATATAAGAAACACTATCAAATCCTTTGCAACTGAGCATGGTTTGGAATTTTTCAATACTCGAAACCAAACCGGACTGCTCAGAACATTAATGATCAGGACTTCTTCCATAGGAGAAATTATGGTGCTTGTTCAATTCTTTGAGGACAAAAAAGAACAAAGAGAAGCATTGCTAAACCATATATCAGAAAGCTTTCCACAGATTACATCATTGCTCTATGTGATAAACCAAAAAGCTAACGACACCCTTTACGATCAAGAAGTCATTTGCTACCAAGGTAGAGATCATATTTTTGAGGAAATGGAAGGTTTGCGTTTTAAAATCAATGCTAAATCCTTTTACCAAACCAATTCCAATCAAGCCTACGAGCTTTATAAAGTAACCCGTGACTTTGCACAACTAACGGGTGAAGAATTGGTTTATGATTTATATACAGGGACCGGAACCATAGCTCAGTTCGTAGCTAAACAAGCCAAAAAAGTTATAGGTGTTGAAGCAGTACCGGATGCTATCACTGCGGCCAAAGCCAATGCACAATTTAACGGCATTGAAAACGTTGACTTTTTTGTTGGCGATATGAAAGAGGTTTTCAACGCCCAATTTATTAAAACCCATGGCAAGCCAGATGTCATCATAACCGATCCTCCTAGAGACGGGATGCACAAAGATGTGGTTGCCCAAATTTTAAAAATAGCACCCAAACGCGTCGTGTATGTAAGTTGCAACAGTGCTACACAGGCAAGAGATTTGGCTCTTATGGCTGAAGATTATAAAGTGATCAAGGTACAACCAGTAGATATGTTTCCTCAAACACATCACGTTGAAAATGTCGTACTTTTAGAACGAATAAAATAACTATGAAAAAACTCTTTTTACTTCTTCTTTTGATGGTCGTTTCGTCTAATTGCGAACGAGATGACATCTGTGATGAAGGCAAAGTAACTACTCCAAGGCTTTATATAGGTTTTTACGATATCGATTTGATCAACTCCGATACGCCAAAAAATGTTGTTGGGTTGCGCGTTCAAGGTATTGGCAATGATGATTATTTAGCAACCTATTCAGGAAGTAGTCCATTAAACGAAATTTACCTTCCCTTGAAAACCACTGAGGATCAAACGCAATATAGTTTGATTAGGGATTACTCGGTAAATGATAATGATACACCTGATGACCCTAGTGATGATTTCATTGAGGGAAATGAAGACATTATTACCATTTCCTACCAAAGAGAAACAGAATATGTTTCAAGGGCTTGTGGCTATAAAACCAATTTTGCTTTTTTGACTGTAACCCCAGTTAACGATGGTGATAACTGGATACAAGCCATCCAATATGCCGAGGACAATATGACAATAGAAAACGAACAAGACATTCATGTTAAGATATATCACTAATATTTTTTGTATTGCTTTAGCTTCATTTTCAATGTTTGCGCAAAATGACAGTCTAGTCGGACAACAAGTTCAAGGAAATGTTTTGATTGTCGAGGAGCCCAAATCTGATTCGCTAAAGATAAAAGAGACTTATGGGTTGCGATTGGGAGTTGATGTAAGCAAGTTTATAAGACCATTTGTTGAGGATGATTACACTGGTTTTGAGGTTATGGGAGATTACCGTCTTACCAGAAAATGGTACTTGGCAGGAGAAATAGGCGCTGAAAACAAGCGCACCCAAGACAATGATTATTTAGATGTCACCACTCAAGGGACCTATTTTAAAGCTGGAGCCGACTGGAATGCCTACGAAAATTGGTATGGCATGGAAAACATGATTTACCTTGGCTTTCGTGTTGGAGCTAGTTCATTTAGACAAACGCTTCATTCTTATGGGGTGTATTCCACAGATCAATATTGGCAACCCCAATTTACCAATAATGAAGAACAAGAGTTCAAGGGACTTTCTGCTATTTGGGGAGAAGTTATTGCGGGACTTAAAGTAGAAGTGTTCAATAACATCTATATGGGCGTCAATGTGCAATTCAAATATCTGGTTACCCAAGATGAGCCATCTGGTTTTGAAAACCTATACATTCCGGGATATCAGCGTACTTATGACAGTAGTAACTTCGGATTTGGTTTTGGATACAATGTATCTTATCTCATTCCTTTCTTTAAAAAAGATAAAAAGAAAATAACCGAAGAAGAATAGCTAATTGTTATCGGGAACATTTTGCGTCGATATACATGCTCAAACTTCCCGTTCTTGAATGCCAAATTCCCATGATAATTTACAACTAAGAACCGTTTTAAAGTTATTTAGCTTAAAGAATAGTTAATCTTGGTACTTTGCCTTTTTACTGCCCTCGTAGATTTCATATTTCACCAATTTCGACTCCAATTTGGCATTGAAAACCTTAATCTTTCTTGATGGTCTAAGTCCCACATGTTTTAAAGCATCTAGGTTGGAGGTTATGAACCAAGCTTCTGTACCTGGATAACTTTGTTTAAGGGTATCACCAATATTCTTATAGAAATTTTCCATATCAATATCCAAACGCTCTCCATACGGCGGATTAAAAACCATATGAAGTTTTCCATCCATAGGTTTTTCCGTTTTGAAAAAATCTTGGTGTTCAATAGTTATAAACTCATCCAAATGGGCATTCTTAATATTGTCGATAGCCTTTCTAACTGCTGAAGGCGATTTATCATACCCAATCATTTTATGGTGAAAATCTCTTGTTTTCTTCAATAGGGACTCTTCAATCATTTCAAACAAATCAACATCCCAATCCTGCCAGCGTTCAAAAGCAAATTCCTTACGCATTAAATTGGGCGGAATGTTACAGGCAATCATAGCCGCTTCTGCCAACATGGTTCCACTACCACACATGGGGTCCATAAAATTGGATTGTCCATCCCAACCAGACATCATAATCAATCCAGCTGCCAGAACTTCATTGATAGGTGCTATGTTGGTAGCTGTTTTATATCCTCTTCTGTGCAACGATTCACCCGAAGAATCTAAAGAAATGGTACAAAGGTTTCTGTCAATATGAACATTAATTTTTAAATCAGGGAATCTTAAATCGATATTGGGTCTATCGCCAGATTGGTTTCTAAATCTATCCACAATAGCATCTTTGGTTTTTAGCGCTATAAACTTGGAATGCGTAAAAACTTTAGAGTGTACTGTTGCATCAATAGCCAAAGTTCCAGTCGGCTTTAAATAGCGTTCCCAGGGCATTTTATATACTGCATCATAAAGATCCTGTTCACTTCTTATGTGAAATGTCTTTAAGGGTTTTAATATTTTGATAGCGGTTCTAAGCGCCAAGTTCGCCTTATACATAAAGCCCTTATCCCCTACAAAGCTTACATTCCTCACACCTTTCTCAATATCCATCGCTCCTAACTGTAGTAACTCTTTGGCTAGTAAATCTTCAAAACCAAATAAGGTTTTGGCCACCATTTTAAAATTATTATCCATATTGGGTTTTTAATTGCTAGCAAAAATACCATATTTTTGTGGCTTAGTTAATCTTTTTTAGTCGGGTTAAGGATTGAACACTTGTTGGAGCTTTTTTTTGGCGGAATTTCTGCCTAAAAAAGCGACTTGTGAAAGCCTGATTCAAAATTCTTTAGAATTTTGAAAACCCCATTATACTATGGCAGAACATACACAACAATGGTACGCTTCTTGGTTTGACACCCCATTCTACCACATTCTCTATAAAGATAGGGATCATCATGAGGCTCAACTTTTTATGGATAATCTTACCGGATACCTTAATTTACCGGAGCAAGCAGGTATTTTGGATTTGGCCTGCGGACGTGGAAGGCATTCGGTGTATTTGAATAATTTAGGATATCAAGTAACGGGAATTGACTTATCTGAAAAAAGTATTGCCTATGCCAAACAGTTTGAAACGGACTCTTTGAAGTTTGAAGTTCATGATATGTGTGACCCTTATCCTAAAAAATTTGATGCAGTTTTTAATTTATTTACAAGCTTTGGGTATTTTGATCAGGAAGAGGACAATCTTAAAACCATCAAAGCCATCAAGCAAGATTTAAACGACTATGGATTTGGGGTGATTGATTTCATGAATGTTTCTTTTGTTGCAAATCATTTAATTACTGAAGACAAAAAAACGGTTAATGGTATTGATTTTTATCTAAAAAGATATGTCAAGGACGGACATATTTTCAAAGACATTGAATTTGAATTTGAAAATAAGAACTACCATTTCCAGGAACGCGTCAAGGCCCTTACACTAAAGGATTTTGAAGCGCTATTTGAAGAAGCTGGTTGTTATTTATTGGATGTTTTTGGTGATTATAAACTAAGAAAGTACTATGAATCTAGCTCTGAACGACTAATCATGATATTTAAATGATAGAATATTTTTTACCCATTTTGGCCGTTTTTATGGGCGTAGGTATTGTATTGGCTACCAATCATAAAAAAACAACATTCTCAAAATTATTGTTGTCATTTAGTGGTGCCTTTTTATTGGCTGTCACTTTGTTCAACTTGCTACCCGAGGTTTATGAGCATTTAGATAAGGTCGTGGTAGGAACTTGTATTATGGGAGGAATTTTGATTCAGATCATTTTAGAATTTTTCTCAAAAGGTGCCGAACATGGACATATCCACCTACATGGTGATCATCACCAATTTCCATGGATGCTCTTTTTAAGTTTGTGTTTGCATAGCTTTTTGGAAGGCTTTCCCATTCACCATCATGAAACCATGGTCTATGGGGTATTTATCCATAAAATACCTATCGCCATGTTGATCACAACCTTTTTGTTGCATGCAGAATACAGTCGTTTCCAAATTATTATTTTTCTAAGTGTTTTTGCCGTCATGACACCTCTTGGAACCCTTGTATCATATAGTGGTTTGATTCCTCTTGGAGCCATCAATTATATTAATGCCTTAGTGATTGGTATCTTCCTACATATCTCAACGACTATTTTGTTTGAAAGCAATCAAGGCCATTCTTTTAATCTTACTAAATTGCTATCCATTATCTTTGGATTTGTTTTAGCATATTTCATATAATTCCGAAATGAATCACTTATCTATTTTCTGTTTACTATTTTTTTTGGGGGTTGCTGGACGAGCACAAACACCTGACTGTGTTCTGGAAAAGAGCTCTTTTAATGATATCTATAAAGTAGATAAGAATGATCTTATTTGCCTCTCCCAAAACACAAAAAAAGATAAGACTTTGGTATTTTCATTTGCTATTTGGTGTGCCCCTTGTATCAAACACCTCCCCAATGCCATCAAATTAGCTGAAGATTATAATTTAGATTTTTATGTTCTTTTAATTGAAAAAGAGGATGATCGAAATGCAACCAATGCCCTTTCCTTTCTAAATCAAATCAAAAAAGAAGCCAACAAAGATTTTCAGGTAGTTATTCTAAAGGATAGTTACGGCAAGCGTAGTAACAAGAAATATAAAGCCTTTTTAGATGAAATTACTCCAGACACCTTTGAGAACATTAATGGAATGTCCAAATATATTGTCATTGACCAAGAAGGAACCGTTTTAATGGTCACCAATTGGAAAGACAACAGGGAGAATGACTGGCAAGACGATTCAAAAATGATCGAAAAACGTATTATACCAATTTTAAAATAACATCAAACCTTGTTTTCTAAAGAAGAATCCAGATATTTAAGAGAAACCTTTTGGACCAGTTTTGGAAAGTCCTTCCCTAGAAAATGGATTTTGTACCATACCAAAATCAAAGGATTGAGTTTTAAATTCTATTTTGATACCAAATCAGCTTTTGTTTCACTGGACTTGGAAGATGATTTGGAAAACCGAATTGAATGCTGGGAGAAACTAGTCGCTCTAAAGAGTATCTTAACAGAAGATTATCTACCCGATGCCATATATGAAGAGGTCTTTTATCTTGAAAATGGAAAAGAAATATCTCGGATTTATGTTCCGCTGGAAGCCAAAGTTTCGATTCACAATAAAAATACTTGGCAACAGGTCATGGAATTTTTCAGTGAAAAAATGACTTTATTTGAAGCCTTTTTTGAAGAGTATAAAGACGTGATCAAACCTTAAATCGCGTATAATAATATCATCAGGTAATGGCTTATAGCCCCACCCAAAACAAACAAATGCCAAATCACATGGTTATATGGTATTTTCTCTATGGCATAAAACACGATTCCAACGGTATAAAAGAGACCTCCTGAAAATAAAAGCAATAATCCGTTATAGCTTAAAGCCTCCGATAAAAAACCATAGTCCAATACAACAAGCCAACCCATAACTAAATATAAAATGAGTGAAATCGCTTCATACTTTCCAGTGAAGAAGATTTTTAAAATGCTCCCGATAGCCACTATGACCCATTCTATGATAAAAAGAGTCCAACCTTTACTCGTTTCCAAAGTAATTAAACAAATGGGCGTATAAGTACCTGCAATCAACAGGTAGATACTTATATGGTCTAAAATGCGATAATAATGCTTTTTGGATTCATGCTGAACTGCATGATACAAAGTTGATGAAGAAAATAAAACAATGAGGGTGATGCCATAAACAATCACACTAAACAAACTATATTCTGTTTTGTGGTTGTCAAAAACTATGAGCAATATCAAACCGACTATTCCCAGTAAAGCTCCTATTCCATGAGTATAGGCATTGAACTTTTCTTCTAATGGAGATTGGATACGCATGCTTATTTGGTCGCCTTTTTAACCCATTTATTTGTTAGTTCAAAATAATCAAAATCCAAAGCAGACTCTTGATATTCTAACACCCCATTTTGAAAACTACGTTGCAAAATATCCTCAATATAGTAGTCTTCTTTACTATCTACAGGATTAAACTCTTCCTTCAAAGAAATACTAAACAAATTGGCTGTGCTGTTATACCAAAAGGCTCTCCAACCACTTCGTAAACTCTTTACCAACTCAAACGTCGTTTCTCCTGTTTGCCGATGAATTAACTTTACTAAAATTTGACCTTCAGTACGGGTAAGGTTTTTTAATTCTTCGGTAAATTCCTCCTCGAGATATTTTTGAATGAGTTTGGTATACTTTCTCTTGTCCTTTTTGGAAGTCATCATTTCCAAGCGTTCATTGAGTGTTTGTAACCTTTCAGAAGCCATTTTGGCATACGGATAGACCTTTATGGTTTTTCTTCTAAGTATCAAATAAGCCCGTCTGTCTTCCCTACTATCAAATTTCAATTTTTGAAGTAAAAGTACTTCCTCCAAATCTATGGCAGTTCTAGGAATGGAATCCCCCTGAATAATAATGTATTCTACCTCCTCAGAATCCCTATCATCAGAAAGTTCTTGGGCGTGTAACCATATTGGTAAAAACAAACAAATTAGGGGCCATTTTTTCATAACTGAAGGTTTATCTAAAACCGTTCCAAACATAGGTAAAATTAAGAATTTACTCTTCCAATCCCCTTAAAAATCTTATAATATTATTATTTTAGTGCAAAACTTAAAACCGTATGGCAAAGAAGCAAGTTCTCAATAAAAAATCCTTGGATTTTCTTGAAAAATACTTAAATAATGCCGCTCCTACTGGCTATGAATGGGACGGACAAAAACTGTGGATGGAATACGTAAAACCCTATGTGGATACGTTTATTACTGATACTTACGGCACCGCTGTTGGTGTCATTAATCCAGACGCTAAATACAAAGTCGTGATTGAAGGTCATGCTGATGAAATTTCTTGGTATGTCAATTACATCACAGACAATGGTCTTATCTATGTCATAAGAAATGGCGGAAGTGATCACCAAATTGCCCCAAGTAAAATCGTAAATATTCACACCAAAAAAGGCATTGTAAAAGGCGTTTTTGGTTGGCCTGCTATTCATACTCGGGACAAATCAAAAGAACAAACTCCTAGCCTAGAAAATATCTTTATTGATGTGGGAGCCAAAGATAAAGCAGAGGTGGAAAAAATGGGCGTTCACGTAGGTTGCGTTATTACCTATCCAGATGAATTTCATATCTTAAATGGTGACAAATTTGTTTGTAGAGCCCTTGACAACCGTATGGGTGGTTTCATGATTGCTGAAGTTGCTAGATTACTTCATGAAAATAAAAAGAAATTACCTTTTGGTTTATACATTACCAATTCAGTACAAGAGGAAATTGGTCTACGTGGTGCTGAAATGATTACCCAAACGATTAAACCCAATGTGGCAATAGTTACGGATGTAACTCATGACACCACCACCCCAATGATTGAAAAGAAAAAAGAAGGTCATTTGGAGTTGGGTCTTGGCCCAGTGGTAGCCTATGCTCCTGCTGTTCAGCAAAAATTACGTGATCTAATTACTGATACTGCTGAAGAAAATAAAATTCCTTTTCAACGTTCTGCCCTTTCAAGAGCAACCGGAACAGACACAGATGCCTTTGCATATAGTAACGGCGGAGTTGCTTCTGCCCTAATTTCATTACCATTAAGGTATATGCATACTACGGTAGAAATGGTACATAAAGAGGATGTAGAAAATGTTATCCGATTGATTTATGAAAGCCTTTTGAAAATAAAGGATGGCGAATCTTTTAGTTACTTTGATTAAATATTAATAAGTCCGCTTTACATTTTCAGAATGCTAAAGCGGCTTTTTTTTTATGACAGACGAATTCATAGATATTGTTACCCAAGACGGCAAGCCTACTGGTAAAAAGGCCCTTAAATCTGAAATCCATGCTAAAGGTTTTTACCACAACACAGCACATGTATGGTTATACAATGAAAATCATGAAATTTTGCTACAACAAAGGTCTGTGCAAAAAGTTATTTGTCCAGGTATGTGGGACGTTTCTGTAGCAGGCCATGTGGACGCAGGTGAAACACTCACCGAAGGAGCTGTGCGGGAAACTAAAGAAGAACTTGGGTTGAATCTCCATGAAAGTGACCTAAAAAAAATTGGTGTTTTTGAATGCTTTCAAGCGTATGATAATGGTATAAAGGATAATGAATTTCATCATACTTTTATAGCCAAATTAAACGCAAAACTTCAAGATTTAACTCCGCAAATTGAAGAAGTAGAAGCTTTAAAATTGGTTACTTTCGAGGAATTTGAATCGCTTCTTAAAGAAAGCGGTACTAATAATCACTTTGTGCCCACTAATAGAGCTTATTACCAAAAAGTACTTCAAGCTATTAAACAGGAAACAGCCAACTCTTGAGTATTTTAAATTTGATACTAGCTGCATTAGCCCCAGTGGTGGCTATTATCGTCTATATTTATGCCAAAGACAAGCATGAAAAGGAGCCTAGGCGCTTAATGTTTTATACGTTTCTATTTGGTGCTTTTCTGAGTATTTTTATTACTACCGTTCTGTATGTGATTTTTGATTATATACTTCCCATAAACAAAGACACAGTACTTCAACAATTTATAAAGGCCTTTTTTATAGTAGGACTTACCGAGGAATTCAGCAAGTATATCATTGTAAGATATTATTCCCAACGTCGATCAGAATTTAATGAGCCATTTGACGGTATTGTCTATGCCGTTATGGTTTCCATGGGCTTTTCCGCTACTGAAAATATCCTGTATGTTTTAGAAGGCGGTTATGAAGTGGCCCTCCTGAGAGCTTTCACAGCAATTCCAGCTCATGCCACCTTCGCCGTAATCATGGGCTTCTTTATGGGGCGAGCTAAATTTTCAAAAAATAGAATTAAATGGAACTTAATTGGCTTATTAGGAGCCATTATTTTTCATGGTGCCTATGATTTTTTCCTTTTCATCCACTTTATTCCAGGAATTTGGGTCGGTGCTTTTGCCTCTTTAATCCTTGGTCTATTCTTATCCTTAAAAGCGATTAAAATTCATCAAGAAGGTTCTTTTTTTAAAAACACCTAATCCATTTCTTAATAGCCTAGGATTGCTTAAATTAGCATAGATAAATACTTCTTGATACCATGAAGAATACTATTGCTGAACGGATTGCTGACTTTATAAAGCGCTTTCCTCCATTCGACCTATTAAGAAAACCCCAACTTCAAGAAATTTCGCAACAGGTAAAAATTATCTATTTAGAAAAAGGCGAAACCATATATAAAGAACATGATCCGCCACAGGATCGTTTTTACATCATCCATAAAGGAGCGGTTTCCCTCATGAAAAAAATGGATCAAGACAAAGTGGAAGTGATCGATAAGTTTGATGAAGGTGATGTTTTTGGTTTAAGACCCTTGTTTGCTCATGAGAACTATGCCATTACCGCTGTAACCGCCGAAGAATGCATTTTATACGGTATTCCCATTGACATTTTTCAACCAATGGCTTCCAAAAACAAGAACATAGGAAACTATTTGATTGAAAGCTTCGCTTCAAATACCGAAAATCCGTTTACCAAAGAACATCACGTTCAGTTCTTTTCTGATGCTGAAATCATTTTAAATCCAACGGATAACCACTTTGAATTACAACCTGTCAACTATATAAAAAAGATTATTCTTGCCGAACCAAGCTCCAAAATAAGAACCATTGCCAAGACAATGAGTGAAAAAAACATTGGTTCTATTATTATAGCTGATTTGGAAGATAAAATTCCAATAGGGATTGTGACTGATAAAGATCTACGTAATAAAGTGGCCACTGGGCTTCATTCCATCAACGAGCAAGTCACCAAAATCATGAGCAGTCCGGTGTTGTGTTATCCCAAAAACATTACCATCGCCCAAGCCCAAATAACCATGTTAAAACATAAAATTGGGCACTTGTGCATCACGCAAGATGGGACACCCAATAGCCGAATAATTGGTTTGGCTTCAGAACACGACCTCATTGTTATGAAAGGGACCAACCCTTCTGTGTTGATGAAGGCCATTAAAAGAAGTAATACCACTAAGGATCTCAAACGAATTAGAGAAAAAATCATGGTGCTTCTTAAGGGCTATATCATGCAAAATATCCCCCTTACCCATACCAGCAAGATTATTTTTGAACTCAATGATGCCACTGTAAAAAGAGTTGTCGAGCGCTGCTTGGTGAAGATGAAAGAAGATCCACCAGTCAATTTTGCTTGGATGTCACTAGGAAGCCAAGGAAGAAAAGAACAATTACTGCACACCGATCAAGATAATGCCATAGTTTTTGAAAATGTGCCCCCTGAAAAACTGGAAGAAACTCGAGCCTATTTTTTAAAACTGGCAAAAAAAATAAATAAGAGACTCAATACCATTGGTTTTGACTACTGTCCTGCCGATATGATGGCCAAAAACCCTAGATGGTGTCTAAGCTTGGATGAATGGAAAGACCAGTTTAAACAATGGACGACCAATACCGGCAACGACGAGCTGCTTTTATGTAATATCTTTTTTGATTTTGACATTAGTTATGGTGATTCTAGACTAACAAACGAATTGGCAGATCATGTACTCCATATTGTAAAAGATAATACCATTTTCCTATCCAAATTAGCAGCCAATGCGCTTAGCAACGCCTCCCCTTTAGGCTTCTTTAGGCAATTTTTGGTGGAATCTAATGGCGAGCACAAAGATCAATTTGATTTGAAAAAACGAGCCTTGATGCCCATAGTAGACGCTGGAAGATTACTTACCTTGAAATTCCAAGTTAAAAATATCAATAATACCGCTGAGCGCTTTGAAAAGTTAGCCGAAATCTTCCCAGAGAATGAGGAACTCTATTTGGGATGCTCCTATGCCTTTAAAGCCATTTCAAAATTCAGAACCAAACACGGGTTACAAAATAATGATAATGGTCGATTTATTGAATTGGAACATTTGACCAAAGAGGAAAAAATGAAATTAAAACGCTGTTTTAAAACCATTGCTCAGGTTCAAGAATTTATAAAAGTAAGGTTCAATGTAAGCACGCTTCTCTAATGTTTGATTGGTTTAAAAAAAATACAAAAAGATTAAGTCTCCCAGAATTCTGGAACCATTATGAAGATTCCTTTAAGGACGATGAGAATCTGACCTTAAAATCGGCTCGTTTTGTAGTGTTAGATACAGAAACAACCGGATTTGATTACCATATTGATCGGGTTTTGTGCATTGGTGCCGTAGATATCATGAACTATGAAATCCAAGTTGCCAACTCATTTGAAGTTTATATTCAGCAGGAGCGCTTTAACGAGAAAACGGTGCCTATACACGGAATCATAAAAAATGAAAGAATCTCAACGCTTACAGAAATTGAAGCCATCGAACGATTTTTAGACTATTTGGGTAATGCCATTATTGTAGCACATCATACCAAATTTGATGTCACAATGATTAATAACATGCTACAAAGACATGGATTTCCCAAATTAAAGAACAAAGTTCTAGATACCGTCCATCTTTACAGAGAAACCAAAATAAGAACAAATTTCAACCAAAACGAAACCCTTTCCTTAGATCACATTGCCGATAAGTATTTATTGGACGTTTCAGATCGACATACAGCAGCAGGTGACGCGCTTCTCACAGCTCTTATTTTTCTTAAAACGACAACCATACTACAAAATAAAAAGGACTGGACCTTGAAAGACATGTTAAAGCTATAGCAAATTACCAATAATATGGTTTCTTAGTTACGAAAACGTTATAGATTGGTTATCTTTATCGCATTAAAAAATCAATCTATGAGTCATTTCAAAGTGTCAGTTAATGAAAATGAACCCATCACCCTTACTTCTGAGGAACTAATGGGTTTAGACATTCATCCAATTACTGAAAACGAGCAACACGTTCTGTATCAAAATAAAGGATATTATGCTCAAATAAAAACTAAAGATTTCAACCACAAAGAATTTGAAGTAAAAATTAACAACAACCTATACAACGTTAATATTTTTAGCGAATTAGACGTTTTAATTAAGGACATGGGCTTTGAAGTTGGAGCTTCAAAATTTGTAAATGATATTAAAGCTCCCATGCCAGGTTTAATTTTAGATATTCAAGTTACCGAGGGAAATGAAGTCCAAGAAGGCTCCCCATTACTTATTCTAGAAGCCATGAAAATGGAAAATGTATTAACCTCTCCCCGATCAGGTATTATTAAATCCATAAAAATTAATAAAGGTGATGCTGTTGATAAAAACCAGCTCCTTATTGAATTTGAATAATCCAAAAAGATCTCAAAACTAAAAGTTTCTTTCATGAAAAAAATACTAGTTGCCAATCGTGGTGAAATAGCTCTAAGGGTTATGAAAACCATTAAAAAAATGGGCATTAAAACGGTGGCCATTTACTCCACTGTTGACAGGCAATCTCCTCATGTAACCTTTGCTGATGAAGCCATTTGCGTGGGTGAAGCCCCTTCCAATCAATCTTATTTGCTTGGAGACAAAATTGTAAATATTGCAAAAGAATTAGAAGTGGATGCCATACACCCTGGTTATGGTTTTCTTAGTGAAAATGCTGATTTCGCTGAATTATGTGAAGCTAATGACATTGTTTTCATTGGTCCCAAATCCAAAGCGATTAAAGTGATGGGTAGCAAACTTGCTGCCAAGGATGCGGTTAAAGCCTATGACATTCCTATGGTGCCTGGAATTGATGAAGCCATTACCGATGTTGATAAGGCCAAAAGCATTGCCAATGATATTGGGTTCCCCATACTTATCAAAGCCTCGGCAGGTGGTGGTGGAAAAGGGATGCGAGTGGTGGAAAAGGCCAGTGATCTGGAATCCCAAATGAACCGTGCCATTAGTGAAGCTACTTCTGCTTTTGGAGATGGCTCCGTTTTTATTGAAAAATATGTTGCTTCTCCAAGGCACATAGAAATACAAGTAATGGCCGATACCCATGGCAATATCATTCACCTTTTTGAAAGGGAGTGCAGCATTCAAAGAAGGCATCAAAAGGTTATTGAAGAAGCGCCTTCTTCCGTATTGACTCCAGAATTAAGACAGGAAATGGGACAGGCGGCCGTAAAAGTGGCAAAAGCTTGTGACTATGTAGGTGCCGGTACGGTAGAGTTTCTTTTGGATGAAAATATGAATTTTTATTTCTTGGAAATGAATACCAGACTTCAAGTAGAACATCCTGTAACAGAGCTGATAACAGACACCGATTTGGTAGAAATGCAAATTCGTGTAGCTCGTGGGGAAGAGCTCCCCAAAAAACAAGAGGACCTACAAATTAATGGTCACGCTTTGGAATTAAGGGTATATGCAGAAGATCCCCTAAATGATTTTCTTCCTAGTGTAGGAACCTTGGAAAAGTACCGTTTACCTAAAGGAGAGCATATCAGGGTAGACAACGGATTTGAAGAAGGTATGGATATTCCTATTTATTACGACCCCATGCTGTCCAAATTGATTACCTATGGCAAAAATCGTGAAGAGGCAATTCAATTAATGAAAGAGGCCATTTCTGATTATCAAGTGAAAGGCGTTGAAACAACCTTACCGTTCGGAACCTTTGTTTGTAACCATGAAGCCTTTATTTCAGGAAATTTTGACACCCATTTCGTCAAAAAATACTATTCGCCAGAGGCCATTCAAAACGAATGGAATCAAGAAGCTAAAATTGCTGCCCTTTTGGCCATAAAACAATTTGAAAAGGAAAAAACCATTTTAAAACTACCTAAATAGGAAGTTCTAACAAGAAGAAAAAGATCCTATGGAAGATAAAATCAAAGATTTACAAGATAAATTAAGTTTAGCCTATGCTGGTGGCGGACAAAAAAGAATTGATAAACAGCATGAAAACAAAAAACTAACCGCTCGTGAGCGTGTTGAGTATCTGTTGGATGAAAGCTCCTTTGAAGAAATTGGCGCCTTGGTAACGCATAGAACCAAAGATTTTGGCATGGACAAACAGCAGTTTTATGGCGATGGTGTTGTTACCGGTTATGGTACCATTGATGGCCGATTGGTTTATGTGTTTGCCCAAGATTTTACAGTATTTGGTGGTTCCTTATCAGAAACCCATGCAGAAAAGATTTGTAAAATAATGGACTTGGCCTTAAAAGTTGGTGCTCCCGTCATCGGACTCAATGATTCCGGTGGTGCGCGTATTCAGGAAGGAGTTCGTTCTTTAGGTGGTTATGCCGATATTTTTTATAGAAATGTTCAGTCCTCTGGGGTTATACCTCAAATATCTGCCATTATGGGCCCATGTGCGGGAGGTGCCGTTTATTCTCCAGCAATGACCGACTTTACCTTAATGGTTGAAAATACAAGCTATATGTTTGTGACGGGACCTAATGTGGTTAAAACCGTGACGAATGAAACGGTAACCTCTGAAGAATTGGGAGGTGCTTCTACACATGCCACAAAATCAGGAGTTGCCCATAAAACCTCGTCTAATGATGTGGAGTGCTTGGAAGATGTTCGGAAATTATTGAGCTATTTGCCTCAAAATAATCAAGAAACACCACCCAAACTGGAATATGTTCTAACCGATGAAATACGAGAACAATTATCTGATATTGTTCCTGACAACGCCAACAAACCCTATGACATGCACGATGTTATTTCGGGGATCATAGATCCGGATTCGTTTTATGAAATCCATAAAGATCATGCAGAAAACATTATTGTAGGGTTTGCTAGATTAGGTGGCAAAAGCATCGGAATCGTGGCCAACCAGCCGATGTTTTTAGCTGGTGTTTTGGATGTCAACAGTTCGAAAAAAGCTGCAAGGTTTGTGCGATTCTGCGATAGTTTTAATATTCCATTACTAGTTCTGGAAGACGTACCTGGATTTTTACCCGGTACCGATCAAGAATGGAACGGTATCATTGTTCATGGAGCTAAATTACTCTATGCTTTCAGTGAAGCGACGGTTCCAAGAGTTACGGTTATTACCAGAAAAGCCTATGGAGGTGCTTATGACGTGATGAACTCCAAACATATTGGTGCTGATATGAATTTTGCCTGGCCAAGTGCCGAAATTGCCGTCATGGGTGCCAAAGGTGCTGCTGAAATTATTTTTAAGAAAGAAATCAAGGAAGCTGAAGATCATGATGCCAAATTGAAAGAAAAGGAAGCAGAATATGCTGAGAAATTTGCAAACCCTTATAGCGCCACCGAACGTGGTTTTATTGATGAAGTTATCTTACCAAAAGATACCCGTCGCAAATTAATTAAAGCATTTGCTATGCTGGAGGACAAAAAAATTGATAGGCCAACTAGAAAACATGGTAATATTCCATTGTAAAAATCTGTATCTTTAGGGACAACAACAATTAAAGAAAACTAACATGAGAAACCCTTTATTTTTAATGATTGCCCTATTTATTTCTTTTTCAAGTTTTTCTCAATCGCCTGAGGAAATGAAAGCTTGGGAAAGTTATATGACTCCAGGAGAAGAGCACAAATGGTTGGCAAGTATGAATGGTCAATGGACTGCTACTGTGAAACAATGGATGGATCCTTCAAAACCACCAGTAGAGTCTAAAGCAACTACAGAAAACCGCATGCTTATGAATGGTTTGTATCAAGAATCAACCCATCGAGGAAACATGATGAATATGGCTTTTGAAGGTCGAAGCATCACAGGTTTTGACAATTCAAAGAAAATGTTTGTTTCCACCTGGATTGACAACTTCGGAAGTGGTATTATGGTGATGGAAGGTATTTTTGTGGAGCCATATCGTGTGCTTGTTATGGAAGGCACCATGGTAGACCCAAGTACTGGAAAAGATTTAAAGGTGAAAGAAGTCATGACGTTTGTTTCTAAAAACTCCTATAAGTTTGAGATGTATATGGATATGGGAGGTGCTCAGATAAAAACCATGGAAATAAATTATACAAGGGAGAAATAAAATCCCATTCTAAAATTTAGAAGCTCCTATTTTCTGAAGAATTTAGGAGCTTTTTTATTTAAGCTTCCCTTTAAATGCCAAATAGACCCCATTACTCCATCCAAAACCATCTTGCAACGGATACTCTCCCCCTCCTGCTTCAATATCTAGATTTTCAACATGGTACTTTTCAACAAACTTCCCCGAAGTTCTAAAGACCTTTTCGTTCAAATTTACCCACCGACTCATAATCTCGTTGGCCAACTCTTGATGTCCATAATTTTCTAAACCAATAACCGTAATCCATTGTAATGGCGCCCAACCATTTGGTGCATCCCATTGCTGCCCTGTATGTTTTAATGTGGTAACCAAACCTCCCTCCTTTAAAAAATGAGCCTCTATAAAACGTGCTACCCTATCTGCTTGATTTTGATTTGCCATTTTAGAAAACAAAGGATACACCATGGCTAACGATAATCGCCCTGTCTTTTCCTGGGTTTTCCAATAAACATCTTCAAATACTCCTAGGGAGTCATTCCATGAAACCTCGTTCAAATACCTTAGTCTATTGGCTTGGTTGGTTTTTAATTGATTGATGAATTCTGCATCTTCACTTTCATATGCTGAGCGTAAAATGATTTCCATCTTAAACATCAAAGCATTCAAATCAACTGGTAAAATTTCTAATATTTCTATAGTTTGCAGCTCTTGATTGTTTTGAAACCATCTAGAACTATAATCCCATCCTGATTCTGCTCCCGCTCGCAACTGTCTGTAAAGGTCTCGATTGGGGAATTGCTTTTGTAATAAATAATCTTCTCTGAAGGATTCTTGTCTGGGTTTGTTATAAAAATCATAATAACGATTCATCAACCCATATTCTGTCTTGACGACATGCTGATATACTTTTTGTGTAGAATCATGTGCCATCCAAAATTCATATTCCTTTTTAAGGGCTCCTCTATATTTCTTATAAACTGATGCCCCGTTTTTTTGAGCAAGTAATTCTACCATGCAAGCAAAAAAAGGTGGTTGTGACCTAGATAGATAGTATGTTCGGTTGCCATTAGGTATAAACCCAAATCGGTTAATTAAATAGCTAAAATTATCCAATATATCTTCAATTAAATCCCAATGACCACTTTCTACTAATCCCAACATAGTAAAATAGGAATCCCAATAATACACTTCCCTAAATCTTCCTCCCGGAACAATGTAAGCATTGGGCAAAGGAATCAGACTGTTTCTTAAACCAACTGAATCTTTCACTTTTGTCAAAACAGGCCATAATCTTTCAATATGTTCTGAGGCTGAATTTGTGGTGTCTGTTTTAAAATGAAGGTCATTGACTTTTGGAACCTCAAAATATCTAGCTACAAAGGATTCTAAATCTAAATTGCCATTGGTCCTTTTCTGTTGGTAGTCCTTAAGAATAGCATCATAAGAATCAAGTGCTGTGGCGTCAACAAATGTTTTACTGTCGGGAAATATTTCGGCTAATTGTATTTCTACAAACAAATCCCCCAGTTGTTGTTCTGGAAAAACCAATTCGGTGGAAGGGCTAGTTGCCTTTTTGGAGCTTTTTGGTTCCTTCTTGCAGCTAATGAAAAGAAAAATGGGAATCCAGATGAGATATTTCATGATCTTAATTTCATTGAAATTACGGTTTTTTGTTAAACAACTGTGAAATTTACTGTTGACACTTTAACTACATCGTTTTCTCTGAATTGGTTGCTTTACATTTGTGGCATGCAAAAGCTTACCCAAAAACTCTCAGAAAAGAATATTAACATCGAATTTATTGGCTTAATGGCTTCCTTGATGGCTATTGTAGCCTTAAGTATCGATGCCTTATTACCGGCATTGCCAGATATTGCTTCAGATTTAAACGTACACGACCCTACCCAAAACCAAAAGCTTATTACCATGATTTTTTTGGGTCTGGGCTTTGGCCAACTTATTTTCGGACCTCTATCTGATAGCTTTGGAAGGAAACCCATCATTTACACCGGATTCACCATTTTTGTTTTCGCGAGTATTTTATGCGTCACCACCAATAGTTTTGAGTGGATGGTCGTGGGAAGAATATTTCAAGGGGTGGGATTGTCTGCTCCTCGTACGATCAGTATCGCTATGATTAGAGACACTTACCGGGGTGATTTTATGGCTCAAGTGATGTCTTTTGTGACCATGATATTTATTCTTGTTCCGGTAGTAGCGCCAACCATAGGGCAATTAATGATTACCTTTTTTGATTGGCATTCCATATTCAATCTCAATTTAATTTATGGTTGTTTGGTCATTTTCTGGTTTTGGAAAAAGCAACCAGAAACCTTAGCTCGGGAAAAACGCATTAAACTGTCACCCAAACTCTTTTTGAACGGGACACGCGAATTTTTTAGATACAAGGATGCTGTGGCCTATACCTTTGTTTCTGGGTTGATTACGGGATCCTTTATGGTGTACCTAAGTACCTCCCAACAAATTTTTGAAGAGCAATATCACACGGCTGAATTGTTCCCTTATATTTTTGCCAGTTTGGCTATTTCCATTGGGTTTTCAACCTTTTTCAATAGTGCCTTGGTGCTGAAGTTTGGGATGAAACGTCTAGCTACCGTTTCTACGATAGGGTTTAGTGTCATATCGCTCCTATTTGTTCTGATCTTTCACTCTGGAGTGAATCCTCCCCTAGCTGTGCTGGTTCCGTTTTTTGGACTACAGTTCTTTGCTATCGGTTTTATCTTTGGGAACCTACGTTCTATGGCAATGGAACCCATAGGGCATATTGCAGGTATTGGAGCGGCCATCAATGGTTTTATTTCAACTATTATGGCGGTGCCCATTGCTAACTACATTGGGAGTTTTGTGAATGATAGTGTGCTGCCGCTTTTTATTGGTTTTTCAATTTCGGGGGTACTTTCCCTGGTGTTAATGTACATGGTAAGACATATAAAACATCCTGAACCTGAAGCATAAAAAAGTCGGTTGACTTTTTAAGGAATCAACCGACTTGAAACTAACTAATAATTAAACTTAGGGATTTAAAAGATTAGAATTGTAAATCTGCAACGATGTCAAACTCATCATAGATTACTTTGTCTTTTAAGTTTCCGAAGAAACTAGAAGAACCATATCTTACATCATACTTACTTCTATCTACTTTAACGCTAGCACTTGCTTTGCTTCCGTAAACAGATAAGTCAAAAGTAATGGGATGTGTGGTTCCTTTTATGGTTAGGTCACCAGTTACTTCGTAAGAGTTTTTACCTGTAGAAGTCACTTCAGTGAAAGTTAAAGAAGAGGTTGGGTACTTTTCTACACCAAAGAAATCATCACTTTTTAAGTGACCATCTAATTGGTCTTTGTATTCTCCAGACAAATCAGTTGATCCGATAGAAGTCATATCCATTACGAAGCTACCCCCAACTAATTCTTCTCCATTGAATTCTAAGTTACCAGATTTTACCGCAATGGTACCTTCATGAGCTCCGGCTACTTTATAACCTTTCCATACTACTTTACTTTCTTCTGCTTTAATCATCTTTTTTTCTTTTTTAATAGGATTTGTAATTACTGCTAAAACTAAAACTGCTGTTGCTATTAATTTCATGGTTATCTTTTTTGTTTGTTATTGATGGTACAAAGATCCCGCAGATGCCCCTATTTAAAAATGAAGTAGATTATGAAATGAAGTTAAACTAGTTTAACCTGTGAGGTGTTTTTGGTCAAACATGTTTGGAATATATTGGTTTAAGCACCTCTTTTTGAACCTATTGTATAGACAACTAGGTTACCGAGTCTATTTCTTGTTCTCTATACTCCTTTTGCTCATTTCAATCGCAAAAGGCACTCGAACTCACCCAATGTTCTTCAAATACACCCTACTTGATCTATGGCGAATCGATGCTTTAAACAGGGTTTTGACCCGAACTCACCCGAACTCACCCGAATATGACCCGAATATGACCCGAAGATAACCCGACTATAACCTGGTTTAAAATGCTTAAATAAGTTTGGCGGTGTAAGGAGTGAAATAGATTGTTTATTGGCTTTTAACTTAGGGCTTTGTTGTAATTGGTATCTATTTAAGGTTTTTTAATTTTATTTCTTGATTGATTCGGAAAGTTAAAATATCTGATAATTCATTTTTGTCCAACTTTCCTTTTACAAAAAATGTTAAATCGGTCTGTTGATTTAAAAACACTCCTTTATTATTATCAAATTGAAAAATAGTATTCCCGTTAACAAAGACTGTCAAAGATTCTACATTAGGGTTTTCAATGGAATGTTTTTTAGAATTAATTGTACCTGAATAAGTATTAAGTCCATTTTCAGATTTAGTTTTGACAATAACATTTTCCACTTCCAACTCTATAATATCATTAATCAAATTAAAGGGGATTTTGAATTTTTTAGTAATTGATTCACCTGTTTTAATTTCTTCCAAAATTACTGGGAAGAGAATATCTTTTATTGAGGTAGCCTCTTCTGAAATTTTACCTTCTATTTTTCCTTGATTAGTGTAGTTTTTAAAAATAACATCATCTTTCAGATCAATTTCGTCAAATGTAGTAACAGAGTCATTTACTTTTTCAATAATCTTTTTATTTATAATAACTAAGTCAGCATGTGTACTATCAACAATATCAACTATAAGGCTTGCAGAAACTTTCACTCCATTTTTTTGATTTAAATAGTTCACTTCATTTGTAGCTGACATCGAAAAATCATATTCGATTTTATCATAATTCTCGAAATTCCATATATTTTCTTTTTTAGATAGTTTAGTTGCTGAAACTAAGATTAAAAAAATTAAAGGGTAAAAAAATACTTTATTCATATTTGGGTATTAAATACAAAGGTTCGTAGAACCTCCAGTTATCGGTTTAGTTTACTTTGTTTTTCAATTTAGAACTAGTAAAGAATTCCATTCGGAATTGTTGTTATTGGTTGTTATCAGGTGTTTTTTTATTCACATTTATGCAATTCGGAATAGTATTTAAACGGATTGTGTTTAACATATTCTTTTCCACTTATCGATGCGCAGAACTTTTCTTTATCCATTTCTATTATTAATTCCAAATATTCAATAAATTCCTCAGCAAATTCTCCATCTGCAAAACTGATTAATTTTAAACTCGGCAAATAAAAATTGTTATTTTTTTCGGAAGACACTTTCTCAAAAATTAGACGAGTAGTGTCATAGAAAAAGTCAGTTTTAGCCAATTTGTGGTCAGGTCCAGTTGTTCCGTAATAAATGTGAAATTCAGCATTATTTTCAGGAACTAATTTTATTAAAATGGAATCAGGTATTTCCTTTTTCTGTAAATAATATTCTGAAGCAGTATTTAAATTTTTTTCATAATCAGTTTGACTCCATTTTTTTAATTCAGTCATATTATTAAAAGTCAGAAGTGAAAGAATGATTGCAATTTTCAAAGTCAATATTTTACTCATAGGTTTTTCTCAAATGTGCTAAAACGTTAATGGCTAAAGCAAGTATGGTGAAAATTTCCGCTTAGCTGTGGGTCGTGATAAAGGGAATAGAAAGTATGGATGTGTCAAATTAAACGCCAAAACATCTTATAATTAGTCTTTGTTATAGGTAGTTTTTAATTTTTCAGTTTGCATGTGAATACAATCTGAAATTGTTAAGTTGAGAATGGAAACTCTATTTTTTCCTTTTTTGAATGCTAAATAAAAACTGTTCCACTGTTTTGGAAAGAGTATTCCTGAAAGGGCAAAGAGTAGGCAATAAATGCTATAATTTCCATTTCCAAGTAAATACATTTGCATTCTGATTTCCTCAAGTGGAGACATTCCGTATCCCAGTATTAAATGTTTTAAATCATGGTTTTCAAACTTTGGTATTACTTTCAAATGGTACTTTTTAAGCATCCCATAAATATCATAACCGACTGTACCTTCTTTACAACTTTGTAACTCTACCATATGTTTTTCCATCTCATTTTTGAATAAGAATTGAAGAGGTTTAATAACTAACCATATCTTTAAACCTTCAACAAAGTTTTCACGAATATTTAAAGGAGGTAACTTTTGGTTCTGCGCAACATTAATACTAATCATGATTTCTTTTTTTAATTATATACAACGGTGATAGATAGGTTTCGTTTTGGAAAAATCCGCAAAAATTTTGATACGCCAGTTTGCACTTCGTGCTCGTGTGGGAGATAGCCGGGAACAAGCAATTACTTATCCATTATTATTTGGCTTTGTTTATCTTTTTTCAGCATAATTAAACTTCTCAAAATTTTCGGGAAATTCGTTTTTCAATTCTAATTTATTTGACGTCACAGTGGGTTTGATTTTAATAACTTTTGTTTCGCTATCAATTTCAACTTCGTGTTCACTTCTCATATTTACAACGTCAATATGCAAAACTTTAAATTGATGTTTTCCGCTATTAAGGTTTATAATTACATATTCACTTGGTCTAATTTGTCCAAGAGGTTTATTGTCCAGCCAAATATTCAACCGAGCTGTATTGTCCATTTTATGTAAAATATTCGCACCATTATAAATCAGGACATTTCCATTCCCTAAATCATTCAGTTCAACATTTTCAATGTTAGTTTTTAAGAATGTATATTCGGATGTAATTGGTTTTAATGCACAAGAGGTTAAGAGTATTAAACTTAATAAAGTGATGATAATTCTGATGTTTTTCATTTTCAATGTTTGGGGTTTAATAACGCACTACGGTCTATTCTAACTGTAAGTTACGGGTTTTTAGTTAATGATTTCGGTTTAGCACTAGCGAAGCATTCCAATCGGAATTACTGTTATTGATTGTTCTCAGGTGTTTTTTTATTCATCTAATAGGTCTAACTTCCAACTGGTATTTTTTCTTTTCTCTTTCCAGTCCCAATAAGTTCCAAAAAAATCTTCATGAAGCATAGAATCCATTTCGTTTTCTTCGTCAAAGTCAACCAACATAACTTCTCCCCACTCTCCGTACTCAACGGTTGGGTCAGATGTCCCATCTAAAATATTTAGGAATCCGAAAAACACATCTGAAGTATTACTTGCTAATATTTTCCTCAATGCGCTTTTTAGAACCGGATTACCGCTTAATTTTGAGACTTCTTCTTTTTCTGATTCTGTCAAGCCTCCATTAGGCGGATAGTTTATAAGGCGATTGATTTTATTACTCTCAATGTCATTAGCAATATAGTTTGCATTTTCTTCAATCATCTGATGGATTGAAACTAAAAGAGACATTTTATTTTCTTCTGATAACTTCATTTTCCGTTTATTAAGTTTCCTAACGGTCCCTTCTAACCGTAAGTCATTGTTTTATTTTATTATGTTTTTCAATTTAGAAATAGCGAAGATCTCCAATCGGAATTGCTGTTTTACATTGTTGCCAATAGCACCTTTATTTCCATTTCCAATTCAGTTCGTCAATATATTCTGCTCCTAAGTCGGTCACACGTTTTTTAAATTCCGTTTGATTTTCAATTGAGTGTTTTGGGACAATCAAAGATAAATCAGTAGTTAATTTTATGAAGAAATGTTCTTTTGTTTCTATCAGTTCTTTGATTTCAGTTCCGTTTAATTTGGTATCAGATGTAAAATCTTTGGCATTAATAGAATTTTCATTAAAGTCAATTTGCACAGGCTTATTTATCCGGTTTTTATAATTTTCCTCAACGTGTTTTCTAAAATGATTTTTATACCTCCTTTTGGAATATTTTGGATAGAATATAAACCACAGAATTGCTGTAATTCCAAAAACTATAATTCCAATGTAATTTTCATCCCTATTGGTTAAGTATAATCCATATGGTAAAAAAAGAATTGGTCCTAAAATTCTATTATTCCTGAGTTTCTTTTTATGTGATTCAGACTTTGAAGACGCATATAGCTGATATTCTAAAAAATCTGAGTTTGTAAGTTCGTATTTTAAGGTCATTTGGGTATTAATGGTTTGTGTATAAAAAATTGTGGTTTTGGGTAAAAGGATTATTCTTTACCAGTTCGCACTTTGTGCTCGTGTCAGAAGTAAGCGAGAACAAGTAATTACTTATCCGTTGTTCCGCTAATTTTTTATTCCTTTTCAAAGAATGCTTTCACTTCTGAATAATAATCCTCCCCGTATTGTTGATAGAATTCTCCATTAGGTTTTATTATTAAAAATCCGGCACAGTTTTGATGTTCTGTAAAAACATTCTTATAGAAAAAACCAGAATCCATTATAAATTCATCCATTTGTTCATAAATTTCTCTATTGTAAGAATCATTCGTATAAACAAAAAAGTCAATTGCATTATAATCAGAACTCATTCTTGATGAAATACTAATTCTGTTTTTGGTCACTTTTCTATTGTCATTTTTGTTGAATCTAACATTTATACAATTTGGCGCTTTTTGGTTATAATTTATAAGAATAGATTTATTATCAGGAATTGTGGTTTTTAATTCTTCTTCCAGATTTTTAATCAATTTATCGTATTCAGTTCGGTTTAGTGTTCCAGAGTAAGCTACTCTACTTTTTTTGTATTGAGAATTGGAATGAGTATTTACTTTTGTGTTATCTAGATCTTTATTAGCTCCACAGGAGGATACTAAAATTAAGAAAATAATATATGCTCCTTTTTTTAATATTTCATTCATAGATTTTTGTTTGGTCAATTTATGCACAACGTTTTTTGAATGGCTTGTTTCAGTTTAGCTTTTGAGGATTTTGCTTCGCCAGTTCGCACTTTGTGCTCGTGTAAGATGTAGGCGAAAAAAAGCAATTATTCATCCGTTGTTGTGTGTTAGGCATTTTTATTTTCAGTCGATTACTAATTCTTTATACAATTCTTTTTCAAATTCAATCATTTATAATGTGGCATTTCCCAAATAAATACTTTCATTAAATTTCAACATACATGAATTAGATTTATAATTCATAACATTTAATTTATCCGAACTACCATCCTATTTTCTGCTTCAAAATTCCATTGTACTTGCCAAGTTCTACCATCTATTTGGTCAAGCAGAATGAAGTTATATGAATTGGTAGTTGGATAAAGAAAAAACCTTCCATTTTTCTCTTCTTCTTTAGGTACAAGTGAAATATAGGATAATATAGTTTCAAATTGATTGTCATCTAGGCTCCATTGGACTTGCCACATATGTCCATTTCTCGTATTCAATTTGATAAAATTATGTGAATTATCTGTAGCAAAAAGCCGAAAGACAACATCACTGTCAGTAGAAATATTTTGATTAGGAATGTCAGGTTTTCCTTGAGCAAAAGTTAGCATTGTCGTCAATACAAAAATCAGTGTTAGAGAAAGTGTCTTCATAAAATTTGCTTTCTATGTTAGTATTTATTTTATGCGTGTCATTTGTTTTGCTGACACACAACGATTTCGGCTATGAACATTTGGGGATTTTACGCATTAACTTTTCGGATAATAACTGACCTTCAATTTATTCATTTTACTTTCTTTAGGCGATTAAACCGCTATTTTTTATATACGTTGTTAGCAGCTGGTTTTTCATTTCAGATTTTCTCTTTTAGTTGGCATTCCATTCTGGTAATAATGTATCTCATATTCGCCAGCTCTTTTTTTTGTACCAAAAACAATTGCAATTCCAATTCTATAATTGTAATGATTGCCAGAATAGTCAATTGTCATATGTTCAAGTTTTAGTAAATCAAAATCCTTTCTCTTTTTCGAATTGCTGTCCTTTTTAGCCTCAATTACAACCAGATTATGAGCATTTGTGTTTCGCTGATGGATAATTATATCTGGTGTTAACTGATAGTTGTCAGTTTCATTTGGTGAAATTCCAATTTCAATCATTCTATTTCTTGCAATATCTAATGCTTTTCTATCATTATCTTTCAGTTTATCACCATTATATTCAGGGTCGACAGTTAGTTCTTCAAAATGTGGTGTTAAATACTTTGTCAGATGGCCAGTAAGATTAAGCTCATTAAGTCCTCTTGCTAAAATGTCATATTCATTTTCCAAAACGGATTTAATTGAATTATCAAGTCTTTTTAGTATTTCATTAATTTCCATTTTATAAAATAGTTGAATTTGTAGTTAACTCAATTATAATCAAATCCAAGGAACATTTATTTCCCTGTCTTTTGGATAAAGTTTTTTTGAACATCGATTAGAATATTTCCCTTTATGCCCTAAAATAAATAAAAGCGACATTTCAATGTACCAAATACATAATTGAAGAGCTTGGTATTTAGTCTGTAAGGATAAAGCTGATATTTTTTTTCTTTTTTCAATTTGAGAATGTACAATTGAATTACGAATTTGTACGACTATTGAAGGCGCATCAATGTATTCTGGTGACGTGCCAATTAATTCATTTAACTCATTAAAATCTTTTGGGACACTATAATCAATTTTTAGATGAGAGAGTAAAAGTCGAATTTTATTTGCTGCGTTAATATTTTCTGAATCTTTCCCAATTAACAGCCCATTTTTTTCAATTAGTAACCAGTTGTATATTAATTCTAATGCAGTTTGAGCCATTATTATTGAACCTTCTGTGTAACCTGAATTATTGTTTGCTTCAATGTACCAGTGCACCGTTGAAATCAAAAAATTTCTATCATTCTCATCTTTCCACAAATTTGTAAATTTTTGAAAAAGTTCATTAAGACCCTCTGTAGAATGCCTTAAAGTCCAACTGGTGGCACTTTTATGAATATCTAATGAGTAATTTGAATAATCAGACCAAACTTTGTTGTTTTCGAAAATCCCACTATGAAAAACAGTTGAAACTCTTCGTCCATTTAAAAAAGTTAGGAATGTGTCAAAGCAATTTATAATTACTCTTGCGTTTTCAAGTGTTAAATTACCCTTTGTTTTTGTCAACCTTCCTGAATAGAGTAGAAGATAGCCACCTTTGGAATTTAGGTTTTCGAGTCGTTCATTATAGTCTAATGTTTTATCAATAACAATTTTATATTCCTTGTTTTCAAATTGAACACGGCTTCTTGACCAAGAAACAGATTTTTCAAACATTTTATGAACAGATGAACCTAAAAAGTTTCTCAAGTTGGGAATAGCAAAGGTTATAGAATCAACACCAATTGAACTGTCATTAAAAACAGCATACTTTGTAAAAACACCTTTAATCTTTTGCTTATCATTAGAAAGTCCTAATGTGCGATTAGTTATGAATGTATTTCCAGAGGATAAGCCATCAATTATCAAATCATATTCATCTAATGCATTTTCTGATTTTATTGAAATTTCAGTTTCTGATAATACGAATCCGCTGAATACCGTGCCTTTTTGTGGAAACCATTGATATTCAATTTTCCCATCTATGTGAATTTCACATTTTTTATTTTTTAATAAAAATTCTCCTGTATAAATATCAATAACTTCATTAGCATTATCCATTTTTACAGGAAGGTCAACTATAGGCGGAATGCCTTCTATTAATTCATCTATATCCTTTCGCATTTAGTTGTTCAGCTGGTTTAATTATTTTAATTTTTTAATCAATTCCAAGGTTTTTTTCCATATCTCTCCATTGCTTACCGAATTCAATTTGTTCTTCTACTGCTTTTCGTTTTTCTTCTGGCAAACATTGGATACAAGTTGGATATTGAATTCCCTTGTAGTACTCCTCACATTTTGGGCATAATTCCATTCCATATAAGTCATAGTTAGAAGCACATTTTCTACAAGCTGTTATCGTGTCTTCAAAGGAAAGGTATTTGATGTTGTCGTTTAGATAAAGTATAAACGCTTTTTTCTCTATAGATTCAGCGTCATTATTTTTTGCTATATTTCTTTGAAACCAATACTTAATATTTGATAAGTTATGTTGATTTCTCCATTTATCTTTTGACACAAAGCACTTATCTCGCACTTCATATGCGTCCTTACCTTCGAAAAAAATAGAAATCAGTTCAGTTGCCGACCTATAATTCGCTTCTTCAAATTCGTGCTTACAATCCGCACATCGATATTTTGGAATTTTTCTCACCCTTTCACTTGGGTTTTTATTCATACAATTCGGACACAATGGAATCGGTACATATTCATAATTATTTAATACATGATTTCTAAATACCGTTTTATCAATTTCGGAATTGTTATCTATATATTGATTTATGTATGTTCTCGTTATCTCTCTTAAATATTCGTTGTATTTCTTTGGATGAGACAGGTGCTGTAACGTTAAAGTATCTGTACTACTACATATCTGGCATTTTTCTTTAATGAATTTTAACCTTCTTTCTTTCCAATCTTTTGTATGCCAAGACCTTTGATCTTCTTTGAAACCATTCCAACATTGCTCTTTTGCAAGTTCTATCCCAATCTCATTATTTATGAGTTTATCTCTTAATTCTATATATTCATCGTATGTTAACATTCGAATTCTATTATTAAGTATTGATGAACGCAATATCAGTTTAACTTGCTGCTAACGGTCTCGGCTATGCGTAGTTGCGTGGGTTAGCACTCAACTTTGCAAGTACACACCAAACTGAAAATCCGAGAGGATTTTCAGAAGTAAGCGAGAACAAGCAATTACTTATAGCCATTGTTGTGCTTAGTTTTTTAATAATTTTTTCAATTCTGTTTTAAAATCCAATAACAAATTAGATTTAATAGAAACTCCAATATTGATAGGCACACCAGTAGTAGTTGTAATGTTAACTGGTAAATTATGGATTGTTATTTCACCGGTTCCTTTAGCGTTATACATAGGTCCAGCGTATAATATTCCTACTAAATAAAGCCTTGTGCCCAAATTTATTCCTGTATCGGTTGCATAAGAACCTTGATTATATAATATAACTGGTGAACCACTAGAACCTGGGAATGCAGGTATATCCAATAAAAATTCAGCTTTTCCTTGATAGTCAATCTTCATTGGTGTTGCTGTTTGCCCTTTCCTAATAATTGGTAAATTATTTTTACTATCCCATAATCCTATTGGGTAACCAATCATAAGTATGTCTTCAAGAGCTGTGAAAGATTCCCAGATTTCTTTTTCGGGAATTAAACTTTCATCAAAACTTCTGTAATAAATAGGTTTATTATTTTTTATTGATTGATTTAGTATCGGTGCGATTGGCATAATACATAAATCAATTTTTGGGTCTGGATGTGGTAACCAGTATTTTTGAAAATTAACTATTTCAATTGTTTCTTTCTCACCGTAAATAGGATTACCTAAACTATCTTTTTTTGTAAATAGAAATTTACCTTTTATTGCATTTTGTATTACATGTTTATTAGTTACAATAACTGGGATAGTAGTGCTGTCGGTTTCATTCATTTTAAAACTAAATATGAATCCACTCCCAGTTCCGTCTTTCGAGATTGTTTTTCCTGTATTATCCTTTATTAAATATTGACATTCAATTCTTATTGTGCTATGTATTAATTGTTCTGAAAGAGAGTTAACTTGAGCGTTAGATTCAGCCATAAAAAATAATGTTAATGTGAGTAGTATATATTTCATTATGTGTTTTTGTTCAAATTAAGCACAACTCGTTATATCCCCATAAAAATAGTCTTTTACCCCTCTTTTTGTCAGGATATCATCACTTTTTTGTGTGGGTTTACGAGTCTTGTTATTGTTTGTTATTATTGTTTTAAAATACATGAACTAATAGGCTTATTTCAATTAATAAACCGTACGAGCTAGAAACTAGTCGTATCAACTTAAGGAGAGCCACTAATTTATTATTATTTATTAAAATTGTAGGTGTTTTTTTGTTAAAAAAATAGGTTTTTTTGTGGGGTGGTGAAATAAGAGATGCTGAAACAAGTTCAGCATGACAAGGGTTTGGGTTCAGTATGACAGGGTTGGATTCAGCGTGACTAGAGATACTGAAACGAGTTCAGCATGACAAGGGATTGGGGTTCAGCATGACAAGGGTTGGGTTCAGTATGACAAGGGTTGGGTTCAGTATGACAAGGGTTGGGTTCAGTATGACAAGGGTTGGGTTCAGTATGACAAGGGTTGGGGTTCTGCGTGACTAGAGATGCTGAAAACAAGTTCAGCAGGACAAGGTTGGGTTCTGCAGGACAAGGTTGGGTTCTGCAGGACAGGTCTGGGTTCCGTATTACAAGAAATCCAAAATTACTATTGTCTGTTGAGCACTGAAGTAAGCCATTTCAAGTGGTTTGCTTCGCCAGTTCACACTTTGAACTTTTGTTGTTTGTAGGCGAGAACAAGCAATTACTTATGACCATTTTTAACGGTAGTTTTTATATAATCACTTACTAGACTGTATGTTTCGTTTATTAGTTCGTTAAATGATGAATTTGAATTTAAAAATATGGCAATAGTTAAAGGTCGGTCAAATTCTCTTAAAACTACTGTTCTTGTACCGTACCAACCCCCAGTATGCATTGCCAAATCTTCATTAGTAAACCATCCCATAGCATACTTTAGTTCACTATTCGCTAAAAATGGATAACTTTCCTCAAAAGGGTTCGAACTCGGCCATTTCTTTTTTAGGATTGAACTTGGTTTAAAAATTAAATCGTGTGCCTTTTTGGATAGTATGTTATTATTTCGCAAAGAGTTATCATATGCTAAAAAATCATTTGCACTTGTATATACTGCCCCATCTCCCATAATGCCATTCATATACCAGCCATCAACTTTTTTCCAATTATCTAGACTGTCTTTTTCATAGCAAAAAGCTCTTTCTTTAATTTCTATTGGATTTGCTAGATTATAGTAATTCGTTTCTTTCATACCAGCTTTGTCAAAAATATTTTTCTTGGCATAATTTGAGAATTCTTCTCCTGAAACCTTTTCGACCAATAAAGCTAAAACAAGATAAGCAGTATTAGAATATTCCCAATTTTTGCCCGATTGGAACAATGGTTTTGGATTTGTAGCTAGCCATTCTAAAACATCTTTATTTTCTACTATTTTGCTCCGGTCCCAATTGTTATCAAAATAAGCTTCATAGTCAGCAATTCCTGAGGTGTGATTCATCAATTGCTCAATAGTAATATCGGCGAAAACGGGATAATCCCAAAATTTATTTATGGAATCATTCAAGGAAAGTAAGCCCTTGTCCACGAGACTTAAAACACATAAAGCAGTAAATTGTTTACTCACAGAAGCCATTCTCATATTCGTATTAATGGTAATAGGCTTTTTAGTTTCTAAATCCCTTAAACCATAACCTTTTCCGATGATCATTTCTTGATTATAAGAAATCAATAAAGCAGCGCCAGGTTCATTTATTCCAATTTTTGAATTGAAAAGTGAATCTAGTTTTACTTCTAGTTCTTTTAAACTTGTTACGTTTGTTTCCTCTTTTTTATCATTCGAATACTTGCAAGAAAATAAGAGGACAACACATGTTATTATTAAAAATAGATTCTTCATTTGGTTGATTTGAATTACTGTTAATGGTCAGGTATATGGCTTGTAGCTGGTTTCAAGTTAATGATTTTTGGTTTAGCACTGACACTGGCAATTCCGAGTGGATTCTAGCCTGCCGTGGGCGTAGTCGAATCCGCCGTAATTGGGGTTATACATTGTTGTGCTTTCGCTATTTTAGTCATATTCCTCTATTAATTCATAAATGTTTTCTAATTCAGTTTTAAGTCTTTGGTAGTTGTCTATCTGTACATTAGAGTTATAAAATATATTGTCTATTAAGCTCTCAAACTTTAGAATATTCAGCACATTTAAATTGTTGTGGCTGCTAAATTTTGAAGGTCCGATTAGTTCTCCATGTGCAGTGTGTTCATAGTCCATCTGTCTGAAACTAATATGCTCATATATAAACGGGTAAAAATAATCGTTAAGGTCTTCGTTCATGTATTTTTCTCCACTTCTAACCTCTTCGACTAGAGATGGTAAACCGTATAAAAGTGTTTTTAAGGAATCGGATTTAATAAGCGCGACTTTTCCAGTATTCAGTCCTTCGTTTAAGG
>NZ_JAJJNF010000104.1:0-255 GCF_021245805.1 Mangrovimonas futianensis
AGTTCAGCATTGACAATGGTCCATGGGTGAGCAACGAGCCCAATGACGGCAGTTATGTGTTTGAGAACCTGTCCTTCGGGGAACACCTGGTACAGGTAAGGGATATCAACGGTTGCGGTATCGGCAGCGATACGGTGACGGTAATGGACTACCCATTGTTCTTTACCCCTAATGGGGACGGGGACAACGACACTTGGCAGATTTACAATATTAACACCCAAGTTAACGCTAAAATTTATATATTTGACCGCTATG
>NZ_JAJJNF010000105.1:0-255 GCF_021245805.1 Mangrovimonas futianensis
TAGCTGTAATGTCACCAGCACAGTTGTCTGTAGCAGTCAACTCGCCAGCAGCAGGCATATCGCCGATACACTCGTAAGTGATATCTGCAGGAGCCTCAGGAGCCACCGGTGCCGTTGTATCTTGAATGGTGATGGTCTGTGACACTGAAGATGAATTGTTACACGCATCAGTAAATGTCCACGTTCTGGTCACCACAATGTTACAAGGATCTGTATCGTCCATGCTATCTACAGCAGTAGCTGTAATGTCACCAG
>NZ_JAJJNF010000106.1:0-255 GCF_021245805.1 Mangrovimonas futianensis
CATAACCGGAAGGACCGTCCAAGGTGATGTCCTCGCCCTCACAGTCTGACGCATCACCAACAGATGGCTCTGGGTTGTCGTAGACCGTAACCGTTGCAGTATCGCTTCCAGAACAGCCATTATTATCAGTCACCGTTAATGTATAAACACCAGCATCTGCCGAAGTCGCTCCAGTTATCGTTAAATCTTCGGAAGTTCCTACCTCGGAACCACCAAAACTCCAACTGTAACCTACATAACCGGAAGGACCGTCCA
>NZ_JAJJNF010000107.1:0-255 GCF_021245805.1 Mangrovimonas futianensis
TCGTTATCAGTTACGGACCATTCACGGATGATAGTTCCGACACCATCATTGACGGTATTTGTAGTTTCTGAATAGCTAACGGTAAGGGTTGTATCACAGTTGTCTGTTGCGGTAACCACAGCAGGAGTGGGTATGGCATCACATTCTACGGTCGCATCGGCAGGAACGCCAACAAGCACCGGAGGCGTGTTGTCCTCCACGGTAATGGTTTGGGTTTGTGTTGTTGTATTGCCATCGTTATCAGTTACGGACCAT
>NZ_JAJJNF010000108.1:0-231 GCF_021245805.1 Mangrovimonas futianensis
ATTCTGCTACTGATACTCAAATAGTAACTGTCGAAGACAATACAGACCCTACCATTACAGCACCTGATGACGTAACCGTTAGTGCCAATGCTTCATGTCAAGCCACTGGTGTGGCTCTTGGAACACCGACTACAGCTGATAACTGTGGGGCGAATCCTGCAACCAATGATGCGCCTGCTACATTCCCAATAGGTAATACAACAGTAACCTGGACCGTAACCGATGCGGCCG
>NZ_JAJJNF010000109.1:0-221 GCF_021245805.1 Mangrovimonas futianensis
CACCGTTGTGTTGACCGCAACCGGTGGTGAGAGCTATCAGTGGAGCAACGGGGCAACGACCCAAAGTATTGAGGTGAGTCCATCGGCAACCACGACCTATGAGGTAACGGTAACAACCGGCGAATGTTCTTCCACGGATTCAGTAACGGTTACAGTGACCCAACCAGAGACACCAGAATTGGTTGTATCTGCAGGAGATGATGTAACCATCTGTGAAGGAA
>NZ_JAJJNF010000110.1:0-208 GCF_021245805.1 Mangrovimonas futianensis
ACCACCCTGGAACTTCAGGTGGCGCCTATTCCTTCCTTTGTTCTGGAGGATGTGTACGTACTGTGTACGGACACCAACGGGACGGAGGTCGTGGGCTCTCCACTGATGGACACGGGACTTGATGCTTCGGCCTACAGCTTTGAATGGAGCGAGGCCACGGACCCTGCGGTGGTACTTGGCACGGATTCCAGCTACATGCCAACGGTAG
>NZ_JAJJNF010000111.1:0-207 GCF_021245805.1 Mangrovimonas futianensis
ACACCGGCTGCCATACCACCACGACCCTGACCCTTCAGGTAGTGGGTGCACCAGCGGCCAACATCCCACAGGCGCTTACTTACTGTGACCCTGACAACGATGACCTGGGCGAGTTTGACCTGGACAGTACCATAGAAGAAATTACAGGAGGTGACACCAGTTTAGATGTTACCTTCCACCTGACCTACCAGAACGCAGTGGACGATG
>NZ_JAJJNF010000112.1:0-202 GCF_021245805.1 Mangrovimonas futianensis
TACTGTGACCCTGACAACGATGACCTGGGCGAGTTTGACCTGGACAGTACCATAGAAGAAATTACAGGAGGTGACACCAGTTTAGATGTTACCTTCCACCTGACCTACCAGAACGCAGTGGACGATGTGCTGCCACAGAGCAGTCCGTTGTCCAACGTCCTTGGGCAGGTGATCTACGTAAGAGTGGACTATGCCGGTGTGG
>NZ_JAJJNF010000011.1:0-59236 GCF_021245805.1 Mangrovimonas futianensis
CTTACCATTCCGAACAGAGTAGTTAAGCCCGTTAGCGCCGATGGTACTGCATTGTGGGAGAGTAGGTCGCCGCCTTTTTTGAAAGCACTTGTCATTTGACAGGTGCTTTTTTTGTTTTTAACAATCTTGGACAGAAATAATCTCTTTTACAATCTATATAAAGATTTATAGATAATGGTTATTCTAGCTAAACAATCAAAAGTGTTATTGATATACTTATCTTTTAGATAACTAACTAATTAGTTTATTGAAGGATACGGTTAATTATATACATCAACTATAGTAAAATATATAATTTGTTGGGCTCTTAGGACCAGAACCGAAAATTCCCTCAAATCTTACCATGTCATGAGCAATAGTAATACTAAGCAGTATGCTTAACTATTTTTAAATGAGGACTTTACTTATAGGGTAAGGGACCAAGCTCGCTCCAACTTTCTGAACTTGTGAAGTTCTCTTCGAAGTAACCATACATAATCACGTCCGTTGCTGTTGCAGTTTTCTAATCTTCTACAGCTATGATATAGACGGTTGGTTAGTCTTCTAACAGAGGCAATGTGTTTATATTTTTTCTCGCTACAGATTTCTTGTTCTGCTTTTGCAATTTCAGGAGCCAAAGAAATCGATTGCTGTACAATATCACCAGAAAAGTATATATGACGATTTTCCTTTCCATCTGTGTAGATTTCAGAAAGATCATGATTCAAATAGCTGGAAATACTCCTTGAAAGTACAAATATTTCTAGCGCTTTTTGATAAATAGGTTGTTCTGTAAAATGTGATATCATATCTTTTCTAAGCAATTATTCAAAATTAGTGACAACTAATGAATTCCTGCTTTAAATATTAAATTAAAATGATATATTTACTTTAATATTTAATTAAGATGTTGACATGCCCATAGATAATTTAAACTGGAAAATCTTAAAATGTCTTCAAAGGAATGCTAGACTATCTCATACCGCTATAGGTAAGGAGGTAGGGATAAGTTCGCCAGCAGTATCAGAAAGAATAAAGAAAATGGAAGATGCTGGAATTATTGAGGGATATTATACTGCAATATCTTATTTTGATGTAGGATATCAATTAAAGGCTATAATTACGATTAGAGCTTTTATGGGGAAATTAAAACCATTTTTGGAAAAGGTTAAAACCTTTGATGAAGTCATTAATTGTTATCGTATCACAGGCCATGAAAATATTGTAATGGTAGTAATATTTAAGAATCAAAAACATCTGGAAAGCTTTATAGATCAATTAATTGTCTATGGAGAAACCAAAACACAAATTGTTTTATCTGATGTCGTTAGAAATGGAGAGGTTAGACCTCTTTAAGAGTTTTGGATAAATTATTGGCAATCATTTTAGCATGAATTATTGAATTTTCTATGAACCATTTGTGAGTTTCTTTACCTCCACAAATGACGCCAGCTAAGTAGATACCTTTTACATTACTTTCCATAGTTTCACTATTGTAGACTGGGATATCATGATTGTCCTTCTGTAATTGAATTCCTAAATTTTTAAGAAATTCAAAATTTGGTTGGTAGCCCGTTAAAGCTAAAACATAATCATTATTTAGTGTTTTTAATCCAGTAGGTGTATTTATAATTATTTCTTTTTCTTTTATTTCGGTAATTTCAGAATTATAGAAAACCTTAATACTTCCTTCTTCAATTCGATTCAAAATATCTGGTCTGACCCAATATTTAACACGCTCTCCTATTTGATTTTTACGTATTATCATGGTTACATCTCCTCCTTTTCTCCAAATTTCAAGGGCAGCGTCAACAGATGAATTGCTTGCGCCAATGACAGCCACTTTTTGCATGGAAAAGGGATGGGCTTCTTTGTAATAATGAGCCACTTTATCCAAATTTTCTCCGGGAACATTTAATAATTTTGGAATGTCATAGAAGCCAGTTGCAACGATAACATTTTTTGCTTGAATGTCCTGTTTAGTGGTTTTAATTAAAAAATGAAGGCCTTGTTTCTTAACATTAACCACCTCTTCATATAAATTAATAGTCAAATCATTATTGGAAACAACCCTTCGGTAATACTCAAGAGCTTCATCTCTATTTGGTTTAGGATTTGTGCTCATAAACGGAATATTATCAATCTCTAACCGTTCAGAAGTGGAAAAGAAAGTCATTTTTAAAGGATAATTAAACAAGGAGTTTGTTAATGCTCCCTTGTCTAATACCAAATAATCCCAACCTTTTTTCTTACATTCAAGAGCACAAGCGATTCCGATAGGACCAGCTCCTATAATAACGACATCTTTCATAATTTATAATTCGATTTCAAAATGAGGGCCTAAATTTTTTCTTCTTTTCATGTGAAGATTAAGAAACATCAAAAGTAATACACATAGGACTGCTAAAAAAGTTATGAGTAACCAAGTTGTGTTAAAACCTAACCCATCCACCATATGTAAGCCGGCATTATGGGCAATAATGTGAGAAATAGAAAAAGCAACACTGTAAAGTGCCATGTATTCTCCTTGGTTTCCTCTTTTGGCCTGTTGTAATGCAAAAGCATTTGAGAAGGGAAAGGTTATCATTTCTCCCACAGACATTAAAACCATACCAACAATTAAAATTCCTACCCAAGAAAACATGTTTAAAATAATAAAGCTTAAACCTGTTAAAAGTGCCCCAAAAAGCATCAACCCAGTTTTGGTAAAAGTTTTTGTTTCCAACCACTTAATTAAAGGCATTTCTATTATAAAAATTAAAAAACCGTTGAGTCCCAAAAGCAGTCCAATATATTTTTCATTTAAACCATACACCTCCTTGTAATATATGAGCATTGTGGAGAAATATTGTAGAAATATGACACCAAATAGAATCATGGCCAATAGGAAAATCATAAATGGGAAATCTGTAAAGGCTGATTTTGGCTGCATATTTTTATAGTCATCTAAAACTTTAACTTTTTTGGGGTGCAATACTTTCAAAAGGACTAAACTTGCTGCAATACAAGTAATACCATCCACCCAAAAAAGACCTCCATATGACATGGAAGTTATAATATAACCACCAATGGCTGGACCAGCAGAAAAACCAAGGTTTATTGCAAGTCTTATTAATGTAATAGATCTTGTTTTATTTTCAATTTTGCTATAGCTGTTTAGAGCTACAAACATGGCAGGTCTAAAAAGATCGGCAACGGTCATCACCAAAAATATTCCCAGGCAAATCAGATTGAAAGTTTTTAAAAACTGTAGCCAGATAAATAATATTCCTGATAAAAAAAGACTGAAAACCATGACTTTATAAAATCCAATTTTGTCAGTGAGTTTTCCTCCCAACCAAGATCCGGCTACTGATCCTAACCCAAAGGCACTCATAATCCATCCAACCTGTCCCAAGGAAAAATTTAGGTCAGTTGTTAAGTAAAGTGATAAAAATGGTATAACCATTGTACCCGCTCTATTGATTAGAGTAATCAAGGCCAACCACCAAACCTCTCTGGATAGACCAGAAAACGTATTGAAGTACATTTTTATTAATTTAATCATGACTCTAGGATATAAAAAAAGTCCAACTGTGAAGTTGGACTTTTTAAAATTGTTTTCGTTAACAGTTATAGCATAATCACAATAGTAAAACCATCCATCTTCCTGATTCAGAAGCGGTTCTTTGTTTGCAAATTGTGACGTAAGATTTCATTTGATTTTATTTTGTCAATCAAAACTAGTAAAAAATGTTTTAAGTTGTACTTTTAGAAACAAAAATAACGATGAAACTTTTTCAAATTTTCTTTCTATTATTAGCGATTTCTGCATGTTCCCAAAAAAGAGAGACTTTACCTGGAGACACAGAATGGCAAAAACAAATGAATGCTGATTTTAAAGATGCTACTAAATCACCTTTAAAAGAAAAGGATAGAAAATTGTTTAAAGGATTAGAATTTTTTTCTTTTGATTCCATCTATGTTGTTGATGCGATACTTATAAGAACACCAGAAGAAAAGCCATTTAAAATGAAAACAACTACCGACAGGCTTGCCGACTATGTCAAATACGGAATTGTTCAGTTTGAAATTGAAGGTCAATCCTTTAAACTAGATATATATCAAAATTTAGGTTTAATGGAAAAGGAAGGCTATGAAGATTATTTATTTCTACCGTTTTTAGATAATACTAATGGCAAAGAAAGCTATGGTGGTGGCAGATATGTTGAAGCACGTATTCCAAAAGGAAATAATATTGTCATCAATTTTAATGAAGCCTACAATCCTTATTGTGCTTATAATGATAAATATTCGTGTCCTATTGTACCAAGAAATAATTATTTAAATAGGAAAATAGAAGCTGGCGTAAAAGCATATGATAAGAACTAAACTAAAGCCATTTTACAAGGTACATTCCTGCAAAAACAGCTAAAAACCCTATAATAAAACTGGCAATGGTATAAATGGCAAAGCTGGTGAAGTCTCCTGTTTTTAAAAACACATGATTTTCGTAAGCAAAGGTGGAGAAGGTTGTAAAGCCACCACAAAAGCCCGTTGCCATCAAAAGGGTTTGTTCATGAGATAGTCCATTATTTTTAGAGGCATATCCAAGTATCAAACCAATGAGAAGGCTACCTAAAATATTAGCTGCAAACGTACCATATGGGATTCCTGTTTCTGAGCTGTTTAAGAATTTTCCAATTAAAAAGCGTAGGACACTACCTAGTCCACCTCCCAAAAAAACAAGAGCTAAGTGTTTCATTAAAGCAATTATTCTGCTGGTTGTTCTATAGCCACATATAATTCTGTAATCCAGTTGGCAGGATTGGGTTCCCGAGATGGATCGGTGACATAAGATTCAATCATTGAGCCAGTTTCGGCCGGTTTTAAATCGTATTGTTTTAAATAGGCCATGGTTTGATCCCAAGCTTGAGAAAGGTTGCTGTAATCTCCTTTCAAGGTAGTTTTGACACCTTTAAAGGGATCCAATTGCCCCGTTAAAATATCCCCTTCTGGTATAATCACCCTATCAGTAGTAGGAACACAACAAGAAAACATAGTAGTGCCTAATGTTTCATCCCAAGAATGGTAAATAGTAAATGGCGGGCCTGCCATGGTAAGGTTATTTTTCATGGCATAGGAGCTTACTTCGGTCATCATTTTTTCAATAGCTGTGCTCATTTCATCGAATCTACTGGATGTGGTCTTATAAATGTAAAAACCACCTCCGTGTTCGGAAATACCATTCACTTTAATGTCAAATTTCTTCATGGCGGCCATGGATACACTATCTAATTTTTCTAGACCTCGTTCAAAATCGGGACCAACCATTTTATCGAAACCTCCACTTAATGCAGCAAAGCCTTTAAAAATAAATGGGAGGTTATCACCTGTCATGGTCCAAGTTACATTGGTTTTTCCATCATCTGTAGGTTCAAAATCCCACAAAATATGGGATGGTTCATAATCATCAAATTGGATTTCCTGTATGATAGATTTATCAGTGTTAGCTGAAAGGGTTTTCATTTTTCCAATACCATCTTTGCCTTCCCAAGAATAGGAGCCTCCTTCGCCTTCAGTTTTATCAGCATAAGCTAATTTGATTGTGGGCTCCTTTTCAATCCAAGGAGACCAAGCTTCCCATTTTTTAAAGTCAATGACTTCATCGTATACTACCGACGGTGGAGCGTCAATGGTTTTGGTTCTAGAAACTTCATAGGAGTTTGGCTGAACGGCTATATAAATGGCAACACCAATAAAAGCTATAAGTAGTATAAAAACTATTAATTTAAGGAATTTCATTAGAGAGAGTTGATTGTTAACAATCAAAGATAATCAATTTTACAAACATGTATGAAATGCTTAATTTTGTGGGAATACTAATTTAATTAAAATGATGTTTAAAACAAGTTTAAGGTTAATGCTGGTGCTTTTACTAGTATTATCATGTGGTAAGGAAAAGTCTGAGCCAGAAGTAATGGTTACTGAGGAAAAATCAGAATCCTTTGAGTACGTTGTTGATCAATTTGCTGACCTTAAAATTTTAAGGTATCAAATTCCTGGATGGGAACAATTAAGCCTAAAAGAGCAAAAATTGGTTTATTATTTAACCCAAGCCGGTTTATCAGGTCGAGATATTATCTGGGATCAAAACTACCGATATAATTTAACAATCAGAAAAGCTTTAGAAACGGTTTACTCTGATTTTTCTGGAGATAAAAATACTGAGGAGTGGAAGGCTTTTGAAGAATACTTAAAGCGTGTTTGGTTTAGTAATGGAATTCACCACCATTATTCCAACATGAAAATTAAACCAGGATTTTCAGCAGATTATCTAAAAGAATTATTAGCAGCTTCTGGAGCAACTTTAGAAGGAGATGCATTTGATGTTATATTTAATGAAAATGACTCAAAAAAAGTGAATTTAGCTCAGGGTGTTGATAATATTGCCGTTTCTGCCACCAACTTTTACGGTCCTAATGTGACTAGTTCTGATGTAGAATCTTTTTATGGGAACATGAAATCCCCAAATCCTGAAAAGCCATTGTCATTTGGTTTAAATGCGCAATTGGTCAAAGAAAATGGAGTGGTCAAGGAACGTGTATATAAATCGGGAGGTTTATATGGAGAAGCAATTGATGAAATTATTAAGTGGTTGGAATTGGCCAAGGGAGTTGCCGAAAATCAACCACAGGCCGATGCTTTAGGTTTATTGATTGAGTATTATAAAAGTGGTGATTTAAAAACTTGGGACGACTACAATGTAACCTGGACAGCTGCTACAGAAGGTAATGTGGACTATATAAATAGTTTTATAGAGGTTTATAATGATCCGTTAGGGTATAAAGGGTCTTATGAAAGTATCATTCAAATTAAGGATTTTGACATGTCTCAAAAAATGGCAGTACTATCAGAAAATGCCCAATGGTTTGAAGATAATTCTCCATTAATGGATGATCATAAGAAGAAAAATGTCGTTGGAGTAAGCTACAAGGTTGTCAATGTAGCTGGAGAGTCTGGAGATGCTTCCCCAAGTACCCCTATAGGTGTCAACTTACCAAACTCTAGTTGGATTAGAAAAGAGGTAGGTAGTAAATCTGTTTCCTTAGGAAATATTATCCACTCTTATAATAACGCAGGAAGCACTGGTAGGTTAAAGGAATTTTCCAATGATGAAAAAGAAGTTATGTTGGAAGAGAAGTATGGTCAATTGGCCGATAAACTTCATACAGCATTGCACGAGGTGATAGGACATGCTTCAGGACAATTGAATCCAGGTGTTGGAACAACCAAAGAAACTCTAAAAAATTATGCATCAACCTTGGAAGAAGGTCGAGCTGATTTAGTAGGATTATATTATTTATACAGCCCAAAATTGCAAGAATTAGGATTAGTTGATGATTGGAAATCTGTAGGAAAGGCTGCATATGATGGTTACATAAGAAATGGCTTGATGACTCAACTTATTCGATTGGAATTGGGTGATGATGTTGAAGAGGCCCACATGAGAAATCGCCAATGGGTGAGTGCCTGGGTTTTTGAAAAGGGAAAGAAAGATAACGTGATTGAAAAAGTATCCAGAGATGGAAAAACGTATTTCAATATCAATGATTATGAAAAGCTTCACGAATTATTTGGGGAACTATTAAGAGAAACACAACGTATTAAATCTGAAGGTGATTTCACTGCAGTTCAAGAACTTGTGGAGACTTATGGAGTCAAAGTAGATCAAGATTTGCACTCTGAGATTTTAGAAAGAAATAAACAATTTAATTCAGCCCCTTACAGTGGTTTTGTAAATCCTGTATTGGTTCCAGAGATGAATGATCAAGGAGAGATTATTGCGATTAAAGTAACCCAACCGGATTCCTTTGAGGAACAAATGATGAATTACAGTAAACTATATCATTTTTTACCAGAGGTAAATTAAGTTATATGCTGAGACAAAAAAAAAGAGGATGTGAAAACATCCTCTTTTTTATTTTTAATTATTGGTTTACATGAATATAAATTTCAACATGGCAATAAAAGCAATAAACGAAATAAAAGCAATTAAAACCCAAATGGTACCTTTGTAGTATTTTTTATGAAGTTTTAAATCTCGTCTGTAAGTATAAGCAATCACTACAAAAAACACTACTGCAAATAAAATTGCAAAAACCAATTGTCCTTTACTGAACATATATTTATTTTTAAGCAAAAATAGACAAACAAGATATAAATATTGTGAAATGAAAGATAAAATTGAAGCCGTTAAACAATTCCATACAGCCTTTAAATTGGGATATTTAGAAGCGCCTAAAGCAGATCTCGGACAGGATAAAAATTTACTTCGCTATAAGTTGATGCGTGAAGAGAATGAAGAATATTTGGAAGCTGCCAATAACAATGATTTAGTGGAGGTCGCAGACGCTTTAGGAGATATGTTATATATATTATGTGGTACCATAATAGAACATGGACTTCAACATAAAATAGAAGAAGTCTTTGAAGAAATACAAAGAAGTAATATGAGTAAATTAGGTTCTGATGGGGAGCCTATTTATAGAGAAGATGGTAAAGTTTTAAAAGGGCCTAATTATTTTAAACCAGATATAGAAACCATTCTTAACAAATAAAAAAACGGAACCTTTAAGGTTCCGTTTTTTTTACTAGTCAACTTTGACTCTCCAACCAAATGGGTCTTCTGAGCGATTATATTGTATATCGGTAATTAATTTTTTCAATTTACTAGCATAACTATCTGTTAATTCTGGAAGATCATAGTCTGTTCCCTCATAGCCAAAGCCTGCAATAGGAGAAATAACGGCTGCGGTTCCAGATCCAAACATTTCTTTAAGTGAACCTTTCTCGGCAGCTTCAATAATTTCCTTAACAGAAACTTTTCTAACCTCTACAGGGATGCCATTGGCTTTTGCAATTTCAATAATACTTTTTCGTGTTATTCCGTCTAAAATTCTATCACTTGTAGGAGCGGTTAATAAGGTGTCGTTAATTCTAACAAAAATGTTCATAGCACCAGCTTCCTCAATAAACTCATGAGTGTTATCATCTGTCCAAATAACTTGGTTATATCCTTTTTCTATGGCTAATTGAGTTGGATAGAATTGACCAGCATAATTTCCACCAGCTTTTGCATATCCTACACCACCATTAGCCGATCTCGAGTATTTTTGCTCAATAGCTACTTTAACTTTTCCAGAAAAATAAGATCCAGAAGGAGCTGTAGCAATAATGAAAGTATACTCCTCAGCTGGTGAGGCATGGAAGCCATTTCCTGAAGCAAAAATAAAAGGTCTAATGTAAAGAGAACTGCCACTATCTGTGGGTATCCAATCAGCATCTACCTTTAATAGCGTTTTTAAACCTTCCATGAAGTAGTCTTCTGGTACTTCTGGGATGGCTAATCTTTTAGCAGAAATATTCAAACGCTTGCAGTTATTTTCTGGTCTAAATAAATAGATATCATTGTTCTCATCTTTATAGGCTTTCATTCCTTCAAAGACAGATTGACCATAGTGAAAGATCTTACTTGCAGGATCCAAGGTAAGGGGTTGATATGGTACAACTTTAGGCTCATTCCAAGAACCATTCTTGTAATGGCAAATTAGCATGTGATCAGAAAAAACTTTTCCGAATGATAAATTGTCAAAATCAGTTTCAGATAATTTTGAGTTCTTGGTTTTTTCAACCTTAATGTTTTTAGCTAAAATTGTAGACATTTTTTAAAAGTTTAAGAAGAGGCAAAAATACTGAATTTAAGCCTGATATAAAACTTAATGTTTACTTAAAAATACAGTATATTTGGCCCTAAATACTTTAATATTAAGCTATCATGAAACATCTTTTAAAAATTTTATTTATTACATTATTTATTATTTCCTGTAAAAACGGAGGGGAAAATAGTCCAGAACCTTCTGAGGCTCAGGATGAAATAGCCTATGTGTCTTTTGGTGAAAAAATTCAAGCCGATCAGGCCTTGGCCGCTAAGGAGATGAATGAAAAATTTAAAGATTTAACACCAGGAGATAGTGTTCGGGTTAAAATGACTTCTAAGGTAAATAGTGTTTGTCAAACTAAAGGTTGCTGGATGCGTTTGGATCTTGGAAATGAAGAAGAAGTCATGGTGAAGTTTAAAGATTACGGATTTTTTATGCCAAAAAATATTGCAGGCCAGGAGGTAATTATTGATGGTACTGCTTTTGTTGATGAAATGACCGTAGAAGAGCAAAAACACTATGCTCAAGATGCTGGTAAATCTGAAGAAGAAATAGCAGCTATTACTGAACCAAAAAGAACCTACACCTTTGTTGCTGACGGTGTTTTACTAAAAGAAGAATAATGAGAATACCAAGTATAGTCATCGTTCTTTTAATCTTTGTTACTGCTTGCAAAAGCAATGAGAAGGAAACACCAAAAGAGAAAAAGGTCTATGATATGTATGAATTTTCAGAGATGGCTCTTTTAATGGAGCAAATGTATGGACATAATCAAAGAATCAAACAGGAAATTTTGGAGGGAAAAATTCCCACGACATTTCCTGTCGATTTTTTAAGAATTCACTCAGCAGAGATGACTAAGCCTGAAGAGCGTAATGCTAATTTTGAGGCATTTTCCAAAGTGTTTTTAGAAGCACAAAAGGAAATTTTTAATGATTCATCTAAAGTGTCTTTACCCGACAGGTTTAACACCATGGTAGATGCCTGTATTTCATGCCATCAAACTTCATGTACGGGGCCAATTCCAAGGATCAATAAATTGCGTATCCAATAGTTTGAAACGTCAAATAATTACAACGGGTGATGGTTCAAAAACCATTCAAATTGAAGAGTGGAATGAGCAGTATCATTCTGTCCATGGTGCCATTCAAGAGGCAAAGCACGTTTTTTTAAAGCATGGTTTACATTATTTTTTAGATCAGGGACAAGTTGTAAATGATGGCGATAAAACCCTTTCTCAAAATGTTTCGATTTTAGAAATAGGTTTTGGTACGGGTTTGAATGCGTTTTTGACACTTTTGGAATCAAAGTCCAATAATTTACTTATAAATTATGTTGGCGTTGAAGCTTATCCCGTTTCTGAAACTGAAATTTCAGAATTGAATTATCCTGATCAACTTCAATCAGAAAAAGGTTCAGATTTATTCGAAAGGTTGCATCAAGTATCATGGGAGAAACCTCATTTAATTACTTCAGGTTTTCAACTCACCAAAATTCAAAAATTCTTTCATCAGATCACTTTTAAGGAAACATTTGATATTATTTACTTTGATGCCTTTGGGTCTCGAGTTCAGCCCGAATTGTGGACGGAGTCAATTTTTGAAATAATGTTTTTAGCATTAAAAAGCGGTGGAGTTTTGGTCACTTATTCGGCAAAAGGTTCTGTGAGAAGAGCTATGCTAGCTGTAGGGTTTTTGGTCGAAAAATTACCCGGTCCACCAGGAAAACGAGAAATGCTAAGAGCGGTCAAACCTTTTTCTTGAATAGATTATTTTCTGTTAAAAGTTTCAAGTAGTCGTGTTAAACCTAAATTAAATGATACAAGTATACTCTTACAAATATGTACCTTTGTTGATATATATTGAGAGTTTATGAGGGTTTTAATTACAGGAGCGACTGGTTTAGTGGGGAAGGAGATAGTAAAAAAATGTCTTGAGAATGATATTTCCGTTCATTATTTGACAACTTCAAAACATAAACTTCAAAATCAAAAAAATTATAAAGGCTTTTATTGGAATCCTTCCAAAAATGAATTGGATGCAGGTTGTTTTGATGGTGTTGATGCCATAATCAATCTAGCTGGTGCCACTATTGGAAGTCGATGGACCAAAAGCAACAAACAAGCTATTTTAGAGAGTAGGACCCAGAGTCTTCATGTTTTGAAGGAGGCCCTGTCAAAACAAGATCATTTAATAAGCCACCTTATTACAGCCAGTGCTATTGGAATTTATAAGGATTCCTTGACCAAATATTATGAAGAAGGATGCAACCATTTATCAGATAATTTTCTAGGGATGGTTGTTAAGAATTGGGAAGCAGCTGCAGATGAATTCATGGATTTAGGAATAGCCGTTGCAAAAGTAAGGATCGGTTTAGTACTCGATGCTAACTCTGGAGCATTACCGCAAATGGTAAAGCCAATTAAATATGGTTTGGGCGCTGTTTTTGGTAAAGGCAATCAATGGCAATCTTGGATTCATATTGAAGATTTGGCTGATATTTTTGTTTATATTTTAAGAGAAGAATTGCATGGGGTATATAATGGAGTAGCTCCAAACCCCGTCACTAACCACGAATTAACACATTCTATCGCTAATGTTTTAGATAGGCCATTATGGTTGCCAAATATTCCTAAAGTTTTGATGAAAACAATCCTTGGAGAAATGCATATTCTATTGTTTGAGAGCCAAAGGGTGAGTAGTAAAAAAATAGAGGAAAGTGGTTTTGAATTTAGTTTTCCAAATTTAAATCCAGCACTTCAGGATTTGTTAAAATAAAGAAGCCAGCTATAAAGCTGGCTTTTCTTCTAAATTTATATAAAATGTATTAAGACTTATTAGCAGTTAAGCTAATTTTTAACTCTACATCATCGTTAATAAATTTATCTCCTAAATCATCAAAAAATGATTTAGAGCCATATTTTACATTCCACTTAGAACGATCAATGCTGAAAGTTTCACTTGTTAAAGTCACGCTATCTTCAGTTTCATTTAAAGTAACTGGAATTGTAATGTTATTAGTAGCATCTTTCATTTTTAAATTTCCAGAAAGCATTAAAGCACCATCTTTTTTCTCAGATCCTGTTACAGTGAATTCTGAAGTTGGGAATGCTTCAACATCAAAGAAATCTGCACTTTTCAAGTGACCAGTTAACTTTCCGTTCATTTCATCCTCTGCAGGAATATCATTAACTTCCAAAGATCCCATGTCTACCTTGAAAGTTCCGCTTTCAACCAATCCGTCTTTAACAGTTAAAACACCACTTTCTAGAGCAATAACTCCATGGTGCGATCCGGTTGGTTTGAAACCTTTCCAAGTAATGGTAGAGGCAGTAGTATCTACGGTATATTCAGTTGAAACGACAGTTGCTTCGGCTGTTTCTTCGGCTGCTGTAGTCTCTGCTTCTTTTGCTTTTTTACATCCAACAATAGCCATGGTAATAGCCACTACCATTAATACATTTAAAATTCGGTTTTTCATAATACAGGTTTTGTTTTAGTGTTAAGTGTAAAAGTAAACATTGGTCAATAATTTTTACATAAAAAAATATTAAAATTCTTTGGTGACATTTTGACATTTTTCCAATAATGGCAGTACTTTTGCCAAACTAATTTGAGAATTTAACGTTGAGTTAGAACCATGAACAAGAAAGATAAAAAAGCTAAAGATTTGACAGATAATCAAGTGGAAGAACAAAAGGTGGCCACAGAACAAGTAGAGCAAGCTTCAGAAATTTCTACAGAAGAAAAACTACAAGAAGAGTTGAAGTTAGAAAAAGATAAGTTTTTAAGGTTGTTTGCAGAGTTTGAAAATTATAAAAGACGTACTTCCAAAGAGCGAATTGAACTTTTCAAGACAGCTAGTCAGGATGTGATGGTGGCCTTGTTGCCAGTTCTTGACGATTTTGAGAGGGCTTATAATGAAATTGCAAAAACCGAGGAAAAAGAACTTCTTAAAGGAGTCGAATTGATTAACAACAAACTTAGAAACGTCCTTAAAGGTAAAGGTTTGATGGAAATTGAACTGAGCCAGGGTGATGATTTCAATGCAGATGATCACGAAGCGGTTACTCAAATACCAGCCCCATCAGACGATTTGAAAGGAAAAATCATTGATGTTGTTGAAAAGGGCTATAAATTAGGTGATAAGGTAATTAGATTTCCTAAAGTTGTAACTGGAAAATAAGATATGGCGAAGAGAGATTATTACGAAATATTAGGAATAGATAAAAGTGCCAATGCCTCTGAGATAAAGAAGGCTTATAGAAAGATGGCATTAAAATATCACCCAGATAAAAATCCGGATGACAAGGATGCTGAGGCCAAATTTAAAGAGGCTGCAGAAGCTTATGAAGTTTTGAGTGATGCTGATAAAAAGGCCAAGTATGATCAGTTTGGACACCAGGCATTTGATGGTGCAGGCGGATTTGGCTCTGGAGGTATGAACATGGATGATATCTTTAGTCAATTTGGAGATATTTTTGGAGGAGCTTTTGGAGGTGGAGGTTTTTCTGGTTTCTCTGGATTTGGAGGAGGTCAGCAAGTAAGGCGAGTAAAAGGAAGTAACCTAAGAATTCGCGTTAAGCTTACTCTGGAAGAAATAGCCAATGGTGTAGAAAAGAAAGTTAAGGTTAAAAGGAAAGTTCAAGCTAAAGGAACCACATATAAAACTTGTGGAACTTGTAATGGTTCTGGGCAAGTTACCAGAATAACCAATACCATTTTAGGTAGAATGCAAACAGCGACCACCTGTAACGTTTGTGGTGGCGCAGGTCAAGTTATTGATAAAAAGCCTTCAGAAGCAGACGCTCACGGTATGATTGTTAAGGAAGAAACCGTAGCCATTAAAATACCTGCGGGAGTTGTAGACGGAATGCAGTTAAAAGTTTCTGGAAAAGGGAATGAAGCTCCAGGAAATGGAATTGCTGGTGATTTGTTAGTTGCAATTGAAGAAGCTAGACATGAAACCTTGCAACGTGAGGGGGATAATCTTCATTACGACTTGTATGTTAGTTTGCCAGATGCGGTCTTGGGTACATCTAAGGAGATAGACACCGTGACAGGTAAGGTACGTATCAAAATTGAAGCAGGAGTGCAATCTGGGAAGATTTTGAGATTGAGGGGAAAAGGAATTCCGAGTATCAATGGATATGGCAAAGGAGATTTATTGGTGCATGTCAATGTATGGACTCCAAAGAATCTGAATAAACAGCAGAAAGAGTTTTTTGAATCCATGAAGGATGATGAAAACTTCACTCCTAAGCCAGAAAGTGGTGATAAATCATTTTTTGAAAAGGTAAAAGACATGTTTTCTTAAAGGAAATTGAAATAGAAATAAAAAAAGCCACAACTACTTGTGGCTTTTTTATTTTATAAGGGATAAAATTATAATAATTAAATATTTATTTATAAAAAAGTACTATATTTGGTTTATCACTATTTCTAAATAATAGTGGTATTTTTCTTTTTCATAGCAATTTTTTCCCATCCTTGAATTTATTTAAGGGTGGGTTTTGTTTTAAGGGTTTTCCCTATATTAAACTCAAATTAGGGAGTAAACCTTTAGTAGTTTTAATATATTTACACAATCGATTTAGCTTTAGCTTTTAATGATATAATTTTATGGATAACTTATTAGAAACGCATGCAGTTTCTAAAAAATTTGGAAATTTTACAGCACTTAATGAAGTTTCCATTTCTGTTCCAAAAGGAAGCGTATTTGGGTTACTTGGTCCAAACGGAGCAGGAAAAACCACCCTAATAAGAATTATTAATCAAATTACCATGCCTGATACTGGAAAGGTGATTTTAGATGGAGAACCTCTAAAAAATCATCATATTCAGGATATTGGTTATTTGCCAGAAGAGCGTGGGTTGTACAAGTCCATGAAAGTTGGTGAACAAGCCATGTATTTGGCGAGGCTTAAGGGATTAAGTAAAGTTGAGGCCAAAGAAAGGCTTCAATATTGGTTTGATAGATTGGAAATTCATGGCTGGTGGAACAAAAAAATCCAGGAGCTTTCAAAAGGGATGGCTCAAAAGGTGCAGTTTGTAGTAACTGTATTGCACAATCCCAAATTACTCATTTTTGATGAACCATTTTCTGGATTTGATCCCATAAACGCCAATTTAATAAAAGATGAAATCTTGAGGTTGAAGGAAAATGGATCTACTGTGATTTTTTCAACACACCGCATGGAATCAGTTGAGGAATTATGTGATCACATTGCCTTAATTCACAAGTCCAATAAAATTTTGGATGGCCCATTGACAGAAATTAAGAGAACCTTTAAGAGTAACATCTATGAGGTAGGTATAAAGAGTCAAAATGATGTAGCTTTGGAGCAAGAACTTGCCTCCAAGTTTGAACTTTCCAAAGCAAATTTTAAAACCCTGGGAGAGGAGTTAAAACTAAATGTAAAACTTAATGCCGATGAATCAGCAAATGATTTGTTGAGATATTTAACTTCTAGGGGTGAAGTTTCTCATTTTGTTGAGCTTATTCCAAGTGCTAACGATATTTTTATTCAAGCGGTTAAAAATACCAAAATATGAACCATTTACCATTAATCATACAACGTGAATACCTTAACAAGGTTAGGAATAAATCGTTTATAGTGATGACCATTTTGAGTCCTATCATTATGATTATTTTGGTTGCCTTTGTTGCTTATTTATCACAATTAAATAACAATAAGGAACGAACTATCGTCGTATTGGATGAATCTGGTTTTTTGGAGGATGCTTTTCAGTCTACCGACAATACTACTTATAAATTTATAGATGATCTTTCCCTCGATGAAGCAAAACGAGATACTGAAGCTAATGGAGATTATGGTCTTCTTTATATTGAGGATGTCGATGATTTCAATGAATTGGGAGAACATATAAAATTCTTTTCTACGGATTCACCTTCCTTGATGTTAATGTCTGATTTGGAAAACAACATCCAAAAGGAGCTTTCTGAGATGAAATTAATTGAGGAAGGAATTGATATTGATAAGATTAAGGAATCAAAACTAAGAGTAAATATTGCCCAAGAGAGTTTTGTGGGTGAAAAAACCTCTAAAATAGACAGTATTGCTAAACTATTTTTTGGTTGTGCTGCTGGGTATCTCTTGTTCATGTTTATTATTATATATGGTAATATGATAATGAGAAGTGTGATAGAGGAAAAGACCAATAGAATCATTGAAGTGATAATTTCATCTGTTAAGCCTACTCAATTGATGCTGGGAAAAATCATAGGGACTTCCCTGGCTGGTATAACCCAGTTTCTTATTTGGCTTATCCTAGGAGGCGTTTTGGTTTCAATTGTTTCAGCTATTTTTGGAGTGGATGTTCTACAAACTCAGCCAGTGGATCAAGAAGCTATGAGACAAGCCATGGAAAATACTAATTCTCCTGAGTTTCAATCAATAGTTATAGCAATTAATAACCTTCCTATTGGTAATCTTGTAGTGGCGTTTCTATTGTTTTTTCTTGGTGGTTACTTGCTGTACAGTTCGCTATATGCAGCCATTGGAGCCGCAGTTGATAGTGAAACAGACACCCAACAGTTTCTTCTACCTATTTTGATGCCCCTCATCTTGGCTGTTTATATAGGTGTTTTTACGGTTATAGAAGATCCACATGGGACTGTTTCAACCATATTTTCGTTCATTCCATTTACTTCTCCTGTAGTCATGTTAATGAGAATACCATTTGGCGTACCTATTTGGCAGCAGCTACTTTCGTTTGGTTTGTTGGTGGCTACCTTTCTTTTTGCAGTTTGGTTTGCATCAAAAATTTACAGGGTTGGAATTTTAATGTATGGTAAAAAGCCTAGTTATAAAGAACTAATTAAATGGATTAGATATTAGAATGAGGGATTTCCTTAAATTTTTAAATAGAAATTTTGAATTAGGCAAAGACATTTCTCTAAGCTTGATGGATGTTATCATTGCTTGTATGGTGCTTTTAATGGCTACTATATTGTTGAACATCCTTAGAAAAATTATAACAAGGAACCTCCCCCTTGATGATAGCAAAAAGTTTAAAGTTGTCTTTTCCTATGCGAGATGGCTTGTTTACATATTGATTCTGTTAATCACTTTTCATATGATAGGTGTTAATGTGACGGGAATCTTTGCAGCATCGGCAGCTCTTTTAATAGGGATAGGTTTGGCACTTCAAACCCTTTTTCAAGATATCATATCGGGAGTCTTTATACTGGTAGATCAAACGGTTCATGTTGGTGATATTATAGAGATCGAAGATAAGGTGGGAAGAATTGAAGAAATTAAATTACGTACAACTAGAGCTGTAACCATAGATAATAAGGTCTTGGTGATTCCAAACCATTTGTATTTGACCAATACCCTTTATAATTGGACCCAAAACGGTACTACAACGAGGGAGTTTGTAACGGTAGGAGTCGCATACGGGAGTGATGTTCAGTTAGTTAAAAAACTTTTAATTCAAGCTGCAGAATCTTCACCAGATGTACTTCCAGATCCACCACCTACTGTGGTTTTTACAGATTTTGGAAGTAGTTCATTAGATTTTAAAGTAATATTTACACTTAATGATAGTTTTAAAGGGCAATTTCCAAGGAGTGAAATACGTTTTGAAATAGATAGATTGTTTAGACAACATAATATTACGATTCCTTTTCCGCAGAGGGATATTCATATCATTAAACCATAAATGCCTATGCCCAACCGACTCTTACGCCATGTCCTAATCTTTTTTTTGTTGTTTGCTATAGCTTTTTCGGCTCAGGCACAATTAAGTGATTTGGCAAGGTTGGAGTATTCATTTGTTCCCAAAAAGGAGTCAGAGGATGAGTATTACAGGTTAAGAGGTTTGGTCAATTTTCCAATTAGAGTCAAAGACAAGAATTTTATTGTTGTTGGAGCTGAATATAATGGTGTGATAATGCACCTTGAAGATCATTATCCATTTCCAAAGTCAGAATTGGATAGGTTTCATATCATTGATTTCAGTTTGGGATATACCTTTGTCAATAAAAAGGATTGGCGTTTCGGTGGTAAAATTGTACCCAGAATAGCTTCAACTTTTTCGAAACCTTTAACTTGGGAAGATTTTTTTATCAATGCCGGTGTTTATGCTGTTAAAGATAGAATGAAAGATGAAACAGCACGAAAGCCCAATCGTTTGATTCTAGGGGTTACCTACAACAGTACAACTGGTTTGCCTTTTCCATTGCCTTATGTAAATTATCATAGAAGATTTCATCCGCATTGGTCCTACGTTTTGGGTGTTCCAAAATCAAATATGAAATATCATTTTGACCCACAAATGGACAAGGATGTTTTGCAATTGTATGTTACTTTAGATGGTTTTTATGGTCATGTTCAGAATAAGATTATGGTTTATGATAAAGAAGCCGAGTATATGTCTATGAGCATGGTTGTGACGGGTTTGGGCTATGAACATAGTTTTACAGATCACCTCGCTTTCTATATTTATACAGGTTACACCTTAAGGCAAAGGACCATATTAAGGGACAAAAATAACGACGAAGTTTTTAGATTAGATGATTTAAACACCTTCTACTTTCGTGGAGGTTTAAAATATAAAATATAAGATGCCAAAAATTTTAGTAATAGAAGACGAAGCAGCCATTAGAAGAGTCCTCGTGAAAATTCTCTCAGAGGAAAATGATAAATATGAACTTGAAGAAGCCGAAGATGGACTAAAAGGACTTGAAGCCATAAAGAATGAGGATTATGACTTAGTTCTCTGTGATATTAAAATGCCAAAAATGGATGGGGTTGAAGTTCTTGAAGCCGTAAAGAAAATTAAACCGGAAATTCCGATGGTGATGATTTCAGGACATGGGGATTTGGATACGGCTGTAAATACCATGAGATTGGGAGCGTTCGACTATATTTCAAAACCACCAGATTTGAACAGACTTTTGAATACTGTCAGAAATGCCTTGGATCGAAAGGAATTGGTTGTTGAAAATAAGAAGCTAAAAAGAAAAGTCAGTAAGAATTACGAAATGGTAGGAGAGAGCGCAGCCATTTCCCAAATTAAGGATATGATTGAAAAAGTGGCACCTACTGATGCTAGAGTTTTAATCACTGGGCCTAATGGAACAGGTAAAGAGTTAGTTGCTCATTGGCTCCATGAAAAAAGTGAACGGTCTGTAGGCCCGATGGTTGAGGTCAATTGCGCTGCCATACCAGGAGAACTTATTGAAAGTGAATTGTTCGGTCATGTAAAGGGGTCTTTTACGGGAGCCAATAAAGATCGTGCAGGAAAGTTTGAGGCTGCCAACGGAGGGACCATTTTCCTTGATGAAATTGGAGACATGAGTTTGTCTGCGCAGGCTAAAGTTTTAAGAGCCCTTCAAGAAAATAAAATTCAAAGGGTAGGTAGTGATAAAGATATTAAGGTAAATGTCAGGGTTGTAGCTGCTACCAATAAAAATCTGCAGAAAGAAATTGAAGATGGTAAATTTAGAGAAGACTTATACCATCGTTTGGCGGTTATTTTAATTAGTGTGCCAGGCTTGAATGATAGAAGAGATGATATCCCTCTTTTGATTGAATATTTTTCCGAAAAAATTGCAGAAGAGCAAGGGACTTCAAAGAAAACATTTTCAGATAAAGCGGTTAAGTTACTTCAAGAGTATGATTGGACTGGAAATATTAGGGAATTGAGAAATGTGGTTGAACGGTTAATTATTCTTGGAGAAAAAGAAGTCACCGAGAATGATGTCAAACTGTTTGCTTCCAAATAAACCAAAAGGCTGTTCAATACGAACGGCTTTTTTTTGCATTGATAATTAAATCTTTTTTTCACTGAGGTGAGATTTACTTATCTTTCAAAGAAGAACAAAAATTATAATATGAAGGATATATCAGTTGATTCATTTATTGCACCAAACACGGTACATTTAGACACCATTGACACCAAATATGATTTGGATGCTTCCGAAAAGAAAATAGAAAAGGAATTGGAGGAGGTGCGTGAAAAACTAGGTAAGTTTCAAGATAAACTCTATGCCCATTCAAAGTATGCCGTACTTATTTGTATTCAGGGTATGGATACAGCGGGTAAGGATAGCTTGATACGAGAGGTGTTTAAAGATTTTAATTCCAGAGGGGTGGTTGTTCATAGTTTTAAAACACCAACAGATCTTGAACTCAAACACGATTATCTTTGGAGGCATTATATCGCACTTCCTGCAAGAGGGAAATTTGCTGTTTTCAATAGAACACATTATGAAAATGTGTTGGTAACTCGGGTACATCCAAATTATATTTTAAACGAAAATTTACCAGACATCCATTCTGTAGCTGATATCAATGAAGCCTTTTGGCATAGTCGCTTTGAACAAATCAATAATTTTGAAAAACATATTGCTGAAAATGGCACTTTAATTTTTAAATTTTATTTACATCTGTCAAAAGAAGAGCAAAAAAACAGATTGATTAGAAGGCTTGATAAACAAGAGAAAAATTGGAAATTTTCGCCAGGTGATCTTGAAGAGCGTAAACTTTGGGATGATTATAAGGCCTGCTATGAAGACGCGATTAATAGAACCTCTACACCTCATGCACCCTGGTACATTGTGCCCTCAGACGATAAACCAACCACACGATATATCATTGCAAAAATTCTTTATGACACCTTAACTCGATATGAGGATATCAAAGAACCAGAATTAGATGATGACATCAAGGCCAAAATCGATTTTTATAAGAAGCAATTACAAAGCGAATAGATTTTATAATTTCTTTTACAAAAGGGTTCTTGTTAAGTGTTATTTTAGTGTCCTAAACCAATCAAGCTTATGAAATTAAAACTTGTTGCCTTACTATTTTTAGTATCTCTCACGGGGTTTGCCCAAACCGATGAAACCTTATTAAAAACAATTTATACCAAATCGTTAACCAAAGGAAAAAGCTACGAGTGGTTAAATTATTTGTCCAATACTATTGGTGGTCGATTATCGGGGTCATTAAATGCAGAAAGGGCTGTTCATTATACAAAGGATGAATTGGAAGCTTTAGGTCTAGATAGGGTATGGTTACAACCTGTTATGGTACCGAGATGGGTAAGAGGCGCCAAGGAGTATGCTTACATTAAATCTTCTTCGGGACAATCAACTACGGTTAATATTTGTGCTTTGGGAGGTTCGGTGGCAACAGATGCAGTAGGCCTAACGGCTAAGGTTGTTGAAGTTAAGAATTTTGAAGAATTGGAGAAATTAGGTAAGGAGCAAATAGAAGGCAAGATCGTTTTTTATAACAGGCCCATGCAAGCCGATTTGATTCAAACATTTGAAGCATATGGTGGATGTGTCAATCAAAGGTATAAAGGGGCTGTTGAGGCTGCTAAATATAATGCCGCTGGGGTCATCGTGCGTTCCATGAACTTACGTCTGGATGACCTGCCTCATACGGGTAGCATGACTTATGACAATCTGCCCAATTCAAAACGAATTCCATCTGCAGCTATAAGTACTAATGATGCAGAAATGCTCAGTAGTATGCTAGCTTTGGACAAAAACTTGGATTTTTATTTCCGTCAGAATTGCAAACAAATGTCCGATGTGGAGTCTTTCAACGTTATTGGAGAAATGAAAGGGTCTAAATATCCAAATGAATATATCATTGTTGGCGGACATTTAGATTCATGGGATTTAGGAGATGGGTCTCATGATGATGGAGCAGGAGTTGTTCAATCTATGGAAGTTTTAAGACTGCTCAAAGAAAGTGGTATCAAGCCGCAAAGAAGTATTAGGGTGGTTTTGTTTATGAATGAAGAGAATGGACTAAGAGGTGCCACTAAATATGCTGAGGTAGCTAAGGCTAAAGGGGAGAACCATATTTTTTCTTTAGAAAGTGATGCTGGTGGCTTTACACCAAGAGGGTTTAGTTTTGATTGTTCTGATGCTGTTTTTAATAAAATTGAAGGATGGAAACATCTTTTCAAACCTTATTTGATTCACTATTTTGAAAAGGGTGGAAGTGGAGCCGATGTAGGTCCTCTAAAAACTGAAACCAATGTTACTGCTGGATTAAGACCCGATTCACAAAGATATTTTGATCATCACCATGCATCCAATGATACCTTCGATGCCGTGAACAAACGTGAATTGGAACTTGGAGCTGCAACCATGACTTCCTTGGTCTATTTAATTGATAAATACGGAATTTCACCGATAGCAAATAATCCGAGCTTAAAAGATTAATCTGTATTTGGTTTGGTTTCGGATACCAATTGTAATTTGTTTTTTCCAAAGTCCAAGGTTCTGATAGGGAATGGAATATTGATGCCTTCTTTGTTGAAATGCTGTTTGATTAATTTGATAGCTTGATGTTTGGCTTCTAATTTGGGTTTGGGCTTGGTACTGTCTATCCAAAACCTGACAACAAAATTAATTGAGCTATCACCAAATTCTGTAAAGAAGAATTCAACCTCCTCATTTCTATTTTGCTTGAAGTGGTCGGTAATAATTTTTCTAACCAAATCTTCTACCTTTTGAAGGTCACTTTCATAGCCAATTCCGCATGCTACATCAATTCTTGATCTTTTTGACCAGGAATAATTCACAAAAGGATTTTCAATAACCATGGAGTTTGGAATTACCACAAACTCATTGTCGGTTTGCCTAATAAAGATGTTACGTAAACTAATTTCTTCTACATAACCAGAAATATCACCAGTTTGTATAAAATCTCCCAACCTTATTTTTGGAAGAAAGGATAACAATAAACCAGAAAAGGAGTTATTCAGGGTAGCCTGTAGCGCTAAACCAATGGCTAGGCCAATCACTCCTGCACCCGCTAGTACCGAGGTTAAAACTTTGTCCAAATCCATCACCCCTAGAGCAATAAAAAAGCCTATTATCAGAATGACAGCAAATAGGATTCGGCTTAGAATGTCTTTGATAGATTCCTGACTTATTTTCTTGAAAAGCACTTTTTTGGAAAATCTTCTGATAAACTTGGCCAGAAAATAGAACATGAACATGACCAAAACGGCCACGACAAAGTTGGGTAATTTTAAAATAATGGCTTCAAACCAACCATCTAGTTTGTCAATAAGATTAGAAATAGCTTTCGTTATTGAGAAATTCTTTTCCATTTGGAACTATTTGAAGGTTTATTGTAAGGGTGTGATAAAAGATAATTAAATCTGAAAAATCATTTTGTTAAAAATAAAATAAAAATGTTCAAAAGTCCGCTTCTTATGAAGAAAAAGAGCTAAATCGCAATTTTTCCTTACCTTGATTTTAAAGGTGTTTTTATATGAAAAAAGGATATAGTTATTTCCCATTTTTTTGATAGGAAATAAAATCTCCTCGTCTAAAATTCCGTAAATTTAGGGCTTATAAATTTTGGCTTATGGATGTTGTAAATGATGTGTATAAAAGAGGCTATATACCTTTGATAGATTCTGAAAAAAAAGTGGATTTGGTATCGGAAATTAAACGATTAAAGAAGGAAAAAAATGCGGTGATTTTGGCTCACTATTATCAAGAGCCAATTATTCAAGATTTAGCAGATTATGTGGGAGATAGCTTAGGCTTATCACGTAAGGCGGCAGAAACTGAAGCAGATATTATTTTATTTGCAGGTGTTCACTTTATGGCTGAAACAGCAAAGATTCTGAACCCAACTAAAAAGGTCATTTTACCAGACCTTAATGCAGGATGTTCATTGGCTGATTCTTGTAATGCTGAAGATCTTGCCAAGTTCAAGGAAAGGTATCCCAATCATTTGGTGGTTACCTATGTGAATACTTCTGCAGAAGTTAAGGCTATTAGTGATATTTGTTGCACATCTTCAAATGCCGAAAAAATTGTGCAATCCATACCTCTTGACCAACCTATAATTTTTGCTCCTGACAAAAATTTAGGTTCCTATATTAAGAATCAAACAGGTAGGGATATGGTACTTTGGGATGGAGCCTGTATTGTGCATGAAGCATTTTCATTGGAGAAATTAATAGCACTATACCAAAAACATCCAAAGGCTCAAATTATTGCGCATCCAGAATCGGAGGCCCATATTTTGAAAGTTGCTAACTATATTGGCTCTACTTCTGAACTTATAGACTATGTAAAAACCAATCCCAATAGTGAGTTTATTGTTGCTACTGAAGCTGGCGTTATCCATGAAATGCAAAAGGCGGTGCCAAATAAAATATTGGTTGCAGCTCCTGCCAAAGAGGATAACACTTGTGCCTGTAGTGAATGCGCTTACATGAAAATGAATACACTTGAAAAAGTTTATAGTTGCTTAAAGTATGAACTTCCTGAAATTCATGTGGAACAAGAAATCCAAGAAAGGGCATTGATTCCAATTCAAAGGATGCTAGACCTATCTTAGAGGTAATATGACAAAATACGAAACAGATTTTTTAATTCTTGGATCGGGAATTGCAGGTTTAACTGCTGCCATACGTTTGGCTCAAGCAATGCCTGATAAAGTGATTTCCGTGGTAACTAAGGCAAATGAAAATGAATCTAACACCAAATATGCCCAAGGAGGTATGGCTGTGGTTTGGGATAAATTAGATTCATTTGAAGATCATATCAATGATACCTTAGTGGCCGGAGAATTTCATAATAATCCAGAGGTAGTGAGAATGGTGGTTGAAGAAGCTCCAAATTGTTTAAGACAATTAATTTCTTGGGGTGCAGATTTTGACGCTAACACCAAAGGTGAAATTGATCTTGGAAGAGAAGGAGGACATTCAGCCCATAGAATAGTACATCATAAGGATATCACGGGATTTGAAATAGAAAAAACGCTACTGAAAAAGGTAGCAAGTTTAAGCAATATTTCAATGTTTCCTTATCATTTTGCTATCGACCTAATTACTGATCATCAACTAGGGCATGTTACTGGAGAAGGTTCTGAAGTAGGCTGTTATGGGGCTTACATTCTCGATCAAAAGACCAATGAAATTAACCGGTTTATGGCATCACAGACCATTTTGTGCACAGGGGGCATCGGACAAGTTTATGCTTCGACAACCAACCCTCTGATTGCAACTGGTGATGGGATTGCTATGGCCTTTAGGGCTGGAGCCAAAGTAAAAGATATGGAATTCGTTCAATTCCATCCCACGGCTCTTTTTGAACCAGAACAGAGTCCTTCATTTTTGATTTCAGAAGCGGTAAGAGGTTTTGGTGCTTATTTAAGAAACAAAAACGGTGAGCGATTTATGGTTGCTATTGATGATCGTGCCGAACTTGCGCCAAGAGATGTAGTTGCAAGAGCTATCGATAACGAGATTAATACTTCAGGAGATCGGTTTGTTTATTTAGACTGTAGGCACTTAAATTATGAGGCTTTTTTAAAGCATTTTCCAAATATTAATGAGAAATGCTTAGAAATGGGAATTGATATACGGGAGCACATGATTCCCGTCGTTCCGGCAAGCCACTATGCCTGTGGTGGTATTGAGGTCGATACAAATGGAGCCACCAATTTGATTAATCTTTACGCAGCTGGAGAATGTTCTTGTACAGGACTTCATGGTGCAAATAGATTGGCATCCAATTCATTACTAGAAGCTTTGGTTTATGCCAATCATATTGCAGATGCTATTATTGAAAAGGAAGAAGAACTGCAAGGATTTCAAGGAGATGTTCCGGTTTGGAATGATAAAGGGACTTCTAAGCCTAAAGAACTGATATTGATTACCCACTACCGTAATACGATTCAAAGTATTATGTCTGATCTAGTAGGTATCGTCAGGGCTAATGACCGCCTCAAAGAGGCCGCGAAGCATTTAGTGTATGTAGATCAATCCACACATGATTTGTATGTGAATTCTAAACTATCCGTTCAAATTTGCGAATTGCGAAATTTAAATACCATAGCAAGTCTTATTGTGAATCAATCACAAAAACAAACCAAAAATTTAGGAGGATTTTATAACATTGATTTGCTTCAATGATTCCTATTCTAGGGTGAATTTTGGTATATTGGCAATCAAAAATAAGTTACGCTTTATAGTAGCTTTCCAAATCCTTAACAAATGAAAAAGAAGTATCTTTTAGTTTTATTAATGTTCATTTCTTTAATCCTAATGCAAGCACAGGAAAACACGTTGCCTTACAGAGAAATACCTGATGATTCAGAAACCTACACGGCAGGAACTGTAGCGGCAAGAATGATTGATGGTTTGGGCTTTAGGTATTACTGGGCTACTGAAGGATTGACAACGGCCGATTTAAAATTTAAACCAAATTCGGAGGCCAGAACTTCTGGAGAGACCGTTGATCATATACTAGGACTTTCTCGTGTCATTGTTAATGCCACTCTTCAAAAAGCAAACACCAAAGTGGATGATTCTGGTCTAACATTTGAAGAAAAGCGCGAATTGACACTGAATAATTTGAAAAGAGCTGCAGATATCTTGAGGGATAGTGAAGATATTTCTAAGTTTCAAATTGATTTCGGAAGTCAAAAATTTCCTTTTTGGAATGCGGTTAATGGACCAATCGCTGATGGCATTTGGCATTGTGGCCAAATAGTTTCTTTCAGAAGAAGTTCAGGGAATCCATTTACTTCAAACGTGAGTTTGTTTTCTGGAAAGTTAAAAGAGTAATTGTTTTACTTATTAGTTTCTGTTTCTACAATTAATTGAACAATAGTTGTTCTAGCTTGCTGTAACCAAGTCCTTGTCAATTTATACATAAAAAGTTTGTCATCAATATGATTTTCAAACCTGGGATCTGAAAGTAAATGGGCATTGCTGGTTATGATTGTGGATTGTCGGTAATTGAAAAAATCTTCTTTGGAAGTGTCAACATTTCTCAAAGAGCCATTTTTCTTGAGATAACTTATTATTTCTTCTCCGGTTTTTTCGGTTCTTTGTTGTACTTCGGTCATTTCATTTTGCTGTCTAGACCATTTGTAAAGTAGAAGTTTTAAACGTTCGTTTTTTAGTTCAGCAATACTACCTGAATTGCTCAGATTGTTAAGGAGATAAGCGCTTGGTTTCCAGTTTGGAGATTTTAAAGCATCAGAAAGCCATATATTTAAAGAGTCTGAAGAATGATTGGTGTGGGGTTGTGAAAACATATCAAAAACCCGTTCCAATGAAGTAATAACTTGGTCAACTTCAATAGCAATGGAATCAAGATCTTTTAGGTTGTCTTCAAATTCACCTTGAAGATTTTGTAACAGAAGTTGTTCCTGTAAACCTGCTTTACGGTTTTCATTCCAATTGTTTATTTGAAGCGCAATCAAGATTCCGATAACCACTAATATAATTTCACCAATAGCATATCTGGAATATGCCATGAATCTGTTTTCTGAAGCAAGTTTTTTACGAATGTTTCTAAAGAGTTTTATCATTATTTCACTGCTTTAGATATTCTTCAATTGATATTACCAAATCCATAGCATATGATTTTGCAGTGGTGGCCCATATACAGTGATAATTTACCTCAAGAGCTAGGTACCTTAATTGGTTCTCAACATCTTTCTGTCCTTTTAATTTTTGCATTGGGTTTTCTAGATCAGATACGTCTAAAGTAAAAATGCCATAATTGTCCCTAAGAAATCGCGTGGTTTCATTAGCCCATTCCTCATGCTCTTCTATAGCATAACCTTCAAGGCGCTGACTTAAAAAACTGTAATAATCTCCTATTTTAGTTTTTAAGGTTTGATTTTGAATATTAGTAAAAGAGCCTGTTGAATAAAGTTCATTTATGACTGATTTGTTGAAAGAGGCACTTCCAAATCCACGACCAATCATTGAAAATGCCAAATAAGTAAATTCAGGGTTTAGAGAATCAGGGAAAGCCCCTTTCCAAACATTATTCATGGCATCATTTTTGGAAAAATCTATCCATTCTATTTCTGTAAAAGGTTGAGTGTTCAAATTTGAATGTTCCAAAATGTAGAAGAGTCCTTTTAGCCTTGTTTTGTTGAAAGTAATGCTTGATTGTAGGGATTCAATGTCATTGTTTAGAGCTTCTTTTAAGTTGCGTAAATAATTATTTGTTTCCTTATGTTCTATCCGATTTGCATTCCAATTGTTTATTTGAAGAGCGATTAAAATCCCTATAACTACAAGAATGATTTCACCAATGGCATATTTGGAATAAGCCATGAACTTATTTTTTGAGACTAGTTTTTTGCGGATATTTCCAAAGACCTTGATCATAACTTTTCAAAGTTTTGAAGTTCTTTTTTCAGAGAAAATGAAAACTCTTGAATGCTTAGGGCATATCTTAAAATAACTTCGGTGTAAGCTTTTTTCCAGTCTGACATGCGATGAAAATGATTGGTGAATTTGGTTGTGTCCACGTGACTCCAAATGGTATCACGTAGTTTTTTACCGCCATCAAAAAAATAATTTTCAAAAGGATAATAGGAATTGTTGGAATGAAGTATGTCAAAATACTTGTCAATAAAAAGTTCATTGGTTCTTTCAAAATCCTTTTGAACTTTAACTAGTAAAGTCATTGATTCCCTTAAATCTTTGGGATAGCTAATGCTGTTGTTGCCGATGAGATTGATTAAAGTGGTATTGTTAAAACTGTAGTCCGGTCTCACAAAAAACGGAAATTCATAACGGTACATTTTAATTATGGAATCATAATTTATTTCTGACGCTTGAAGGCGAGCCTGAAATGATTTAAGTACTGTGCTATCTCTTCTTAATTGGGTTATTAACCTATTTAAAAATAAACTGTCTTTTTCTATGTCATTGATGACAGAGATAGAGTAATCCTTTCTCAACTTGTTATTTTTTCGCCTTTCATTCCAGTTGTTTACCTGCAGAGCAATCAAAATACCAATGACAACAAGGATAATTTCACCAACAGCATATTTGAGATATTTACCTGTTTTGCCTTCACTAAGAAGATTTTTACGGATATTTCTAAAAAAACTATTCATGCCGGTCCAAAAAGTTTACAAGTGTCTGTGTTTCCTTTTTTATCTTCTGTAAGGAAGATATTAATTCATAATAGTTGCTATATTTCACTCCAATCAATCCGTTAAGTTCTGCGCCCAGGCTAGACAAGGTTGCTTTAGACCATATGCTATCAGCTAATTTTGATTTAGGGTCTATATGGCCTACATCTTTAAAAGGATAGGATCTGGTATATAAAATGGTGTTGTCCAAATAAATACTCACATCATTTGAAAAGCTTTGTAAATATTCATGTTGCAAAGCATCAAGGTTCAACAAAGTTTCCTGAACTTCTTTGGGGAGTAAGTTTATATTTCCAGTAGCTCTTAAACTATTAATGGTGTTGTTGTTAAAAGAAATACTAAGAGGTACCCAAGGATTAAATTCAAACCTAGCCATATGCACTAGAGTATCAAGAGTTAGATCATCATTTGACATTCTTCTTTTTAAGTCTCCTAATTTGGAACTATCTTGAACGGAATTTTCAATCACTTTTTTTAGGGCTATAAGATCTTTGTTCAAGTCAAATTTTAAGGCTTGCATGCTGATTTTAGCCGTTTTTTTTCCTTTATAGGTTTCATTCCAGTTGTTAATCTGTAATGCAATCAAGATTCCTATGACGACAAGAATGATTTCTCCAATAGCATATTTAAAGTAACGGGAGGTTTTGCCTTCATGTATGAGTGATCTTCTGATATTTCTAAAAAATTTAATCATAACTCATTGATCAATTGGGGGATAGGTGGTGTGTTAAAGATAATCAACATTATGGATTTAATTACTATTTGGATATTTGCTGCTTCTAAACTTAAAACTGGAAATAAATAAACTGTTCGCCACTACCTTGGGCAATAACTATTAAAAAGGTCATAATGGCCCAAACAACTCCTAAAACCCAAGGTGAAGTTTTAAGTGATAATTCTTTCATTGAGGAATTTCTCATAAACCAATGACATAGAAACATGATTAGAATAAGTGTGGTAACTTTTAGGATAGTAAAGGTTTCTAGAATTTTCTCTCCATCGGTTTGCATGTAGAACATAGATTTGATCATGTTCCAAGCAGTTTCAAATTTTCGAGCTCTAAAGAAAACCCAAGTAATGTTGACACAACTAAAAGTGATAAATGCCAAGAAGATGCCATTGTATTTAGTGATTTCAAAAGGCAGATACCTTCTTTGAAGTCGCTCCAAGATGAGGTAGGTACCATGGAGTCCACCCCATACCATAAACGTCCAAGCGGCTCCGTGCCAAAGTCCACCTAAAAGCATAGTAAGCATTAGGGCCACATATAAGCGGGTAATTCCGTGACGATTTCCTCCCAAGGGGATGTATAAATAATCCCGTAACCAACTGGATAGGGAGATATGCCAACGGCGCCACAAGTCTGAAAACCCAAGGGAAGCATATGGGTATTTGAAGTTGTCTGGTAAAATAATTCCCAACATCAGGGCAATACCAATGGCACAGGTAGAATAACCGGCAAAATCAAAAAAGATTTGTCCAGAAAAGGCAATGGTGCCTACCCAAGCATCAACTCCATGTAACAAGCTTTCACTGCCAAAGACTTGATCGGCGGTTTCCGACAATAATGTATCTGCCAAAACCACCTTTTGAAAAAGACCTATGGTAAGAAGAAACAAGCCCCAGATAAATTGGTTGGCAGTCGCTTTTTTCTCTTCATAAAATTGCGAAATCAACTCTTGGGCTCTCACAATAGGACCAGCAACCAATTGAGGAAAGAAGGTGACGTATAGCGCAAAATCCAAGAACGTTTTGGCTGGTTTTATTTTGTTTTTATAAATGTCTATGGTATATGACATGGTCTGAAAGGTGTAAAAAGAGATTCCCATGGGGAGTATGATATCCATAGGTTTTGCCTTAAAATCCAATCCAATTAAATTCATGAAATAAACAAAGTTTTCCAAAAGGAAATCTCCATATTTAAAGAATGCTAAAAAACCCAAATTAACAAGCAAACTGAGCATGAGCCAAAATTTGCGAGATTTGGTATTTGTGGTCTTAGACAATTTTTTACCTGCTGTCCAATCCACCACGGTTGAAATCCATAGTAATAAAATTAAGGGAGGATTCCACATGCCGTAAAACACATAGCTGGAAACGAGCAACATGGCTTTTTTACCTTTCCAGCTAAAAAGTGGAGCATAATAAAGTGCCAAAACAATGATTAAAAACAGAACGAAACTTAAAGAATTAAATAGCATGGTTAGTTGGTTTTAAGGTTAGTCAAGGCTCCATCATGTTCCATGATTTTGAGCATTTCAAGGGTGAAGTATTCAGCATCTTCTTTTGAAAGGTGCGATTCTTCAGGACAGGTTAATTCCTTTAATTGCGGATAATCTTCAAAGTGATAGGAGTCTACCTTGCTTAATTCGACCAATTGGTCCCAGAATTCGTTTCTTGGTAAGAATTTATTTTCTGCAGCCCGTAACCCACCGCTAGAGGGGCATCTCACTAATATGGCTTTACCTCCCTTAGCTTTAAATGCATCAAGATCTTTTAAGAAAAATTCGGTAGTTGATTTCTTGTCAGGTGGAGGAGCTAAACTTCCAAAGAATTTCCACACGCTGATCACTGAATTGGCAAAAGCGGTATCGGTTGCCGTCTTTTGAGCCATACTCATATTGCGATCTAAATTGACATCACCAAAGTAATAGAAAGGCGGCGCCGGGTCTTTTCCCAATCTACTTTTCAAGTGGATTCTTCTAAGTAATGATTTCAAATCAATATCATCATCCCATTCTTCTTCATCCGCAGACATGAAAACAAAATTCTGTTGCAGAGGGATGGAAAGTTGATAGTTCAACCATTGTGCATGGGTTTTATCGAAGTAATAATCTACCTTGTTTTGCCCTCTGGACCATGGAGAAGCCTTGGGATATGTTGTGGAAAAGAAGAGTCCAGGGGTGACACCAATAATGACCGTTCCTGTAAAATTGGTGTTATTTACCAAGTCATGAAAGGTTGGTAGGGGTGAGGTGCCTGGAATAGCAAGTTGAATGGGAGCCTTTCCATAGAAATTTTCAAAGGTTTTGACTTGAAAATCAAAATAAGCTCGGGAGGAGCCAAATATAACTATATTATTTTTTTGAGCATCATCAACTTTTTTACGATGTTCGCTCCAAAGGTCTTTGTCATCATTTAAAGTTGGATAATATCCTTTGGATCGCCAATACATTTCCCAAGCAGTAATTCCTGTTAAAAACAGAATTGTAGCTAAAATTAAAGAGCTTTTTAGATTCATAGTTGGTGAGGTTTAGTTAGTTGCTTTTTAAGGTGTCCATCTTTAATAAGTTGATTGACCATGTCTCTGGTGTAGACTTTGGCATCTTCCATATTGAGATGGGACCAGTCGGGTAAATAGTACTTGGACATGAATGGGTAGTCTTCAAAATGATAGCCGGGACAACCAGACATTTCAATGAATTTATCCCAAACCAAATCACGAGGGAGCATTCTTTTGGAATATTTGTTCCATCCTTCTTCGGCTTTATGTCGAATGAAAATGATTTTGCCTCCCCGTTTTTTAAACTTATCTATAAGGATTTTATATTCTTCAAATACCCTGGGAATTTCATCCTTGATGTCCTCGTAAACGGGTAAAGTAGGGATCACCTTATCCCATTCATCTGTAATTTCCTTTTGATAGAATTTGTTATCTGTAAGCCTAGGAAACATAAGGAGGTTTCTTTTTTCATCATTGTAGCCTATGTTTGGTAATTTAAATTCAAAATTGTCAACTCTGTGATCGTTAATGGAGATGGTGCCTATCAGGGATTTTAAATCTAGGTCGTTATAGGACTTAGCTTCAGAAGCAGATAGAAAGACAAAGGTTCGTTGTAAGGGTTTGGATAAGTTGAACCCTAATTTTTGAGCTGGAGTTCGGTTGTAATAGTGATCTACCCATAGGTTGGCGACTCGCATTCTGTCGTCCATACCAAAAATATCAAAGAAGGCAACCGGAGTAACTCCAATAATCAAAGTGCCATTAAATTCAGTATTGTTTACAATATCCTTAAAAAAGGGCTTAGGAGGTTTTCCATTGGCAGTCAAATGAATGGGTTGAATGCCCATTTCCTCCTTCCATGTCCACGTGTTGAAATTATAGCCTGTTCTGGAAGCACCTAGCAAAATAATATCTTGAGAGGTCGCTGTTTCTGCTTTAGCTCTTTCTTCGGCATAAAGGTTTCTGTCATCTTCCAAATAGGCTGTATAATAGTCGGTATTCGAGCGCCAATAAAGTTCCCAAGAAATGAGACTAATCAAGCTTAATGCTATGGCGATTAAAAGTGATTTCTTGAGATTCATAACGTCATCTTTTAAATTTTAAGGATATACCATAGGTTAATTTTCGCCATAACCATTCCATAGGACCATACTTGAAATAGGACAACCAAACCTTACTAAAAATCATTTGCAGGAAGAATATGGTAAAGGCAATAATCATAATCACCGTAAAGCCTAATTTCCCCGCCAAACCAAATCCTATTCCGTAAAAAATAGCAATAGAAATGATAGTCTGCGATAAATAGTTGGTGAGGGCCATTTTACCCACTGGTTGGAACCACTTCAATAAACCGGCACCTTTTTTTACCCAAAGCGCTATCCCAGCAGCATAGGCCATGGCTAACGGGACGGTCCCTAAAGCATAGTATAAAATCTTAAGAAATTCTTGTTCTTTATCACCATTACCATAAAATTCCAAACTAGCGCGTAGAAAGTTGAATGGTAGCCCTATAAGGAGTCCCCAAATGAGAACTTTTCTCAAAAATGATTTGTTATTGAGAAGCTCTTCGTTTAAAATTTTTCGTCCAGTCCAAAGCCCTATTAAGAATACGCCAAATACTTTAAACTCCCTACCTTCATCTAGTATTCGACCAATGCGCACAAAGCCTTTACCGAGACTCATTTTGAAATGATCAATTAAATTTGGGTTTTGTAAATAAGCTGGGAAGTTAGTTACCTCTCTACCATTCCACTCCATCGTGGGCATTCCAAAATGGTGAAAAATCACCAAACTTTGATCGAAAGCAATTCCTGGATAGTAGATGCCTGTTTCCTCCATAAAGACCCAATTGACAATTGGGAAGAAAATAAGAAGGGCCGCTAAAGAGAGGAGTGTTCTATTTTCCATTTTGATAAACCAAATTAGAATAAAACCTAACACGGCATAAAGAGTTAAAATGTCACCTGGCCAAAGCAAAAACAGATGAATGCATCCAATAGCCAATAACCAGAACATACGTTTTCTGAAAAAGGGAGGAAAAGGTTTGTTGTGATATGTTAAATTTTGAAACTGGATCACGCATCCAATCCCAAACAATAGAGAGAAAATGGAATAAAACTTTCCGTCAATTAGGGCATACATGATAAAATCAAGCGATTTATCAAATGCGAGATTGGCCCAACCAAATTGAAATTCTTCGGGAAAGAAGAAAATGCCTGAAAAGAAAGGGATGTTTGCAGTAAAAATAAATAATATGGCGATACCTCTTAAGATATCCAAATACACAATTCTATCTTCCTTGGAAATGGGTTTTACTATGTTATTTTCCTGATTCATGTTTTTTTGAGGATTGATTGAAAAATTCAATTGTTTCTAAATGTTTCTTAATTTTTATAAATCGGAAAGTCAAGAGTCCGAAAACAATGAAGGTTAATGTGAAAATGAAAATCAAAGGCCAAGAAAATTTTTCTTGAACCCATCCATATATAATAGCTCCGGCAGAAATTCCTAAGTTATTCATCATCATGAAAAGAGTGAATTGGGTTGCCGAGATTTTATTCCAGCTTAATTTCATAGATAAGGCTATGGCGGCAATATTATAAAGTGTTATAGATAAACTATACAGGATTACAAAACTGTAAATTATAAAGGTGCTGTCCCAATAGGAGGAAACCAAACTAAAGCTTAGTATCACGATGCTCATAAAGGTTAAGATGATGGCTATCATTTTTTTTGTTCCGAAGAGGTCAATGATTACACCGCCCGCAAACATGCCTATGAACCCTGCCATAATGGTAGCCAGAGAATAAACATTAGAAAATTCGGTATTTGTCCAACCTAAATTTTGAACGGTGAAAATAGGGAGCAAGGTTTCATATATTCCAGAAAATGTTCCTATAATGAACATGCTAATCGCTAAAAGGAAACTGGAGGGTAAAATAGTTACTTTGAAAAGGCTTTTAAGTAGATCCTTCCAATTTGTTGATTGTGCCTGAACTGCCGTTTCGTTGGGTTTTCCAGAAGTCCATGGAAATAACTTTTCTCCAGGGCGCTCCCTAATGAATAAAGGCACCATAATCAACAAAATTATGATGAAGGACATGAAAGTGATAGCGTTGGAAAAGCCGATAGTATTAATGAGAGCGGTTCCTCCTAGTAAGGCTAAAGATTGCCCAATGACTCGAGATCCCCACATGACGCCATTGGCTCTGGCTTGTTGGTTTAAAGGAATAACATCAACGGCCATTCCATCTATTCCAATGTCTTGCATAGCACCAAATAAAGACACAATGAAACCAAGGGTCATGAGCAGTCCTAATTCATTTAAAGGGTCTTTCACCATTCCAAACGCCAGAAATCCAAGAAAGAGACACGCTTGACTAAAAATAATCCATGGCCGCTTCCTCCCCATGGGTAACCAAGTGTAGCGGTCCATCAGAGGAGCCATAATTAGCTTAAAACTCCAAGGTAGCGTAACCATGGCAACATAACTGGCAATATCACTTGCGGCAATTCCATTCATGGCCAACCAAGCTGGTATGGCATAAAAAAGAACGCCTATTGGAATACCTTCACAAGCGTACAGAGCGGAGAAAACTAAATATCTTAAAACAGCATTTTCGGTGAGAACCCCCCTTTTTTTTAGTTGGTTTATCTCAATTTGTGCATCATGAGATTTCATTTGGATTGTTGTTCAAGCTCAAAACACACCATTCAAATTTTGTGAGGTTTAATGGGCTTAATTTATAGTTTGTCAGTTTGGAAATTTCAAAATAAAAGATAGAATCCCACGGAATACACCCTAGGATTCTAAAGGTTTTATAAATCTTAGATTAGTTGGACAAATCTGCCATTCTTTTATACAAATAAGACCAAGCGTCATCCAGACAGCCACGAAGTTTGTCTCTGGTTTCCAACATTTTTTTCTTGCCATGTTCCTTTTCGTAGACTTCCCAAACGCTGGCTTCGTCCATATCTAGGTCTGAGAATTTTTCATAAGGATTGCTGATAAAATAATCGGCGCCTTCAGGATCACCACCTATTACGCGATACCAATAGGCAGGTCTATTTTCACCTTGAGATACCATGGCAGCTCCAACATCGCTAACCACTTCAGCAAAAGCATTTGAGTTGTTCACTTTAAAATAAGTTACCCAAACTAAACCAGTATTGGCTAAACCTTCTGAACTACCCCAATCCGGGATGCTTCTGGCAATTGATGAATTAATTTTTTCAACATGCGGCATAATTAAATTCATAACCACATGGTAACATTCTTTATTGGCATCTTTTGGTGGAGCATCAAACTCAGCCCAATTTGCCATTCTACCGGTTATAATATAAACAGAACCCTCGCCTTGAATTCTTCGCCACATATTCCATTTATCTTCTCCGTTTTTTTCTAGGTAGCATTCTTTCCAGGCTTTTACACCTTGAATAAAACTGGCTTCTTCTCCTAATTTGACTGTAATTTCAGTGGCATCAAGGATAAATCCTTTGTTTTCTTGCGCCAAAAAGAGCATAGGCACAAAAAACAATACATACATTAATTTTTTCATTGGTTTTGGTTTTAAATTGATTAATAGAAATATATAGTACTTGCAGAGCAAGAATTTATTTGTCCTTAAATCAATTTAGGGCAACCAAATAACTAAAAATAGTGAAGGGGCATTCCGATAAAAATGGGGAATACTAGAAGTTTATTCTGTGGGAGAATACTTAAATGTACAAAAAAATATTTTAAAAAAAATAAAGGCAGCTAATTTAGCTGCCTTTCCCTATTAAAAATCTATTTCAATTTGATTTTTTATAATATCATCAAAGGTTTCCCTTTTTCTTATCAATTTGGCTTCGTTATTAGTCCATAAAACTTCAGCTGGACGGTATCTAGAGTTGTAGTTTGAAGCCATGGAATAACAATAGGCACCAGCATTTTTAAATGCTAATATATCACCTTCTGTTATTTCATTGATTCGTCTATTGTTTGCAAACGTATCTGTTTCGCATATATATCCAACGACACTGTAGAACCGTTCACGTCCATTAGGATTGGAAATGTTTACGATTTCATGTTGCGAACCATAAAGCATAGGTCTTATTAGGTGATTAAATCCAGAATCTATCTGCGCAAAAACCGTTGAGGTAGTTTGCTTAACCACATTTACTTTGGTTAAGAAGTAGCCACATTCACTCACCAAAAACTTACCGGGCTCAAAAGCCAGAGTAAGGTCTTTTCCATACTCTTTACAGAACTCATTGAATCTTTTAGTCAATTTTTTTCCAAATTCCTCAATGTTGGTTTCAATATCGCCCTCTTTGTAAGGCACCTTGAAACCAGACCCAAAGTCCATAAATTCCAATTGTTTGAAGTGTTTTGCCGTTTCAAACAAAATTTCACTGGCATAAAGGAATACATCAATATCCAAAATATCACTACCAGTGTGCATATGGATTCCATTGATTTTCATCTTGGTATTTTCAACAATTCTTAAGATGTGAGGAATTTGGTGAATAGAAATGCCAAATTTGCTATCAATATGTCCAACAGAAATATTGGTGTTTCCACCTGCCATGACATGTGGGTTGATTCTGATGCAAACGGGTGTGTCTGGGAACTTGGTTCCGAATTGTTCCAAAATGGAAAGGTTGTCAATATTGATTTGAACACCCATACTAGCGGCTTGTTCTATTTCTTCCAAAGAGACCCCGTTAGGCGTATAGATGATTTCTTTTGGTTCAAATCCTGCTGCAAGTCCGAGTCTTACTTCTTGTATGGAAACGGTATCCAAACCAGAACCTAAACTTTTCAATAATTTTAATACAGAAATATTTGAAAGCGCTTTACAGGCATAATTTACTTTTAAATGTTTGACCTTATTAAAAGCAGAGGTTAAGCGTTTGTACTGGGAAATGATTTTTTCGGCATCATAAACATAAACGGGACTTCCAAAGTCTTTTGCAATTTGTAATAAGGTATTTGCTTTCATATTGAAATTAAAAATAAATAAACTACAAAACTACATAAGTAATCTGGATTCGCATAAATAAAATGTTAGGTATCTATAAATTATTGAAGATATGTTATCACATTGATACAAACTTTAAAAATTATTGGTAAAATGGCATAGGATACTTACTTTTGTTTGACTTTAAATTTGACAAAACAAGATGAATTTACACGAATATCAAGGAAAAGAAATTTTAAGCAGTTTTGGTGTACGAGTTCAAAGAGGAATCGTTGCTCAAAATGCTCACGAAGCTGTAGCAGCAGCTAAGCAGTTAACTGAAGAAACAGGAACAGGTTGGCATGTTATTAAAGCTCAAATCCATGCTGGTGGTCGTGGTAAAGGTGGCGGTGTAAAATTGGCCAAAAACCTTAAAGAAGTTGAAGAATTAGCAGGTCAAATCATCGGAATGAACTTGATTACACCTCAAACTTCTGCAGAAGGTAAAAAAGTACATCAGGTTTTGGTTGCTGAGGATGTTTACTATCCTGGTGACAGTGAACCAAATGAATTCTATATGTCAGTACTTTTAAATCGTGCGACAGGAAAGAATATGATTATGTATTCAACCGAAGGTGGTATGGATATTGAAACGGTTGCAGAAGAAACGCCTCATTTGATATTTACAGAAGAAATTGATCCTTCAGTAGGATTGTTACCATTCCAAGCAAGAAGAATTGCTTTCAATTTAGGACTTTCTGGAAATGCTTTTAAAGAAATGACCAAGTTCGTTTCGGCGCTTTACACGGCTTACGTGAAATCAGATTCTTCTTTGTTTGAAATCAACCCAGTTTTAAAAACAAGTGATGATAAAATTTTAGCTGTTGATGCTAAAGTAACTATAGATGATAATGCGCTTTACAGACATAAGGATTATGTAAACCTTAGGGATTTACGTGAAGAAAATCCTATTGAAGTAGAGGCTAAGGAAGTCGGATTAAATTATGTTGACTTAGACGGAAACGTTGGGTGTATGGTGAACGGAGCTGGTCTAGCAATGGCAACCATGGACTTGATTAAGCAAGCTGGTGGAGAGCCTGCTAACTTCCTTGATGTTGGAGGAACAGCTGATGCTGCCAGAGTAGAGGCTGCTTTCAAAATTATTTTGAAAGATCCGAACGTGAAGGCTATTTTGATTAATATTTTTGGAGGTATTGTACGTTGTGACCGTGTGGCACAAGGTGTTATAGATGCTTATAAAAATATGGGAACTATCAATGTGCCAATTATTGTTCGTTTACAAGGTACCAATGCCGATGTTGCTAAAGAATTAATTGATAATTCAGGATTGGATGTGTTAAGTGCAACCCAATTCCAAGAAGCAGCAGACAAGGTTCAGGAAGTATTGGCTTAATGGTCAATAAAGGATATAGATTTAAAAGCTCCCAATTTGGGAGCTTTTTTGTTAATTTCTGTAATAGTTTACGCTATTTTTTATTTTTTCAGCTAAATCAAGATTAAAGCCGATAAATAAATTATTTAAAAGAAAACCTCCGGATTCAGATATACATAATTCTTCTGTTGTTTCGTCTGAATAAAATACTTTAAGGTTAAACTTTATTTGGTCATCAAAATTGTTTTTTACTTCACTTGATTTTTTTATAAAACTATCAATATTTCTTGTTAGTTCGTTTTTCATAATCTTGTCATTAAAACTATAATGTTTAAACAAATCAGTTTTAATATTTTCACAATTTATTTGTATAGTAAAACTTACATCTCTTTTTATATAATAGACATCAATACACTCAATATTTTGAGACTGAATTGTGCTTAAATAAAAAAATAGAATTAACGATTTGATAGTGTATTTCATTTAATCATTTGGTTTTTATTTATCTATAAACCTTTTATTGTAGAATAACCTTGCTGATATTCATTAATCTTATAAGTTCATTTCTATTAGATTACTCGATGCCGGTCAAATCCATTCGTGTGGTTTCAGTAAAAAACCTTTTCCAAAATAACGAAATACTAAACAACATCCAAAATTGGAGAATCCCATCAAAGATGAGCAACAACTAGGCTTTTTTTATTCATATTTAACGCAACCTTTTGATGCTTCAAGCATCTAATTATTAAAACTATTATCTATGAAACCAACTTCCGTATTTTTGATTTTAATAAGTATTCTTTTATTATCCTGTAATGATAGTGATGACTGTTGTGTGACCCCTCCAGATAACTTTGAAGGTAATAAATTGGCTTATCTCAAAGTGGATTATACGACCAATCAATTTCAAGGAGGAATGGTTTTTTCCTTTGGAGGTGATCAACCTGATACCTTCGCTATTTCTTCTGATTATCATGCACCTGGTGATTTTGGAAGTGTTCAATTATACTATACACCTTTGAACGAATTGATTTTTGATGGGACTATTATTTGGATGGGATTGGGAGAAATGCAATTTCCAGAAAGCTTGATGTCTGCAAATTCATTTGAAACCATTTCCCAGCCGGTTTCCATTCCGGATGAAACTTTGTTGGAACCAGTTATGTATGATGAATATGCCTATTACCCAGAAGATATTGACTATACTTCTATTTGGGAAAATATTGATAACCTAAATCTTGTTAAGAATTTTAGGGACAGCAATCCAGAATCTTCAGTAAAATTCTTTCTTTATACGCCAAGTGTCGGAGTAGGTAATCCCGAAGATTGGTACTGGTTGGTGCTCCTGAAAAATTAATCAAATTGAGAAGCCATGAGCCAAAGGTAGGCTTCCAAAAATTGATGGTTCCACATCGTTTTGTCATTTATGCCACCTTCAACTACTTTGTTGTGGATGTTATTTTTATGAACACCTTTTCTTTCTAGGAGGGATACCATTCGTATTTGGTTTGCTATTAAATCCTCTTTGTTATTAGTTCCTGCTAGAAAATAGAATCTTGAGGTGTCTGGTATATCCATTTCTTGTACATATTCATAAATAGATTCACTAAACCAAAATGATGGTGAAAAAACACCTGCATTTCCAAAGGTTTCAGGATTTCTAATAACAGCATAGAAGGAAAACAAACCACCAACAGTTGATCCCCAAATAGTCGTATGTTTCGCATTTGGTTTAGTTCTATAGGTTGCATCAATTTTTGGCTTCAGCGTGTTTTTTATAAAATCAATATAGGCATCTCCATTTCCGCCGCCATAAGAATCATTTTTAAAAGGGGTTAATTCTGCCAGCCGCTTCTTTTTAGCATTTTCAATTCCTATAATAATACTTTGAGGATGATCAAGTGAGTCTAAAATTTTATCGATAGCCCATTCTTCCTTATTGCCTTTTTTAGTGCTGAAAAGGTTTTGACCCTCTGGCATATAAATTACAGGGTATGCATTTTTAGTGGTTTGATAAGATTCTGGAATATAAACCCAAATTTTTTTGGAAACCTTGAGCTCTGGTGAGTAAATCTTTAATAAATCAATTTGTTGATTATCAGTATTTTGAGCATTGGTTAAAAGGCAGAAACTTAAAGATATAAAAAGGAGAAAAGAGTTGAATCTCATGATTTTCAGAAGATTACGATTGACAAAAGTTCAAATTATTCGATAAAATGTCAATTATTTTTCGACAAGTTACAAATTCTTGCCGATTATAAAATGGGGCTTCTCCTTATCTTTACATAGTCTAATTAATCCAATTCCTCACATGATAAATCGGGTAGAAAAACTAAGCCTCTTATCTGAAATGATTTCGTTTGCCAAAGGCGATCAGGAATTAAAACCTATTGAGTATAATTTTTTGTTGTCTATTGCGAAGCAACTGGATATTTGCCGTGAGGATTTTGACTATCTAATAGAGAATCCTATTAATTATATCCATCTTAATTCGCATAGCGAACGTATTGTGCAATTTCATAGGTTGGTTTTATTGATGAATATTGACAACGAAAAGGACCCTAAGGAAATTTTACGATTGTACAATTATGGTTTGAGAATGGGTTTAAGCCATGAAAGTATCTCTCGTGTTCTATATTTAATGGAGAGTTTCCCTAACAAAATTGTTCCGCCAGATGTTCTTATAGACATTTTCAAGGTGCAATACAATTAATCCTGTTTGAGCTTATCCAGTTGATCTTGATAAGCTTTTATTTTATCCCTGAATTTAGCGGCTTCCAAAAAGTCTAAAGATTTGGCTGCATGTTCCATGTGTTTTCTATTTTCACGTACCAGTTTTTCTAAATTTTTTTTGGATAAATAATCATTTTCCGGTTCTGCTGCTTGGGCAACTTCGCTTTCATATTGATATGTCTTTAATCCAGACTTGGCCAAGGCACTGTCGATACCTTTTTTAAGAGGCGTAGGTGTTATGTTATTTGCGGTATTGTAATTTATTTGTTTTTCGCGTCTGTAATTGGTCTCGTCAATAGTTCGTTGCATGCTATTGGTAATTTTATCAGCATACATAATGGCTTTACCATTGATATTTCTTGCAGCACGACCAACAGTTTGTGTTAAGGATCTTTCTGATCTCAAAAAGCCCTCCTTATCAGCATCCAAAATGGCGACTAACGATACCTCTGGTAAGTCAAGCCCCTCTCTTAAAAGGTTGACGCCAACCAAAACATCAAATAACCCTTTCCTTAAATCTTGCATAATTTCGACCCGCTCTAAGGTGTCTACATCACTGTGAATATACCTTACCCGTATTTGAATTCGTGCTAGATACTTGGTAAGTTCTTCGGCCATACGTTTTGTCAGGGTAGTGACCAATGTTCGCTCATCTTTTTCAACACGTTGTTGGATCTCTTCAATTAGGTCATCAATTTGGTTTAAGCTAGGTCTTACTTCAATAATAGGATCCAATAAGCCAGTGGGTCTAATCACTTGCTCCACATAAATACCTCCAGATTTTTTTAGTTCATAATCTGCTGGCGTAGCACTTACGTAAATAACCTGATTTTGTAAAGCTTCAAATTCTTCAAACTTCAAAGGACGGTTATCCATTGCTGCTGGAAGTCTGAAACCGTATTCCACCAAATTCTCCTTTCTGCTACGGTCACCGCCGTACATGGCATGAACTTGAGAAATCGTCACGTGGCTTTCATCAACAACCATTAAATAATCATCGGGGAAATAATCCAACAAACAGAAAGGTCTGGTTCCTGGCTTTCTGCCATCTAGATACCTAGAATAATTTTCAATTCCCGAACAGTATCCCAATTCCCGAATCATTTCCAAATCAAATTCGGTTCGCTCCTTTAATCGTTTGGCTTCAAGATGTTTGCCAATATCCTTAAAATAATCGTGTTGTTTTACCAAGTCATCCTGTATGTCCTTAATGGCATTTTGAAGTACTTCAGGAGAGGTTACAAACATATTAGCTGGATAAATATTGAGTCTTTCATAATGTTCAATAACCTGATTTGTTTGCACATCAAAGGCCTCAATATCTTCTATCTCATCTCCAAAAAAATGGATTCTGAAAGCATTATCAGCATAACCGGGAAAGACGTCAACCGTGTCTCCCTTTATTCTGAAATTTCCGTTGTTAAATTCGGCTTCAGTTCTTGAGTACAGACTTTGAACAAGTTGGTGCAATAGTTTGGTTCTTGAAATGACTTGATCACGTTCAATGGTAATCACGTTTTTTTGAAATTCAACAGGGTTACCGATACCATATAAACAAGATACCGATGCGACAACCAAAACATCTCTTCTTCCTGAAAGTAAGGACGAAGTGGTACTCAGTCTCAACTTTTCTATTTCTTCATTTATAGATAAATCTTTTTCTATATAGGTTCCCGTAACTGGAATGTAAGCCTCTGGTTGGTAATAGTCGTAATAGGATACAAAATACTCAACGGCATTATCTGGAAAAAACTGTTTAAACTCTGAGTAAAGTTGGGCCGCCAAAGTTTTGTTATGAGCTAAAACCAAGGTAGGTTTCTGAACATTTTCTACGACATTGGCAATGCTAAATGTTTTACCAGAACCAGTCACACCCAAAAGGGTTTGGTATTTTTCATCAGAATCTATTCCCTCTGTTAATTGCCTGATGGCTTGGGGTTGATCTCCAGTTGGTTTAAATTCAGATTTGACTTGAAATTTCATAGGTTCAATGTAATAGAATTATCGAATCAATGCAAAATGTCCCAGATATACTTTTCCATTTGGTAAAGTCGCTTTATACCAATAATCATTACTGGGCATTAATTGATTTTCATAGAAACCACTCCAACCAGCATCGTTCCCAAGAAGTGTTGTTAACAGTTTTCCGTAGCGGTCAAATATTTGAATGGTCATGCCATAAAATTCGGGACTTACACCATAAGGATTCCAGGTGTCGTTTTCACCATCGCCATTGGGGGTGAAAAATTTCGGGAACCCCAGAATAGCCACTTCTTCGGTAACCGTGCCACAGCCATCCAAGTTTAGAACTTGAACGGTATGAAATCCAGCTGGAACGTTGAAAAAAATATGAGACAGCTGGAATTGGCCGCCATCCAACCCAAATAAATAATCTCCATTACCAGTAACGTTGACAGTTAAGGTGCTAGGAGCATCCGTGGTTTGTATGTTCTCAATTTGAGCTGGTTCTGATGCTAGAACATCAAAATTCCTGATGGCTGAACAACCGTAAAGATTGGTAGCCAAAACACTGTAGGTTCCTACCTGATTGATTTCAATATTGGGTGTGTCAAAACCTAAAGGCATTCCATTTAAGGTCCATTCATAGGTAAGTGGAGCGGCATTATTAGGATTGGCAGAAAGTGTTATGGTTTCGGGATAAAAGTTTGTACAATATTTTATTTCTTCGTCGGGAGGTAAAACAGGGTTCTCATAAACCTGTAATATCAACTCAGCAATACTGTAACACATACTGTTGTTATCAATCCTTACATAAATGGTTTGGTAATAGGCTTGCTCGTTGGTATAGATCGAAGGCAATGAATTTACACTGAGTTCGGCATCTTCCAGTGAATAGAAATAGGAGACTTGCGAACCATTTGGTGCAAGGGCTTGAATTTCAGTTGTGTAAGCACTTAAGTTAAAATCGGCAAAGCCATCATTGGGACTTTCATCACATTGTGTGAGGGCCTCTAAATCCAAATCATTTTGAGAGACATCCAACGTTATTTCAGCAATTGCAAAACATCCAAAAGTGTTTTCGACTCTTGCGTAAACCACTTCGGAAAGTGACGAATTGTTATAGTTTGTCATGTTTTCTATAGGAGAATCCTCTTCTTGTGCCTGTTCCAGGCTATTGTAAAACCCCGAAATGAATTGGTCATTGTTTGTGATCACCATTTCTTCGGCAGTGAGTAAATTGTAGGTGCTCAATCCATCACCGTTGAAATCACAATTAACCAAGTTTGCATTAGTTGGGTTGGGATTCTCAGAATACTCAATAGTAATTTCACCATAGGAAATGCAATTGTTTTCTAAGTTAACTTCAACATGATATGTTCCTGCTTCTGTCACTTCATATTCTGTACAATTAAGACATGGGATAGTAGGGATGGGGTCTCCTTCTTTGTACCACAAGTAAGAAGCACCGTTGGATGGTTCTACGCTTAGGATTAATGACTCGCCTTCGCAAAGTGGATTGCCTGTTGATATTAATCTATCGGGGCCTAAATCGGATCCAAGTTGAAAGCTACCCGCTTCTAAAAATACTGCTGAGTCATATCGGTAGTTTTGTTCATCAGCGATCACCAACTTAACATGATACGTTTGATTCGGGATGACATTGGCTTCTGCCGTCAAAATGCTTGTTTGTCCATTAAAGTTTATAGGTGCAGATGGACCGTTCCAACTACCAAAATATTCTTCATTGATTGTGTTACATCCTCCTGGAATGCCAGAATGAACTGTAGTAACCTTAACCGGCGTTTGCGTGTTGGGGACTAAAGCAATATTGGTGTATTGTTGTTGGTCTGCTGGTCTGATTAAAAACCCGAATAGGTCTGAATATTGACAGGTGTTGCTATTACCTTCTTGATATTCTTCTGAAGCAAAAATGTATCTGAATTTTATTTGGTCTGCTACAGAAACAAAATCAAATTCCAGAATGGTGGCATTGGTTGTATTTGATTCGTCCAAAATATTTTCCAAATCTTGATCTCCACCCCAATTGGGTGCATCATCGTCACTTAAGGTGGTATTGGGACCTGGGACATTTTGAAGCCTTCCAGTACTTAGAACGAGACCACTATCAAATGGAAAACTGGATCCGTTGGCTTCAAAATAACCATAACTTTGATCGGAACCTCCAAAATTACCACCTACCACATTGGTTACTACAATATCAGTAATACAATCACTATTGATAAGAATATTTTCAATGAGTTGTTGTGGGGTATAGGTTTGGCTATCCACAGTTACATTTTGTGACAAGCTCTTTATGGAAAAAAAAATAAAGAATGCTAAAAAGTAGTTCTTCATTAGGGAAAATTATGGGGCAAAGATAGCCATAATTAATAGCCAAACAGGTATAAAAATCTGTTAAACCTTAGCGTTTTAAGGTGAAATGGCTCTTTACGTCAAACGCTCTTTGACCTTTCACCACCTTGGCAACAAACCAGTAATCGGTAGCTGGCATATTTTCTCCATTATAGGTGCCATCCCAACCTGGAGAATCGTGGGTCAAAGCAGTTAATAATTTTCCGTATCTATCAAAAATATAAATGATGGTACCCACAAGTTGGTCAACACCTGCAATATGCCAGGTGTCATTGTCCCCATCATTATTGGGTGTAAAATAAAGCGGATAATCTATAACAACAATTTCTTTGATGGCTGAGGCACATCCATTAATGTCAATCACTTCTATGGTGTGAAGGCCCCAAGACACATTATAAAACACGTTTGATTCTTGTGGTGTTCCACCATCAATAGCATATAAATATTCCCCAATACCATTCACGGTTACCGTGACATTATTCGGATCTGCAAAGTCTACAGACTCGGTGAATTCTATGGTGGCCGTTTCTGATTCAATGACTTCAAATGATGTGGTTGTGGAGCAACCATCAATAGTTGTAACCGTAACAGAATAGGTTCCTGGATAGATTATTTGAGTTTGAGGAGTGGTTTGACTATTGGACCAAATATAGGTGTCGGTGTCGAAACCAGTTTCTGCCGAAACTACCAAGTTTTCAGCATTTAAACATATGGTTGAATCTGGGATTTCAACCAATGGAATTCGATGGACAAAAAGCTGAAAGGTCGTGATGCTGAAACAGCTTGTTTCATTATTCTCCACCCGTATAAATATGGTTTGTCCGTCAAAGGCATTGTAATTCAAATCCAAAATTTCATTATTACCATTAATGGCATTCTGAAGTGTTTCATAATAACCAGTGGTATAATTCTGTGGATTCAAACTTCCCAATACCTGGGTGGTTTGCTGAGATAGGTCGAAAGTTAACAGGCCATCAAAATCATCATCACATGACTCTAGGTTATTTGGTTGATTGATATTAGGGTTTGGATAGGTAACCAAATGGAATGGGTAAACCGTATAGCACCCAGTTTCCAAATTTTCAATTCTAATGAAAATTGTGTCGCTATTGGATATGATTGTGTAATTGGTGTCTAATGGATTAATATTGGCATCTGCATCCGCTCCATTTGAATGATATGTAATACCCAACCCATTGGGGTCATCAACAATAATAGTGTTGATGAGGTTCAGGTCAAAAGCAGAACTGTTACCTTGGCATAAAGGATATTCTTCAAACTCGTTTATTTCAGGGGGAAGGTTCAAATTAATGTTTATGGGCACTACAGCGTAGCAATTGGAAACCGTATTATTGATTTTAACGTAAACGGTTTGTGGATTGGTAATGTTGGTGTAGCTTTCTGGGTTTGGAATACTAACGACGTCATTTTCGACATCTTCCATCGTTTCATGATATGAGATGACAATGTCATCTTGCCTGACATCCAAGATTTCCAATTCGGCAACGGTAAGATCATGGGTAGCATATCCATCATCATCGCAAAACTCAATGTCTGAAGGAAAGTTAACTTCAGGTACCGGAATAACGTTGATATCAAAACTTGTGATAGCATTACAAAAAGTACCATTTGCTATTCTTACAAAAATTTCTTGTGGATTTGAGGTGTTAGTGAAATCTAAATTTGTGATGGGGGAAACGTTATTGGTAGCGTCATATCCTGAAAAGTGGAAACTAATTTCAAGATTATCATTAATTCCCTGAGAGATTTCATCTATTTTGGTATTGAGGTCCACCGCAATAACACCATCATTAGACATGTCATCACATAAAAATAAATCTAACGGTTCATTGTAGTCAGGCTCCACTCCAACATTTAAATTAAATGAAGATACTCCAAAACATCCCTGATCAGTCAAGTTTTCTACTCTACAAAAAAGAACTTGTGGGTTAGTTGTATTTTGATATGTACTATATTTATCAATGATATTGACTCTATTGATGGCGTCATTTTCAGTTTCAAAATAAAGCACTTGTTTACCGGTTTGCCCATTCAAAATTTCCTCATCCTTTTCATATAAATAAAAATCACCAACATCACTAAAATTTGCCTGACAATTGATGAAATCTGAAATTCCACCTTCAGGAAAAACTGGTAGGGTATTGATGTAAGCATAAAATGAAACAAAAGTATAACAACCTGTGCCTTCATTTTCTATTCTCACATGAAGTTGTTGGGTTGCCGTTGTCACATTAGTTGGGTCAGGAACGGGATTTATATTTGCAACAGCGTCCTCAAAATCGGTGAAAAAAGTAAAGGTTAATCCAGTGGTGTCATCGATAATTTCTGGGATTTTAGTTTCTAAATTGACCGTAAAATAACCATCATCATCATCGTCACATTCTATAATGTCACTTGGAACATTGACATCAGGAACACCAATAATTTCAATTTCAAAGGGTACTATATCATAGCAGTTGGTAGAAAGGTCAATAACTTTAGCCCAAATGATTTGTGGGTTTGCTACATTAAAGAAAATGGGCGGAAGCAAATTTTCAACATTGGTGGCATCTTCTTCGGTTAAAAAGAATTGTACAGAAGATTGGCTAATATCTCCAACAATCAGTGGTATGATACTTTCTAGGTCAATGGATGTATATCCATCGTTAATATAATCATCACAATAAAGGATGGGTTCTACTTCATCCAATTCAATGGGCGGACTGAGAAAAACATTTACTGAAATTAATCGTTCACAATCCTCCCCAAAAATGGTTAAATATAATGTTGTTGGACTTTCAGTAATTGTATAAGGGACATTTTGGGGAATGGCGTTAATTTCGTCCACTTGATTTTCGAATGACTCATAATATATCACCTCAAAAGATTCAGAATAAACACCAATAAGTTGGTCGGTAATTTCCGTTAAGTCTATTTCTTGAATTCCGTCGTTACTACTATCATCACAAAAATAAAACGAAGAATTTGAAAATTCCGTATTAATAAGGTCTGCAAATAATGTTAAGGGAACAATAGTAAAACAGCCGGTTTCATCATCTACAATCCTAATATAAACCGTTTGAAGTTCTTGAACCACATTTTGATAATTTGATTCATTGGCAATCGGATTACTTCCCGTTTCTGCATTTTCATAACTTTCATAGAAGCTAACCGAAACACCTGTTAAGCCTTCTAAAACATCATCGATAATGGAGGTTAAATCAAAGATATCAAAACCATCTTGATCTTCTTCACAAGCATTTATCCAAAAGGGCTCAGAAGTGTCCACGTCCGGATTCGGTATTACAGTAATGTCTATGGTAGTTGTTACAAAACATCCTGTTTCAGCATCATAAATTCTAATGTAAAGTGTGTTTTCGGGATTGGTGTTTACATAAGAAAAAATTGGATTGTTCCCCAGAGTGGCATCTTCTTGATTGTAATGGTAGCTGATGTAGACATCAGGATTTCCTTGAGATATTTCATCAGAAATAGGTCCTAGATCTATCTCTGCGAAGCCATTGGATTCTGGCCCAGAACACACTGTTACGGGCTCAGGTTCAGAATATTCTGGTAGCTGGTTGACAATAAGGTCAAAACTGGAATAGGCCAGACAACCATTTTCTGTATCTAGAATTCGTATATATATCGTTTGGGGATTACTTGTATTTTGGTAGGGGGACGATAAGGGATTACTTCCACTCTGAGCCTCTTCCATACTTAAATGGTAGCTTATATTGTAACTAGAAGGAGGTACAGAACTTAGAACTTCATTATTCTTTATGTTGAGATCAAACAATTCTAATCCATCTTGTGATGGATCGTCGCATAATGAATAATTAGAAATCGGTTCGGAAGTTTGTTCGGAATTAAGAATAATTTCTGCCTGGTCTTCAATGGTACAACTTGTATTGCTTATTTGAAAGGAAATTTCGACTTTGTAAACGCCCGACTGTGTCACGGTCAAAGTTTCATTTGTTTCTCCGCTGATGGGTACACCATTTAAAAACCATTGGTAGGAAGCGTTGGGATTGTTTATGTCAGCATTTAGAATGTAGGATTCACCACAGGTATTGATGTCAGGGCCCAAATTAACTGTGGGGTTAAAACTGTTTCCTTCGATAAATACTGCTGAGTCATAGTTTTCATCTGTTTGATCAGCAATAACCATTTTAATATGGTATTGAACGTTGGGTTCTATGGATGCGGTAGCAGTCATGACTACCGTTCTTCCATTAAAATTGGTATCTCCCATATTGAATCCAGCAAAATATTCTACATTTTCTTCTGGACAAAACTCAACTATTTCCGAGTGAATTGTATTTGTGTTTACTGGGATAGAAGTGTCTGGAATTACGGCTATATTGGAATAAGGGTCGGTATTTCCAGCCTCTTTAATCAGCAACGCAAACCCATCTGAGTAATTACAAGGAAAATTTGCATAATATTCTTCGGAGGCCAAAATGTAACGAAATTGAATGACGTTGGCTATGGTGACAAAATCAAACTCAATAGAAGTTGCATTTAAGGTGTTGTCGATACCTAATGCGTTTTCCAAATCGGGGTCTGTACCCCATGAATCATCACCTTCGTTTAGGTGTGTACCTATGAATGTGTTTCCAGCCGATTGAATGGTTCCGGTTGATAATATAATTCCATCTTGAAAAGGAAAGTTTGAAGTGGCCTTTTCAAAATATCCGTAAGAATTTATGTTGATGTTTTGCCCATTGACATCACTTGAAATATTAGAAATCTCCACACAACCTTGGCCTAAATTCTGTTGAATTAAGGTTTCTAAAGTGGCCGTTGAAGTCGTGATTTGCTGAGCATGTATGTTAAAAAATATACCTAGCAAAACAACTAAAAAACAAATAGATGGTTTGCTCATTTTATTGTAGCAATTTTAATTTTTTTGAAAATGAGAAATTTAAATGTAACAAAAAAATCCCCGATTAGGGGGATTTGTAGATTATATTTGATAAAAAGTGATTTTTCTTTGCTAAGTCATTATCTTTTTAGGGTAAAATGATTCCTTACTTCAAACTGTTTTTCTCCTTTTTTCACTTGAGCTAAGAACCAATAATCATCAGAAGGCATGTTGTGACCATTGTAGGTTCCATCCCAACCTTTTGAACTAGAATTCATGGTTTGTAAAAGTTTTCCGTAGCGATCAAAGATATAAACCATAGTGCCTTCAAGCTGCTCTATTCCGGCTATTTGCCATAAGTCATTGTCACCGTCGTTATTTGGAGTAAAGAAGGTGGGCGCATTGATTACCATGATTTCTTTGAAAGCGGAGGCACATCCATTTAAGTCTATAATTTCGATGGTGTGAAGACCCCATGAAACGTGGTAGAACACATTAGATTCCTGAGGTGTACCACCATCTAAAGTGTATAAATAATTTCCAATTCCGCTAATGGTAACCGTAATATTACTCGGATTGGAAAAGTCGATGGTTTCTGTGAAATCAATACTGGCTTGTTCTGATTCCATAACCTGGAAGGTAGTCGTTGTAGAACACCCATTTTCAGTAGTAACCGTAACAGAATATTCACCAATTTGGTTTATTTGAATTTCTGGTCCTATTTGATTGGTAGACCATAAGTAACTATCATTGTTGTAGCCAGTAAAAGCTGAAACTACTAAAGGCTCTTCACTATTCAAACAGATGGTCTGGTCTGGGATATCAACCAAAGGAATTCTATTGACAATGCAGTTAAAACTAGTGATGCTAAAACAGCCGGTTAGATTATTGGTTACTCTAGCAAATATGGTTTGTCCATCAAAAGCTAAATAATTTAAATTTGAAATAGGATTGTCTCCAGCTGCAGCTTCTTGAAGAATTTCATAATAGGTAATTGTAAAATCTTCGCTTCCTTGATTTCCTAATATAGTATTGTTTTGTTGGCTTAAATCAAAAACCAACATTCCGTCAGAATCATCATCACAGCTTACCAAATCATTTGGTTGATTAGCATTCGGTAGGGGATTGACGTTTAGGTTGAACGAACCAATAGAGTAACATCCTGACAGACTACTTATAGCTCTTACATAAATAACAGAATTGTTGGAAGTGTAGTTAAAGGTATCTCCTAACGGATTCGCGTCGGCCTCTGCATCTGCTTGAGATGTGTAAAAAATAAAAGTTACGTTTTCTGGTTCTTCCACTAAAGAATCAAAAGCATTGGGTAAATAGTAACTTGTTGTAGAATTGTGACATATTTCTTCTGTGAAAGTGTTAATTACAGGAGGAGCATCCACAATAAGGTTAACAGGAACAGTTACAAAACAAGAGGTAGTAGGGTTTGTTACCCTGATATAAATAGTTTGTGGATTTGATAGGTTCTCATAGTTTTCTGGATCTTGAATAGAATTAATGTTTGCTTCTAAGTCCTCTTCACTTTCATGGTAAGAAATAATCAAGTCATCCTGTCTTACCTCTAAAATTTCTTCCAAGGTCACAGATAAATCAAAAATACTTGTTCCATCGTGGTCTATATCACAAATCACAAAATCAGATGGCATGTTGACTTCTGGAGCTTGAATAACATTCAATCCAAATTCAGCAATACCATAACAGTAACTTCCATTTTCAATTTTTACATAAATCTGCTGTGGATTCTGAATATTGGAATAGTCTAATGGTAGTTCATTCTCTGAATTTTCGGCATCTTCAATCGAATCGTAAAAGGTTATTGTTAAGTCGTCTGAAATTCCTGTCGAAACTTCATTAATGACTTCTTGCAAATCAAATACCTCCGATCCATCATTTGTATAATCATCACATAAATATTTGTCTTCAGGTAAGTTGAAAAGTGGTAAAGAGCCCACCTCTATAGTAAATGAGGATACCCCAAAACAACCTTGGTCGGTTATGTTTTCAACACGAACCCAAATGGTTTGAGGATTAGATAGATTGCTGTATGCAGTATTCTTGTCAATTGCATTTTGTCGGTTTAGAGCATCAATTTCACTCTCAAAATAATATGCAATTTTACCAATTTGTCCATTAAGAATCTCACTGTCCTTGTTTACAAAATAAAAATCAGCGGTTTGATTACCATCAGATTCACAGTTTTGATAATTTGAAATGGCAGGGAATTGTGGTTGCGTATTTACTATAACATCAAAAATAGCTAGGGCATGACAACCAGTTTCAAGACTTTCCACTCTCGTATAAATGGTTTGAGTATTAGAATTGAAATTGGATGGATTAATAATAGCATTGGTATTTGAATTGGCATTACTTTGAGACGTATGAAATGAAATGGACACGTCACTATCATTTCCAACTATTTCTGATATTTTGCTTTCTAGGTCAACTTGATAATATCCGTCATAATCATCATCACAAATGATTATGTCACTGGGTTGATTTATACTCGGAGCAGCTAGAACGGTAATTTCAAGTGGTTGTACATCATAGCATTTGGAGTTAGAGTTAGTGACTCTTACAAATACATTGAAAGGGTTTGTTGTGTTCGTATAATTAGATGGTAATTGATTTTCATTGTTTTCGGCATCTATCTCAGTTAAAAAGTATCTGACCTGGGCATTTGGAATGCCTTGATTAACAAATCCATTAAAATCTGATAGGTGAATAGAGGTAAATCCATCTTCATCATTATCACAGTATGTAACAGGTTCTAAAGGTTCCAAAAAGACACCTGGTGCAACAATTAAATTTAAATCAGTGTAATATAGGCAATCATCTTTTTGAAAGGTTACATACAAGGTATGTGGGCTATCATCAACAATGTATGGAATTGACTGATCAATGGCATTTTCAAAGTTATTTTGATCGTTTTCTGTTTCGTAATAAGTTACTATGATGCCTCCCATACCATTTATCATGCTTTCTGCAATCTCTTCGAGATCAAAATCTTCAATTCCATCATTTGATGCGTCGTCACATGCAAATTGATTGGTAACATTTGATCCTTCATTTAAGGCATTGGCCATAATATTAATTGGGGCGTAAGAGGCACAACCGGTTTCTGGATTTACAACACAGATATATACCATTTGAGAATCAGCAACTGTATTATCATATGATTCTGGGTTGTCTATAGGGTTGTTCCCTGTTTGGGCATCCTCCATAGTTTCATGGTAACTAACTATCATGCCAGATAATCCGGCTAATACATTATCCAAAACAGATGTTAAGTCAAATGTTTCAAAACCATCTCCGTCTTGTTCACAGGCGTTTATGGTTTGGGTTTGGGTGTTAATTCCAGGAGCATCTAGTATATTAATAATAAAGCTGCTGGTAGTGTAGCACCCTGTCTCTGAATCTTCAACTCTTACAAAAATTTGTTCAGATGTATTAGTATTGACATAGGGAAGTGGAATAGGGTTTGCGCCACTTTCTGCTTCATTCTGCGTTGTATGATACGTAACTATATAGTTTTCATTTCCTTCACTTATGGCCTCCGTAGTTTCTGCAAAGTCTATTTCTGCAAAACCATCCGCACTACCATTGTCGCAAATATCAATCTCCTCTGGTGTGTTGATTTCTGGAATGTCATTTACTATTAAATTGAAACTAGCATAAGAAACACAACCATTATCTAAATCTTGAATTCTAACAAAAATTGGTTGTGGGTTTGAGGTATTAGTGATTGGAGCTGTTATAGTATTTGAATTGTTTTGGGCATTTGATTGAGAGGAAAAATAGGCAATTTGGAAATTGGTTCCAGAAACAACATCTAGAACTTCATCGTCCATATTTGATAAATCAAAACTTGCCGTATTGTTATTTCCAGAATCACATAATATATAATCTGGAATACCTTCAGCCGTTTGTGCCGAATTTAAAATAACTTCAATGGTGTCTTGAATTTCACAAGAGGTGTTATTAATAGGCATGGATATGCTTACAGTATAGCTTCCCGAGTTGACTGCAGTTATCTGGGGACTTGTTTCAGAAGGGAGTAGCTGACCATTATAAAACCAGCTATAAACAGCTAAATCATTGTCTGTTTCAGCATTTAGATTGGTACTATTGGCACAGGTTGTAATATCTTCACCCAAATCAACACTGGCATTAAAACTATTAGCTTGAATGAAAACTGCTGAATCATAATTTTCATCAGATTGATCTGCAATAACCAATTTAATATGATACTGTACGTTGGGTTGAATGGCGGCACTTGCTGTCATAACAACGGTTCTTCCATTAAAGTTGGTGTCACCAAAATTATATCCATCAAAATATGCTTCATTTTCGGCCTGACAAAACCCTACAATTTCTTCATGAATGGTACTGGTATTCACAGGGATATCGGTTCCTGGAATTAATGCAATATTAGTATAGGGTTGTGATGATCCAGCTTCCTTGATTAGAAAGGCAAAACCATCGGAATATTCGCAAGGGTAGTTAGCGTAGTACTCCTCAGAAGCCAAGATGTAATTGAATTGTACTAAGTTAGAAACCGAAACAAAATCAAATTCTACAGAAGTAGCATTAAAGGTATTGTTAATTCCCAAGGCATTTTCCAGGTCAGAGTCTGGACCCCATTCAGGTTCCCCTTCATTTAAAGTATTGCCATTGGCAACATTTCCCGAGGATGTGATAGAGCCAGTAGAAAGAATCAAACCGTTTTGAAAAGGGAAATTTGAACTTGCTTGTTCAAAATAACCGTAACTATCGATACCCATAGGAGCACCATTAGCATTTGATTGGACGTTAGAAATCTCTACACAACCTTGTACCAAGTATTCTTCAACTAAGGTTTGAATACTAATATTAGAATTGGTTGAAATTTGTTGGGATTGGGCACTAAAAGCCAGTATACCAACCAATACCATAAGTAGGTAGCACTTTTTCATTAGTTCAGTTGTTTATGATTGGTCTTGCGACCAAGATTTGGGATTAATCAGGTACAAATATAGATAAAAATAGATTAAATGCAAAAAAATACGACGAAATGCATTTTTTTATACGATTATCTAGTCAAGTAAACCCAACCTGTTAGGATGTCAAAGGCGGGGTCATTAAGGTTTAAAATATAAAAATAGGTGCCTGTTGGAAGGGGTTTATGAAGGTTATTGAGGCCTTTGTTTGCCTCTCCAAACCACTTGGTCTGGTTATTACCTTCAAAAATCAAGGTGCCATATCTATTGTAAATCAGCAGGTTATGATTTTCAAAGATGTTGTAGAGACCTTGGATGTTGAACCAGTCATTAAACCCATCCCCATTAGGTGTGAAGACTTCAGGAATATAAGGTGGGCAGTTTTCAGTTGTTAAATCGAAGGTGTAAATATTGAAGCAAGAGTCGCTAGGGATTTTAACAAAAATAGGTTCTGGATCTAAGTTATTTTGATAATTTTCCGGGTCAATAATCTCAAAATCACCTAAAAACAGGTCATCTAATGATGTGAAAAATTCAGATTCTGAATAATTAGGGAGGTCTTGAATATGCGCTACTAAATTGAAAAAGGCTTTATTAAAACCTAAATCACATCCCTTCATGGGGTCTAGTTCAAGAATTTCAAAAGGTGAAATTTCTAGACCAACCAAATCGAAATTATTGGTTTCGTTGAGTTCTGTAACTATTCCAGTACCATCGCCAATATCATCGGCCATCACAGTGATGGTAACATAATTTTCGAAGTTTGAGGGCAAATCAATCAGTAACTCAAAATATTCTGATTCACCAATTTCAATGTCATCATTTGTATACACCGTATCTAAAAGGGTGTTGTCAGCATAAATAGATACCGGAGTGTTTGCGGGCAAATAATCGGTGGCGTTGAAATTATTTATATAGAAGTTCAGGGCTATCTGCTGGTTGCCGCAAAGAACTTGAGCCTCTGTTATATCTGTTGTGGCATCCGGAAGTTGACTATTTAAAACAGTAATTATGTTATTCAATATGATGAGGTCTGCAGCAAAGTTGCCATTTTCATTGTAATCACCGGTGGTAAGTGTTATTTCTACGGTAGTATCTCCGATATTGATATAATTTTGAATGTTATAAAAATCGATATCACAATTATAAAGTTCGGAAGAATTGTTGAACGAATTAGTGCCATTAAAAGCATTATTACTTGGATTTAATGGAGGATTGGACAAGAGGTTTCCATTTAAGAAAAGTGATTCTCCGTAATTAAGTGCGGTGTCTCCTTCCCAAGCCAAGAAACCAATTTTAGCTCCTTCGTTGTCTAAAATGTTAACATCTTCGAGATAAATAGTTTTTTCTTGCACATTCCTATTTATAATTTCCAAACCTTGAAAAAGATTTATTTGGTTTAAAGGAAGTGTTTCATCTTCAAATACTACATATATGGACCATCCTGCAAAATTGGTTCTATTAGCACAATACCCAGGATTAGATTCTAGCACTTCAGAAAGATCTAAATTGGATAATGTGTAATCTATATTTCCGTTCTCAAGTATAAATTCCGTTATATCTGCAAAACAAGAAAAATAGGTCAAGGTACCATTGATAGCATCTTCATAATCCACGGTATATGTTTCTGTAGCAGTAAAATCTGTATCATTCAAGGTGATATCCAAATCCCCAGATCCAGATCCCGCCCAATATAAATAAGCAGCTACTATATTAGAGTTATCCTCTAAGTTTAAATTAGCGCTTGACTGTGGTAGTATTTCGCAAAAGGAATTCCCATTGTTTTCAGCTTCGTTTAATGTGTTTCCAATTGCCAAATAATCATAATGACCATTGAATTGTTGGAAAAGGGAAATTTCCTGACAGTAAATCAAGTTTGTTAAAAGGAAGAAGCTTATTGTTTTAAGCCACGGAAATTTCATGAGAAAAGTTTCAAATAAATGTACTAAAGATTTTTCATTTATCTTTTAAGAGTAAAGTGGCTTTTAAAAATACGTCCATCCTGTAGAGTAATAAAGAACCAGTAATCATCTGTTGGTAGAGGTTCCCCGTTCAGGGTACCATCCCATCCCATTCCCAGAGGATCAATTTTTGTAATTAGTTTTCCGTATCTGTTGAAAATGAGTATTTCGGTAT
>NZ_JAJJNF010000012.1:0-57911 GCF_021245805.1 Mangrovimonas futianensis
CTAAAATTTATATATTTGACCGCTATGGAAAGCTGCTCAAGCAATTGAGCCCCACTGGCGAGGGATGGGACGGTACCTACAACGGGGAGCTGATGCCATCGAGCGACTACTGGTTCACGGTCGAGTACACCGAACCGGGAGAAAGCAACGGGGAAACAAAGATCTTGAAAGAGCATTTTACCCTCAAGCGTTAATAAAGGAAACTCTTAAACTAACTTCATTATAAACCTAAAAAGCCTCTGAGAAATCAGAGGCTTTTTTTTTAAGTGTTACAAATATTTAAAAAATGGTATATCCTAAAATGATGGAATAACCTTGGTAATCTGCCCCCCAATTAGAATAATCAGAGGCCACTTGTCCTTTGAAAGCATATTGAATCTCGCCCGAAAATTTATTTAAAAATTTACATCCCAAACCAAATTTAAAGTTCCCCAACTGACTTAATTCAATGTCAGTTCTTTTATCAAAATCTATTTTCGCATCACCTAACTCTTTTACATATCCATAGGTAAAGTTGGCAAAAATGAGGGCATCATTAGCCAAATAGAATTTATGTCTAACACCAAAATTAATATCCACATATTGATAATTTACGCTAACATAATAACCATATAAACCTAAAGGCCCTACTGCATCTGATTTGAAGGAAGCATAAACAGGCTCTAATATAACGGCCCATTTATTTTTATTAAAAGGAAGAACCAATTCTAGTTCAGCCCCTACCCTGAGAGCTGTTTGCATTCCAAAATCTATATATCCAAAGACAACTTCATTCGGAGTCGTTACCTCCATGGAATAGAAATTCAGACCAGGTCTTAATGAAAGGTGAAATTGAGCCTTATTATTATTCTTAAAAACATTATAATCCACATTTTCGCAAGTATTATAGCCTATAAACACCTGAGTTAAGTCTTTTGAATTATATTCTACACTTCTTACCATTTCCAACATCTTGGAACCACATGTTAATTGGGAATAAATTTGTTCTCTAAAATCTTTATTGTAGAAAATTTCTCGTTTCTCGTTTACATATCGTTTGTAAATCAATTGCGTAGTTTCACCTCCATCGAGACTAAAAAAATATTTTGAAAGCCCATCCTTTTCGGTGAATTGAAACAAATGTGCCTTACCACTAACTAAGGTTTTAAGAAATAGATTCTTTGTTTCAAATTTAGGTTCCCTTTGTAAACTTAAATTGTCCAAATGATCACTTGAAACATCTATTTGCACTTGTCTTCTTACATATTGAGATTTCCCAATAACACCAAATTCCTTTATATCAGAAATGGTCAACGATTCTACTTGGGATGACAGATCCTTTTTAATCAAAATAGTATTGGGATTCCCTTTCCAGTCTTTATTTTTTATGAGACAATCAACTCTGCTTCCTGAATTGGTAATATAGTAGCCATTTTCAAATTTTATTTGAGAAAACAGGCTGATTTGGAAAAATAAAAAAGTAATGAACAGTAGGTTTTTCATAGTTAGTTTTTAAAAATTAGCCGCAAACATACGATAATTTCATATGATGAAATGCCCTTCTATTTTCAACGCAAATTAAGTACCTTTGTGTCTTTGCATTTTTATGAGCCAATTTGAAGAACACATAGAAGTTAAGGGCGCCAGAGTCCATAATCTTAAAAATATTGATGTAACCATTCCTAGGGATAAATTGGTTGTTATCACTGGCCTTTCAGGCAGTGGTAAATCTTCATTGGCTTTTGACACCATTTATGCTGAAGGGCAGCGTCGTTACATTGAGACATTTTCAGCCTATGCGCGCCAATTTTTAGGTGGGTTGGAACGGCCAGATGTTGATAAAATTGATGGGCTTTCTCCAGTTATTGCTATTGAACAAAAAACTACTAGCAGATCGCCACGTTCTACGGTAGGCACCATCACTGAAATTTATGACTTTCTCAGGTTACTTTACGCACGTGCCAGTGACGCTTACAGTTATAATACTGGTGAAAAAATGGTTAGCTATAACGATGACCAGATTAAGGAACTGATTATTGAAAATTTCAAGGGTAAGCGCATCAACATTTTGGCCCCTGTTATTCGTTCTCGAAAAGGGCATTATCGGGAACTTTTTGAACAAATTGCCAAACAAGGATTTGTAAAAGTGAGAACCGATGGTGAGATACGCGATTTAATTAAAGGAATGAAATTAGATCGTTATAAAACTCACGATATTGAAATTGTAATTGATCGTCTTAAAATTGACGACTCCATTGACAATGATAAACGCCTTTCTGAAACCATCAATACAGCCATGTATCATGGTGAGGACGTGCTTATGGTAATAGACCAAGACACAGATGAAGTTAGGTATTTCAGTCGGAATTTAATGTGTCCATCTACGGGTATCTCATACCCAAATCCAGAGCCCAATAATTTCTCGTTCAATTCACCCAAAGGCGCTTGTCCAAAATGCCATGGATTGGGAAAACTGTATCAAATTAATGAGCAAAAAATCATTCCTGATACATCACAATCCATAAAGCAAGGTGCATTAGCACCACACGGACCTCAAAAAAATAGCTGGATATTTAAACAATTGGAAACCATTGCCCAAAGATTTCAATTTTCATTAAATGATCCTTACCAAAGCATTCCTAAAGAAGCTAAGGAAATGATACTTTATGGAGGGAATGAAAAATTTTCAGTTGAGAGCAAAACCCTTGGAGTTACTAGAAATTACAATATTGATTTTGAAGGAGTAGCGAATTTTATTGAAAACCAATACCATAATTCTGATTCCACTTCCTTAAAACGTTGGGCCAAAGAATTTATGGACAAGGTTCCTTGTCAGGAATGCGGCGGCAGCAGATTAAGAAAAGAATCACTTTACTTTAAGGTCAACGAATTAAATATTGCCGAATTAGCCCATAAAGATATCATTGATTTGTCAGACTGGTTTGAAGACCTACCAAAACATCTGAGTGGCAAACAATGGAAAATTTCCGAAGAAATCATTAAAGAAATAAAAACAAGGTTACGATTTTTAGTGGACGTCGGATTAGAATATCTATCACTTGACAGAAGCTCTAAGTCCCTTTCAGGAGGGGAAGCTCAAAGAATCAGGCTCGCCACACAAATTGGTTCCCAATTAGTTGGTGTACTTTATATTCTTGATGAACCAAGTATTGGTTTGCACCAAAGAGACAATGAAAAGCTTATCAATTCATTGGTATCTTTAAGAGATGTTGGAAATTCGGTAATCGTGGTTGAGCATGATAAAGACATGATAGAACGCGCTGATTATGTTATAGATATTGGACCAAAAGCTGGAAAACATGGTGGAGAAATTATCAGCGAAGGTAACCCCGAGGAACTCAAAACACACCACACATTAACAGCCGACTACTTAAACGGCACCAAACAGATTGAAGTACCCAAAGAACGTCGAGCAGGAAATGGTAAAACAATCCTTTTAGAGGGATGCACCGGTAACAATCTTAAAGATATTACCGTAGAATTTCCATTGGGTAAAATGATAGGAATAACCGGGGTATCCGGTAGCGGGAAATCTACTTTAATAAATGAAACCCTCTACCCTATAATGAATGCCCATTATTTTAATGGTGTTAAAAAACCTATGCCTTATAAAAACATTAAGGGATTAGAACACATAGATAAAGTAATCGACATCAATCAATCACCTATAGGAAGGACTCCTAGAAGCAATCCAGCCACTTACACGGGCGTATTTAGTGAAATAAGAAGTTTATTCGCTAAAATTCCGGAAGCCATGATACGCGGATATAAACCTGGAAGATTTAGCTTTAATGTCAAAGGAGGCCGATGTGAAACTTGCCAAGGAGGCGGATTGAGAGTTATTGAGATGAATTTCCTCCCGGATGTTTACGTGGAATGCGAAACGTGCCAAGGAAAACGATTCAATAGGGAAACCCTAGAAATAAGATATAAAGGAAAATCCATTAGTGATGTGTTGGAAATGACCATCAATGAAGGGGTAGAATTCTTTGAACACATTCCGAAAATCTATAAAAAATTAAAAACCATTCAAGATGTAGGTTTGGGCTATATCACTCTAGGTCAGCAAAGCACTACTTTGTCTGGCGGTGAAGCACAGCGAATCAAACTTGCCACTGAATTGAGTAAAAGAGATACTGGTAATACGTTTTATATTTTAGATGAACCCACAACAGGATTGCATTTTGAGGATATTCGTGTGCTCATGTTGGTCCTTAATAAATTAGTTAATAAGGGCAATACTGTTCTGATCATAGAGCACAATATGGATGTTATCAAAATGTGTGACCACCTTATCGATATTGGCTATGAAGGAGGAAAAAAAGGTGGAAAGGTTGTTGGAATAGGAACACCTGAAGCTTTGACAAAGAACACAAAAAGCTACACGGCTAAATTTCTAAAAAAGGAACTAAACTCTTAATTTTTTATTAATTCATTATAACTTTAAGTTAATAACTAGCGATAATTAACAATACTACTTAATTATTTACTACATTAGATTCATAACACTAAAAATCAATAATTATGAAAAGTTTACTATGGTTAGTTGCCGTAATCTGTATTATCGCCTGGTTACTTGGTATGCTAGGTATTATTCCTGGATTGGGAACAAGCAGTTTAATTCACGTTTTAATTGTGATTGCCGTTATTGTTATTTTGTATAATATCATTTCAGGACGCAAACCTCTGTAACAAATTAAGAATTCAAAATAATAAAAAGTCTGGCATTTTTGTCAGGCTTTTTTTATGATTCTAAACAAGAAGCAAATAGTTGATTTAATTGTATGAAATCATTTAATTCCTTTAAATTTGTTGGTTTTAGACAAGCTTATTAATCACAAATATGAGAAAAGAACGACACCATAAAAGCTGGAATGAAATAAAAACCAATGATTCTTGGGCCATTTTTAAAATTATGGGAGAATTTGTAAATGGTTATGAAAAACTAAGCAGAATAGGACCATGTGTTTCTATTTTTGGATCAGCTAGAACCAAGCCCAACCATAAATACTATAAACTAGCCGAAGAAGTTGCTAAAAAAATCGTTCATAAAGGTTACGGTGTAATTACAGGTGGCGGCCCTGGTATTATGGAAGCAGGAAACAAGGGTGCTCATATTGCTGGTGGAACTTCTGTTGGACTGAATATTGAACTTCCGTTTGAACAACACGATAATCCTTACATCGACTCTGATAAAAGTTTGGACTTTGATTATTTCTTTGTGAGAAAAGTTATGTTCGTCAAGTACTCTCAAGGTTTTGTTGTAATGCCAGGTGGTTTTGGAACATTAGACGAACTATTTGAGGCTATAACACTCATTCAAACCAATAAAATTGAGCGTTTCCCAATTATATTAGTTGGAACAGATTTTTGGGAAGGCCTTATGGATTGGATTAAAAATACTTTGATAAATGAAAAAAATATCAGTCCCAAAGACCTTGATCTTATACACCTAGTTGACACGGCAGATGAAGTTGTAAATATTCTAGACGAATTCTATAACCAATTTGGATTAAGTCCAAACTTCTAGTCTTTTACTTTAACAGAAACTTGTAAATTTTTAATACAAAATAGACTATATTTCCTTAAAATAATTGCTATTAACATTCCATTGCCAAAGTTGAATTTATTCAGATTCTCCTTAAGACTTCGGTTAGTTGTTGTCTTTTGCCTTTTTAACACCATCATTTGGGGTCAAAACCGTATGGATATAAAAGCCGATTTTGATACAGAAAACAAACAAATCAAAATTGAGCAAACCATTACGTATATAAACACATCGAATGATGTTTTGACAGAAATTTATCTTAATGACTGGATTCAAAGTTTTAGCAGCAAGACCACACCTTTAGCTAAAAGGTTTGCTGAGGAATATAAAACGGTTTTCCATTTTGCTAAAAGTGAGGATCGTGGTTATACAGCCATCACAGCAATGACGCAAAATGGTCAAGAATTAAGCTTCAACAGACTTAAAGACCAACCAGATGTTATCAAAGTAATCCCTATAACGCCCATAAAACCAAATGAATCTTATACCATAGAGTTAAAATATGTAGTTCAAGTTCCCAATGATAAATTTACTAGGTATGGGGTCTCTGATCTGGGAGAATACCACCTAAGATACTGGTATATTACACCTGCCATATATAATGGTAAATGGCAATATTATAGCAATAAGGATTTAGATGATATGTTTATTCCAAAATCGGATATATCCATGGAAGTACGTTTTCCCAAAGACTTATATCTTGCATCCGAATTAAACGTGCTATCTACCAAAAATGATGGCAATAAACAAATAATCACTTTAGAGGGAAAGGACCGAATCAACACCAAACTTTTTTTAGATCGCCTTAAACGATTCAGTCAAGTAGAAACTGAATATTTCACCCTTATCTACAACATTGATAATGAAAATTTAAATTTAGTCGATCAGCTAATCAATATTGACAAAATTGCGGGATTCTTAGATCAAAATTTAGGTAGTTATCCTCATGAAAACTTGCTATTAACACATATCGATTACAAAAAGAATCCCATTTACGGATTGAACCTCCTACCCGATTTTATCAGACCATTTCCTGATCAATTTCAATATGAACTCAAGATTCTAAAAACGGCACTAAACAACTATTTAGAAAATATTTTATTGATCAACCCAAGAGAAGACCAGTGGTTGATTGATGGTCTTCAAACATACTTTTTGATAAAATATGTAGATGAAAATTACCCTGAAATGAAAATTTTTGGAACCCTTTCAAATGTCTGGGGAATCAGAACTTTTCATGCCGCCGAATTGGATTTTAATGACCAATACAATTTTCTTTATATGCACATGGCAAGAACCAATTTGGATCAACCTTTATTGATGCAAAAAGACAGCTTGTTAAAATTCAATATGAATATCGCCAACAAATATAAAGCAGGCGTAGGACTAAGGTATCTAGACGATTATGTGAATGCCAATATTCTTGAAAACACCATCAAAGAGTTCATCGCCAACCAAAGTCTAAAAGAAACCAATACCGGTGATTTTGAACAATTGATAAAATCAAAGACATCAAAAAACATCCATTGGTTCTTTGACGAATATCTCAAAACATCCAAGAAAATTGACTTTAAAATTAAAGAGGTTCAAGAATTCCCAGATTCCATTCAAGTAACCATTAAGAACAAAAGAGATAATCATATGCCGGTCTCTCTTTTTGGCCTAAGAAATGATTCTGTAGTTTACAAAACTTGGGTAGATGATATCAATAAATCTAAAACGGTCACAGTTCCTAAGAATCATATCGATAAATTAGTCCTTAATTATGATAAGTCTATTCCCGAATTTAATTTGAGAGATAATTGGAAATCCATGAAAGGTTTTTTGTTCAACAACAAACCTATTCAGTTTAGATTGTTTAAAGACATTGAAGACCCCTACTACAATCAAATATTCTTCATGCCTCAAATTAAATACAACTATTATGATGGGTTTGCACCAGGACTTAAGCTTTATAACAAAACAGTACTCACCAAGGCATTCAACTACAACCTTAGGCCTAGTTATGCTTTAAAAAGCCAACAGTTGGTTGGAAGCGGAAATGTAAGCTATATTCAAAGACCAGAAAACAGAGATCTTTATTACATTAGATATGGGTTTTCAGGAGCGTACTCCAACTATGCTCCAAACTTGAGCTATACTTCGCTGCAACCCTATGTTCAGTTTCGATTTAGAGACCATAAAGACTTAAGAAACAATAGAAAAAACTATCTTACTTTTCGATATGTTTCCATCAATCGTGAAGAAGATCCACTAGGCATTTACAACGTAGAAGAAGAACCTAGCTACGGGGTATTTAATGCCCAATTTGGACATTCCAACCCCAATTTAAAAAATTATAAATTTTGGAATACCGATTTACAGTTGGCCAAAAATTTTGGGAAAGCTTCATTCAACTATGAGTTTAGAACCCTTACCGAAGGTAACAGACAATATAACCTAAGGTTCTTTGGAGGTGTTTTCTTGTATAATAAAACCTATGAAAATTCGAATTTCTTTAGCTTTGCTTTAGACCGACCAACAGACTACCTATTCGATTACAATTACTACGGAAGATCAGAAAATACAGGGATATTTAGTCAGCAATTAATTATAGCCGAAGGTGGATTTAAGTCCAAATTAAATCCCGCATATGCCAACCAATGGATAACTACATTGAACGGTAGCGCCACCATCTGGAAATACATTCATGCCTATGGTGATATTGGATTGGTAAAAAACCATAATTTCAATCCAGAGTTTGTTTATGATTCAGGAATCCGATTTAGTCTGGTTGAGGATTACTTCGAACTATACTTTCCAGTTTATTCCAATTTAGGCTGGGAAGTTGCCCAACCCAACTACGAAGAAAAAATCAGGTTCATAGTTACCTTAGATATCAAGACTCTATTTGGTTTATTTACAAGGCGCTGGTATTAAAAACAGCCCCTATTTTTATCAAAAAACCCTATTAACATATTGAGGTTTTTTTAATGAAAATGTAATTTTTAGAGATTTTTTTAAAAATTGCATAATTTTAACCTCCTATTTTGAATAATACTCAAAATATTAACTGTTTTTCGCGTTGCAAAAGTTATCAAAATTTCTTACTTTTGCAGTAATTCTCAAAAACACTATGCAAACAAATCCTGATATTAAAACTAAACTTTCTTTTGACGATTTTAAACAAGAGGTACTTAACGATTACAAAGTAGCCGTTACCTCAAGAGAATGTAGCCTTCTTGGACGTAGAGAAGTGCTTACAGGAAAAGCTAAGTTTGGAATCTTTGGAGGTGGTAAGGAAGTACCACAATTAGCAATGGCCAAGGCCTTTAAAAATGGTGATTTTAGATCTGGTTACTACAGAGATCAAACCTTTATGATGGCTATTGGAAAATTATCCATTGAAAACTTTTTCTCTGGTCTTTATGCCACTATTGACTTCAATCAGGAACCCATGTCTGGAGGACGACAAATGGGAGGCCACTTTATGACTCCAACCATAGATGAGAATGGTGATTGGTTGGATTTAACAAAAACAAAAAATACAAGCTCAGACATCTCTCCTACTGCGGGTCAGATGCCACGATTGCTTGGTTTAGCGCAAGCTTCAAAAATTTACAGACACGTAGAAGGCATAGACAGTTCCAAATTTTCGAATAATGGAAATGAGGTTGCGTGGGGAACCATAGGTAATGCAAGTACTAGTGAGGGATTATTTTTTGAAACGATTAATGCAGCTGGCGTCCTTCAAGTACCGATGATTATAAGTGTTTGGGATGACGAATATGGTATTTCTGTGCATGCAAAACACCAGACAACCAAAGAAAATATTTCAGAAATCCTTAAAGGATTCCAAAAGGATGAAAATAGCAATGGCTACGAAATTTTAAAAGTTAAAGGCTGGGATTACGTTTCATTGATCGAAGTTTATGAAGAAGCTTCGCAAATTGCTCGTGAAAAGCACGTACCTGTCTTGATCCATGTGCAGGAGTTGACACAACCCCAAGGTCATTCTACCTCAGGATCTCATGAAAGATACAAAAGTAAGGAGCGATTGGAATGGGAGGTTCAATATGACTGTAATGCCCAAATGAGGGAGTGGATGATTGCTACTGGCATTGCTACCGAGGAAGAGCTTTCTGAGTTGGAGAAATCTATCAAAAAGGCAGTTCGTGATGGTAAAAAAGCAGCTTGGACTTCGTTCGTTCACCCTATTAAAGAAGAAAAGTCACAAATTATAGACATATTAGATAAGCTCGCATCAAGCAGTCCCAATAAGGTATTCATTACCAAACTTAAGAATGAATTGGATGCCATAGCGGAACCAATAAGGAAAGATGTCATTTCTACAGCAAGAAAAGCTCTTAAATATGTGATTTCAGAAAATACCCCTGAAAAACAGAATCTGATTAACTGGATAGAAACCTATTTTGATAATATCCAGCCGAAATATAGTTCACATCTTTATAGTGAATCACAAAAGGCGACACGTCTAGTTGAAGAGGTAAAACCTCAATATAAAGAAACTTCAGAGGAAGTAGACGCTAGAATTATCATTAGAGACAATTTTAATGCGCTTTTTAGCAAACACCCTGAAGTTTTGATTTTTGGTGAGGACTCTGGAAACATTGGAGATGTAAACCAAGGTTTGGAAGGGATGCAGGAGAAATATGGAGAACTAAGAGTGGCTGATGCCGGTATTAGAGAAGCTACCATACTTGGACAAGGAATCGGGATGGCCATGAGAGGATTAAGGCCTATTGCTGAAATTCAGTATTTAGATTACCTTATGTATGCCCTCCAAACGATGAGTGATGATTTATCTACTGTACATTACAGAACCAAAGGGCATCAAAAAGCTCCGGTTATTGTTAGAACCAGAGGACATAGACTGGAAGGGATTTGGCATTCAGGTTCTCAACTAGGAGGCATTTTAAATTTGGTTAGAGGTATACTTATTCTGGTCCCTAGAAACATGACCAAAGCAGCGGGCTTCTATAACACACTTTTAGAAAGTGACGATCCCGCCTTGGTGATAGAATGTTTAAATGGTTACCGCCTTAAAGAAAAGCTACCTACAAATATGGGTGACTTTAAAACCCCAGTAGGTGTTATTGAAACTTTAAAAGAAGGAAAAGATATCACTTTAGTCTCTTATGGTTCTACTTTACGCATTGTCGAGGAGGTTGCTAAAGAATTAATGGAAGTTGGTATTGATGCTGAAGTTATAGATGTGCAATCATTGATTCCATTTGATCTGAATCACGATATCGTAAAAAGTGTAGCTAAAACCAATCGTTTGATGGTTATTGATGAGGATGTTCCTGGAGGTGCTTCAGCTTACATTTTAAATGAAATTTTAAATACACAAAATGCGTATAAGCATTTAGATAGCAAACCAAGCACTCTAACTGCGAAAGAGCATAGACCTGCTTATGGTAGTGATGGAGATTATTTCTCAAAACCATCGCATGAAGACATTTTTGAGGCCATTTATGCCGTAATGCATGAATCTGATCCAAATACATATCCTAAATTAAGATAGAAATTTTAGGTTCTAAATTAAAAGCCCTCTGATCTAAAAGAGGGCTTTTTATTCTTAAAACCCAAACAAACTTCATTTTTATAGCTAATCACCTCAAGTTGTTGGTTTTATAATTATTTTAAATTACATTTAATAACCTAATCCTCATCCACATGAAAATAAATGGTCTCCTCCTGCTTTTCCTTATCGTTTTTTCCTCTTGTAGAAATAGTAACCATGCCACGATCCAGATAGAGGACGAAGTCGACACACCTGATTCAGCCATTAGAACTGTAGAGTTGGATACAACTCCAGATTCTGATTCATTGCCACGGGAAGATCAAATAAAGGCCTTTTTGGAAGATGATTTAAAAGATGATATTCCCATTATGAGCCCTACAGACCGTAAATACCAATTTGAGGAAGTTGATTTAAATGGGGATAGCAAAAATGAAATCTTTATACAACTTACCTCTCCCTATTTTTGTGGTACGGAGGGATGCACCTATGTCCTATTAAGCTCAGATTATCAGTTGATAACTAAATTTTCAGTAACAAGACCCCCCATTTTTGTTGAAAAGAAAATGGTAAACGGCTGGAAAACGCTATTGGTAAAAAGTGAAGGGCAATTCAAGGAATTGGTTTATAACCCAGACACCAATTCTTATCCTGATAATCCTTCAGTTGTTGAAGATGCGCCTTTTGAAGCTCCTAGCGCTAGTGCGATCGTCCTTTTTGAAATTAATGTAGATTTGAACACTTTTGAATTCTAAATAAGAAAAAAGCCACTAAACAGTGGCTTTTTTAATACATCATGTTCTAAAATCTAAGCAACTTGCTCTTCATGTTTTCCTTCATACACCTCCTCAACTAATTTAGAACAAAACGCATTTAAATCATCTGGCGTACGGCTTGTAACCAAACCTTCATCTACAACTACTTCTTCATCTACCCAATTTGCACCAGCATTTACAAGGTCAGTTTTAATAGACCCATATGATGTTACTTTTCTATTATTAAGAACATTGGCCTCTGCCAACATCCAAGGGGCATGACAAATAGCTCCTACGGGTTTATGATTTTCAAAGAAGGACTTTACAAAATTAACTGCATTTCTATTTTTTCTTAATGTATCTGGATTCATAACTCCTCCAGGCAGCATCAATGCATTATATTCAGATTGGGAAACTTGATCAATTGTTTTATCCACCGAAACTTCGGTACCCCATTGACCATCTTTCCAAGATTTAATATTTCCTGTTCTGTCTGATACAATTTCAACTTGAGCACCTGCTTTTTCTAAAGCTGCTTTTGGTTTTAACAATTCACTTTCTTCAAATCCATTGGTTGCCAAAATAGCAACTCTCTTTCTTTCTAAATTTTCCATCTTCGTTTGATTTTTAAGGTTAATAATACTTAAAGTTACAAGTTTAGAAGGTGGTTCAAGAAAAATTACAGCCCTTTAACCCCAATTTAATATGGGTTGTTAAAGTCTATAAGATTAACGTTAAATCAGGATTGAAAATGCTAAAAAAATTAACGGTTACATGAAAATTTTGACCAATAGTTCATTCAAAAGGTCTTTTTGGGAAAGTGAATTGGCACCCACTCCTTTTGACTTGACATCAAATTCCCTTAGCGTCGCTACTATAGTACTCACCTTTCTCATTGGGAAATTTTTGGAGGCAGTGATATACTCTCCAGCAAAATATGGATTGATTTTCAAGGCGGCAGCAACACTTCGGGATGATTTATCATTCAATCCATGTAAATGAAGCAATTTAGAAAAATACGTATAGAGAAAACCAATGGTCAGCACTAAAGGATTATCCTTGGGGTTGTCTCCAAAATATTTAACGATACGATACGCCTTATTTTCATCTCTTTCCCCAATAGCCTTATGCAATTCAAAATTATTATAATCCTTACTAATACCTATGTTTTCCTCAATATGTTCAGGAGTAATTTGTGTCCCATTAGGAAGGATAACCTGGAGTTTATTTAATTCATTACTAATCTTACTTAAATCCGTTCCTAAGAACTCTGAAAGCATCATAGCCGCCTTTGGAGTAATGGTATACCCTTGCCCCGAAAGAACTCTTTTTATCCAATCAGGAATTTGGTTATCGTATAATTTCTTACTGTCAAAAACCAATCCCACTTTCTTAATTTCCTTATAGAGCGACTTTCGTTTATCAAGTGTTTTATACTTGTAATTGAGCACCAAAATTGTTGATGGTTGTGGCTGCTTCACATAAGACACTAAATTCTCAATAGTTCTAGATAAATCTTGAGCTTCTTTTATGACCACCACTTGATATTCTGCCATCATTGGAAACCGTTTGGCGTGACCCACAATCTCATCTATGGATACATCACGGCCATAAAGCGTCATCTGGTTAAATCCCTTCTCGTCTTCATTAAGGACCTCTTTCTCGAGCAATTCTGAAATACGGTCAATATAATAGGGTTCCTCTCCCATTAAAAGATAAATGGGTTTAAATTTTCTGGCCTTAATATCGGCTACTATTTGTTTGACCTCGTCCATGTAAGTGTATTATTGGAAACGAATTTATTAGGAATTTAGGATTCAAAAATAGGGAAATTACATTCCAACTTGGCTAACAAAACACATAATATTCTACCTAAAATGTCATAAAAAAAACCGCGACAGAAATAAATCCACCGCGGTCCCACATAGTTAGCTTAGTCAAAAATTAAATTCTTACGACTTTTATAGTCTTTGTTTGAATTCCATCTACTTCAATATTTAAAAAGTAGATTCCTGATTTATTATCCTGTAAATCAATAGATAACTCTCTAGATTGATTATCACTGTAAGTTCCAATAATTTGTCCAGTGATGGTAACCAATGTTACCTTATAATTATTTATCTCATTTAAAGAAATGGTCACGAAATCTGAAGTTGGATTAGGATATACCTTGATTCCATCAATAACAGAAGTATCAATACCCAGAGAAGCCACTTCCATACATTCAGAAGTAGTCATACATCCATCCAATGTAATTTCTACCGCATAAGTGCCAGCCACTTCAGGCGTAAATGACTGTTCGGTAGCGCCATCAATGTATGCTCCACCATTATCACAATCTATCCATTGATAGGAGGCATCCGCTTGAAAAGCTGTTAGTGTAGTTTCTTCTAGGGTAATGAATGGGGCACCCTCTACATAATTGGAAGTCGTTCCTGTTAGAGCAAAATTATTTAAAACACCGTCATTGCCTTCAACCAAATCAATAACAGCTGTAATCCCAGTATTGTCAGAACCAGCAGTTCCTTCATTCAACTGATAATTCGCCACAAGGTTTAATGTATTGGCACACATTTCTACGTACATTGCTGATTGTATTTCTGTATCAGTTCTCGCTACATTCCATACTCTAACATCATCAATTAAACCATTGAAAGGAATAGATCCACCAGTAACTCGTTGACCAATTCTTAAATTTCCATAGCCACTAGTCGTATTAACTGTACTGAGTGACCCAGTTCCTTCTTGGACTCCATTCACATATAAATAGCCTATACTATTATCTAACACAAAAGCTACGTGAGTCCAAGTGGCAGTAGGTATTACATTGGCGGCAGTTGTAATATTAGCATTTGTTCCACCAGAAATATATTTAAGACTTCGATCACCTCCTACCACAAAGGTATTTCGATCTCCCACGTCGTTATGACCATAATCTAGGATTGCTAAATTTGAAGATGGCGCACTCGAAGACACATAAATCCATGCCTCAAAAGTACGATCATTATCTCCTAAGACACCATTGAATGGGGTTTGGATATAATCATTACTACCATCAAAGCTCAAGGAAGTTTGTGCATGAATTGTTCTAGGAAAAATAAAAAACCCTATCCCGAATAAGAATAAACTACATTTTATAATAAAATTTGGTAATTTTTTAATCATAGTAACATTATTTTAAGTTTATCCTTATAAATAAACCAATATGTTAACTTTGTCATTCAAAAAAATTAACTCATTAACATTAAATTAACCTAGAAATTATAAACACTGAGAACTACATAAAAAAAGCCACAACAAATTAAATATTTGAAGTGGCTTAAATAGTGGTTATTAGTGTTAGTTAAATTTTAAAGCTTCACAATTTTAAATGTTTTTGTTTGCCCCTTTTCTAATTCAATTTTTAAAAAGTAGATTCCTGATTTATGATTTTGTAAATCAATCATCAGCTTATTGGATTGATTACCATTAAAGCTCCCAATAACTTGTCCAGTGATGTTAATCAATTTCACATTAAAACTATTAGTCGCATTCAAGGAAATAGTAACAAAATCAGCTGTTGGGTTAGGAAAAATATTAAGGCTCTCTATTACCGAAGTTTCAATGCCCAGTGAAGCTACTTCCATACATTCAGAAGTAGTCATACATCCATCTAAAGTAATTTCTACCGCATAAGTACCAGCCACTTCAGACGTAAAGGACTGTTCGGTAGCGCCATCAATGTATGCTCCACCATTATCACAATCTATCCATTGATAAGTAGCGTTCTCTTGAAATGCTGTTAAAGTAGTTTCATCTAATGTAATTAAAGGAACTCCATCCACAAAATTGGAATTAGCATCCGTAAGAGCAAAATTATTTAAAACACCGTCATTTCCTGCAACCAAATCATTCACGGATGTAGCACCAGTATTATCAGCTCCAGAAATTCCATCATTCATTTTATAATAAGCAACAAGCCCCGAAGTGCTTTCACAAAACTCAGTATACATAGCATCCTGAATTTCGTCCCCTGTCCTAGCAATGTCCCAAATTCTTACTTCATCCATTTGCCCTCCAAAAAACATGTTATTGGTAGAGGCTGCTGCGACCCGATTTCCTATTAGCACATCTTCATACTCAGAAGGTGTATTAACATTTGATAAATTACCTGATATTGCTTCAACTCCATTTATATAAAGATACCCTGTACCATTATTTAGAACAAAAGCAACATGAGTCCAAGCATCTAAAGGTACCGTATTAGGATCTGTACCAAGATTTGCAAATGATCCTCCAGAAACAAATCTCAAACTATTGTCATCTTTAATAAGAAAAGTGTTTCTTGAACCAGCAGCATTAATCCCATAATCCAAAATTCCTAAATTGATTGAAGGACCTGGTGATGGCACATAAATCCAGGCTTCAAAGGTTCTGTTAGCAGATCCAAGTACACCTGCAAATGGTGTTTGGATATAGTCATTAACCCCATCAAAATTTAAACCCGTTTGGGCATTAGAAGTTAACATGGTTCCTGCAAAGCAGGCAGCTAAAAGCATTTTTTTGTGTAATTTTTTTATCATAGTTGGTTCATTTGAATTTCCTCTAAAGGTATCTATGACCATTTGCAAGTTCCCAAAATCAAATTCCGTTTAACCTTAATTTAACCTAAGGATTTTTCTCAACCATATAACTTACTTCCCATTAGAGTTTGATACATTTGTGGCGTGGTTGCATTAAATTTTCCTACATATTCGTTCAGGTTCAAACAGATAGAAGGCAAAGCCTATATCTTTGACTGTATCCGAAAAAAATTCATTCAACTACAGCCCGAAGAATGGGTTAGACAACACTGTATTCAGTATTTGATGCAAGAAAAAGGCTATCCCTCTTCCTTAATCAATGTAGAAAAGGAGATTCATTTAAATGGTCTCAAAAAACGCTACGATATTGTGGTGTTTCATCCAGATGGTTCTATTCATCTGATTGTAGAATGCAAAGCACCAAACATTGCTATTTCACAAGCTACTTTTGATCAAATTGCTCGCTACAACTTAACGCTTAAGTCTGATCTATTGATGGTCACCAACGGAATTAATCACTATTATTGTCACATGGATTGGCAAAACGAATGCTATAATTTTTTAAAAACCCTACCAAAGTATACTCTATGACTCTTGCAGTAGCCATTTTAAATTGGAACGGAAAAGACCTCTTGCAGCAATTTCTTCCATCTGTGGTAGCCCATTCCCCAAATGCAGATATTTATGTTGTTGATAATGCCTCATCAGATGATTCGGTGGCATGGGTTGAAAACAACTTCCCTACATTAAAGGTTATAGTTAACAAGGAAAATGGTGGATATGCTAAAGGGTATAACGACGGTCTTTCACAAATAAATGCTGACGTTTTTTGCTTGTTGAATAGTGATGTGGAAGTAACTCCTAATTGGTTAGAACCCATTATCGAAGAGTTCAACTCCAATCCAAAGACAGCTCTAATCCAACCCAAAATTTTAAGCTACCACAATAAAGATCATTTTGAATATGCTGGAGCAGCCGGTGGATTCATTGATAAATTGGGTTATCCCTTTTGCCGCGGACGTATCTTTGATACCGTTGAAAAAGACCTAGGTCAATACAACGAACGCTCTCCTATTTTTTGGGCCTCTGGAGCTTGTTTGTTTATAAAAAGTGACACTTTTCATCAATTGGGTGGTTTCGATGAGTCCTTTTTTGCTCATATGGAAGAAATAGACTTATGCTGGCGAGCTTTTAATCAAAACCTAAAAACCATCTATCTTCCAAGCAGCATTATTTATCATGTAGGAGGTGCTACCTTAAAAAATACGAATCCGAGAAAAACCTACCTCAACTTTAGAAACAGTCTGTTTGCATTGACTAAAAATGCCTACGGCCCTATTTGGGCACTCATCTTCATGCGACTGGTTTTAGATGGAGTTGCTGGCATCAAATTTCTTTTGGAATTAAAACCGCAGCATACCATTTCAATTCTGAAAGCACATCTTTCGTTTTATTCAAAACTACCCTACTTAATTTCGAAAAGAAAACAACAAAATTTGTCCAAAGAATACTTTTACACCAATTCCATCGTTTGGACATACTACGTGCAAAAAACCAAAACGTTTGACCGCTTACATAAATGTTAAATTTTATGTTAATCCCCATTCAAACAAGGCTTGTTTTGCATAATTTTGAAATGTTAAATTTTTAATTATTTAATCATAAACTATCATGAAAAAATTAATGTTATTGAGTGTTTTATCCTTAGTTCTTCTGGGATCCTGTGTTTCTAAAAAGGAATATGCTGCACTTGAGGCAAAACAAAAAGAAACGCAAGATTTGCTAAACTCTGCAACAGTAAAATTAAATAGCTGTTTAGCTGAACAAGCAGCAGCAGCAGCGCGTGTTGAGCAAATGAGAGACCAACTTGAAGACTTAAGAAAAGCTAATCAAGATTTAATTGATACTAAAGGAAACTTAACAACCTTAACTCAAAAAGGTGCTGAAAACCTTGAGAAATCTTTGGAAAGCTTAAAGGAAAAAGATCTTAAAATCACCCGTTTACAAGACGCTTTAAACAAAAAAGATAGTGTGACCCTAGCAGTTGTTACCAGCTTGAAAAAAGCGGTTGGAATCAACGACCCAGATATCGAAATCAATGTTGAAAAAGGAGTTGTATTCATCTCTATTGCCGATAAATTATTATTCCAAAGCGGAAGTTACACAGTAACTTCTAGAGCTCAAGAAGTATTAGGAAAAGTAGCTAAGGTTGTTAACAGCAAACCAGACTTTGAATGTATGGTTGAAGCTCATACAGACAACGTACCTTACAACAAAGGAGGCGTGTTAAAAGACAACTGGGATTTAAGTGTAAAAAGAGCAACTTCTGTGGTAAGAGTGCTTCAAGATTTAGGTGTACAACCTAAACAATTGATTGCTGCCGGTAGAAGTTTCTACGCACCTGTTGCTTCTAATGATACTGCTGATGGTAGAGCTCAAAACAGAAGAACCAGAATCGTAGTTATGCCTAAAATTGACCAATTCTATGAAATGGTTGAAAAAGAAATGAAAAATCTTGCTGAAGGAAACGGTGCTGCTGAACAAACGGCTCCTGCTACCGAAGCAACTGAGGAAGGAGAAGGAGAAGATTAATCTTTCTCAATATAGAGCATAAAAAAGTCCGACGCATGTCGGACTTTTTATTTTTATAAGTTTTTCTTAAAAGATTTCCAGACTTCCTTTCCCCTCCCTTAATACGACAGGAGTGTCTTCAGACAAGTCAATAATGGTAGACGGTTCATTATCTCCATAACCACCATCAATAACCAAGTCTACTAACCTATCCCATTTTTCATAGATCAATTCAGGATCGGTTGTATATTCCAAAATTTCATCCTCATCATAAATGGAAGTTGAAATAATAGGATTACCAAGTTGCTTTACAATTTCAATAGCAATTTTATTATCAGGAACACGAATCCCTACTGTTCGTTTCTTTTTAAAAGCCGTAGGCAATGTTTTTGCTCCAGGAAGGACAAAGGTATAGGGACCCGGTAAGGCTCGTTTTAAAATTTTAAAAGTCGCGGTATCTATTTGTTTGACATAGTCACTTAAATTACTCAAATCTTCACATACAAATGAAAAATTGGCTTTTTCCAACTTCACCCCTTTAATACGGGCCACTTTTTCCAAAGCCTCCTTATTCGTGATATCACATCCCAAACCATAAACCGTATCTGTCGGGTAAATAATCAATCCGCCTGCACGTAAAATTTTTACCACTTTTTGAATTTCCCTCGGATTGGGATTTTCTTCATAAATCCTTATGAATTCAGCCATATATAATCGTATTTAACACAAATTTACGCCATTAATTCCATTTAATTTTGATTATCTTGTAACATAAAATGGTTCCTGCAGTCTATTAAGTATGCCACCCAAAAGATTATATATCTTACTGTTGTATGTGCTTTGTTACATCAACTCTTTCTCCTTTACAAAAAAGATAGGAGGCATTACCTTTCCCAAAGCTGAAATTCTCAATGAATATACTGCCAGGATTCCATTTAAAATGGTGGACCACCTTTTAGTGATTGAAGCAGAAATTTTTGATCAAAAGGGTAATTTTATTATCGACACGGGTTCGGAGACCTTGATTTTGAACAAGGTCCACTTCCCCATCCAATATGAATTTAACAGACGAAAAAAAGCCACATCGGGTGTCGTAAACCTCATGGATGATGCCATTGAGAAAAAGATCAAGGAATTTGTTATCCAAAATCTAAGCCTTAGTGACAAAGTATCAGATGTTATAGACCTATCGCATATTGAAAAAAACAAAAAAATGCACCTTCTGGGCATTATCGGTTTCCAGATACTTCAGGACTACGAAGTGTTTATCGACCTTTACTTAAATCAAATCACACTGACTAAGGTAGACCGGTTTGGAACCAAATTTGACAAAAAAGTGTATTTGGAAAAAATTACCGATAGTATTCCATTTACCCTTGTAAATCATACCATCGTTTTAAAAGCAACTGTTAACGACCAAACTTTAAAATTTGGTTTGGATACCGCTGCAGAAGTCAACCAACTCAACAAACGGGTTTCTAGAAAAGCCCTAAAATACTTTAAACCCAACGGCCACTTAAAACTTACTGGCGCCTCTGGCAAACAGATTGAAGTTTTGGCAGGGAAATTGCATTTGGTAAAATTGACAGACCAAATTTATTTTGGTCCTATGGACACCATTTTAACCAATCTAAGTCAAATGAACGAAGCTTTTGGGGTTGATCTAGACGGTATTTTAGGCTATGAATTTTTCAGGCAAAAACGAACCATTATCAATTATCAAAAAGAAAAGCTTTACTTTGTATTAGATCCAATTACCAAACGTTGAGACAAAGTATCATTTATATTGTTCTTTTTTTACTTTCCCTTAATCATCTGTCGGCACAAAAGCATGCCTCAGGCTATCAGATAGAGGGCGATACGGTTGTGTTTACTTTTGACATCAGAGATTACAAACTGTTTACCAACGAACAAACAAACGTTAGAAGGAATTTCAAAAACATGAATGTGGAGGATGTTATTGTATCTGGTAACTTCAACATGTGGTCTCGCGATGGATGGCAAATGCGTCAAATTGATAAGAACATCTACCAACTCAAAAAAAGCCTGGATGACTTTACCGATGAGTACACTTGGGAATTCAAGTTTTTAATCAACAGAAAATATTGGGCCGAACCCGATAATAGCATGCCCAACATCACACCGGCAACCGATGAAGATGGAGACAAACTCTATGTCTACAATCTAAAATTCTATTCTGCCAAAATAGATCCCGATGGGAATGCCTGTTTCAAACTGCATGGGTTTGACAAAGCCAAAAAGGTGGTTTTGAGCGGTTCATTCAACAAGTGGGATGAACACCTGTTTCGAATGAAAAAAACCGATAATGGCTGGGAGCTTACACTACAATTGCGACCAGGTGTTTATGAGTATAAATTTATTGTGGATGGCAATTGGATGGAAGACCCAGACAATCCCTACAAGCGCACCAATGAATACAGCGGTCATAATTCCGTTCTCAACATAAAAGCCCCTGTTACCTTTCATTTAAATGGCTATCAAGAGGCCCAAACGGTTATCCTTACAGGTTCTTTTGTAGATTGGGACGAACATAAAATTAAAATGAAAAAGAACAAGGATGGTATCTGGGAAAAAACCCTCATGCTATCTGGTGGCAAACACCATTATAAGTTTATTGTAGATGGTAACTGGATGGAAGACCCTAAAAATGCCGTCAAAGAATATGATAGCTCTGGCAATATCAACTCTGTGGTGATGGTGAAGTAGTTTATTGGAAACTGGATTAGGGCTTTTTTAAAAATGAGTTTGTTAATGAAGCCAAAAGTACAAATAGAAAACTACGGAAATAATCAAAGCAATTAAGGTTGTTTTTGAAAGTTCGAATTGACCCTTTTTTGCTTTTCTAATAATTCTAACAGTGAAAAGAAATGAAACTGCAATTAATGGAAAATAAAATATTAAATTAATTGCAAGTCTATTCGCTCTATTTTCAAAACTTCCAAAACCTTTATCAAGAAAAAAATAAAATAAAAAGAAAATAATGATAACTGCAATGGCATAAAGAGTTAATGCACCGATAATATGTATAAGAATGGAAATAAAATTGGTTTTAGCTGATGAAATTCTTTTAAACATGATCTTGTTAATACATAATAACGGTTTACAAGTGTACCAAAAGGCATTGCATATAGGTTTTGTTGCAGTACGTTTTTTAATGAGTTATAGTGTATCTATAGCCCACATAGATTAAAATTAAAATTAAAACAACAACTACTTTAAATAGCCATCCTATAATCACATTTTTTTTAAATTCTTTTGGAGTGTAATTATCATTAAATTTTTTTCTACCTAAATTCCAAAAATATCTAATAATTGCACCAAACCATTCAGATGTATGTAATTCTCCATCTGCCTCATTGGCCCAATTCATATTCTCTTTACTACTTTTATTGTCCATTGGTCCTTTATTAAAACACTAAAATGGCTACTTATAACTTTCTCTTGAATATTTAAATTCAATGTTTTCCGGTTAAGCAATGGCTTTAGAATTCCTAGTGGATTCTAGCCTGCCCTGAGCATAGTCGAAGGGTAGTCGAATCCGCCATAATTGCGGTTATAATTTGTCGCAAACTGTGTTTTTACTTTATTCACAATACTTTTCAATTCTTTCTTGTGCATATTCAGCTCCTAATTCTTTTGCTTTTTTCCAATTTACACAAGCCTCTGTTTTTTTCTCTTGATTATATTTCGTGTTACCAATGTTGAAATATGTCATTGCGTCATTAGGTTCCAATTCCAATGCTTTTTTATAATCTTCAAGTGCTCCTTCATAATCTCCATTTTCGTCTTTTACAGTTCCTCTGTTTGTGATAGCAGAAATAAAATCAGGGGCTAATTCGATTGCTTTGTCGTAATCAGCTATTGCTGATTTCCAAGTGTAAAGTTCATTTTTTACTATTGCCCTTGAATAGTAAGAATTCGGTTCTTTTGGATTAATTTCTAAAACAATAGTCCAATTTGCAATTGCACCACTCAAATTATTTGAATTATATAAATCTATTGCTTTTTTGAAATAATAATCCTCTTTTGATTCTATAAATTCTGGAAGTATCGGTTCTTTATCAACTTCAGCTCCGTAAGCATCGAATTTACAATCAAACTCATATCCTCTTTTTGCCATATCTAAAGCCCAATACATTAAATTTTCCTTTGTGATTGGAAACAAGTCTGTTTTACCTCTCAATTCAAAACTACCTTCCCAAGTAGTATATTCCTCGAAAGAATATCCATAATTACTTTTCAGATATTCATTCAGCTTTTTAAGTTTTTCTTTTTTGTCAGATAGAAAGTGAAAATCGAGTTTTGTGTATGCAAAATCATTTAATTCACTTTTTTTCATATTTTCATAAACGTCTTCGGCAGAAACCATTTCCTTTCCAAAATTGTTGACGAAATCGTCCCATGTAAAATATGTGTTCTCCATTTCTTGACCAAAAGAATTTAAAATTGAAATAGTTAGTATGATTTGAAGCAGTTTTTTCATCCTTGCAAAAATGGTTTGTGTATAGTTTCTTTACGTGACACGAGCACGCATTGCTAACTGGCCGTAGGCAAAATAGGAAACAATGAATTATACATGGTGTTGTGGTGCGTTTTTTATTTTCGGTTTATAGCAAAGACGAGTGTCGAATTTGGCAAAATCTTGATTTCCTTTTCTTTGTCTTTCAATTCTTCGACATTGTCAGGATTCATGGTATGTTCTGTTTGGATTAAATACTGCCAATTACTTAATGTCAATACTTTATCTATTTGAATTACTAAAAATTCAGTTTTCGATTCTTTTTTGTAGAAGTAGTTAATTCCATTAATGACCATGTCACACGCTCCATCAATCGCAGTCAACTCGAACCATTGTTCGTTTAGTTTAATTCCTATTTCATTTGCCCAAGCATACGTTTCATATTTTATTTCAGTCTTACCGCTAGTTGTTTTTCCATAATATGATTTGATACTTACGTCATATACTTTATCTGGATCTTTTTCAATCTTTAGAATTCCAAAACTTCCTTGAAAATCAAGAATTACTTCATTCCTGTTTTCTATTTCAACGAAGATTACTCCATTTGTTGTTCCTGAAAACTCTCCACTTTCCATTTCTTGAAAAACTGAATTAAAGCCTTCTCCTTCTTTATATTTCTCGTCCGACTGACCGAATGAAACTTGAAGGCAAAGAATTGAAAGAAAGGTCATTATTAATCTTGACATGTTGTCTTTTTTAAATGCACCACAGCGGCTCTTATAGCCGTCAGGTATCGGTTTAGTTTACTTTGTTTTTCGGTTAAGAACTGGCGTTAGCAAACGTTTTTATTGATTTAATTAGTTCATTCTTGTTTTCCATTTCATTAGGAATTCGGATTTCACCTTTATTAAATAATTTTCTTTTTAATGATGAAACAGATTTGTCGAAAATCACGAATTTGGGATTTAATTCTATTCCGACATTTTCCCATTTAATTTCGGTATTCCTTTTGTTCCAACTTGTATCTTGAAATTCAAGATGAATTGGCTCAAGAAATTCACGTATTAAACTTTTTTCGGTTAATTTAATAGAGTATGATTTCCATAGTTTTTCCGAATTTTTAAGTCCCTTTTTCATCGCTGAATAAATTAAAAACCCAACTATTAAGAATGATATGATAAAATAAATTATTGTATTCAAAGATTCAGTCCCGAAAACAAAGTAATAAACTGTAAAAATTATAGTAGCAGTTATTATAAAAATCCAATTAGAGATTTTTTTATGTTTTTCGCGAGTGGTATCATATTTTTTTAAGTCAACCTTAAACTCTGTTTTCATCTTGGTTTAAATGTATTCTATCGGTTTGTATAAGAGTGGTGTGGTTATGTTTACGAGAAATTCCCGCAGGAAAATCAGAAGCAATGAATTATACAAGGTGTTGTGCAACGTTTTTTTATTCTGTAAATATTTCATTTAATATAAAATTTAAGTTTTCTTTTCCAACTTTGCTTAAACCACCATATTTCATATTCGGTGAAAATGGTTCCGATTCTGTCATTCCACAACCTTCCAAACACAACCAAACCTTTCCAATTTGCTTATTTTCTAAGTTATAAAATCTCAAAATATATTCTGATTCAGATAAACTCCATGTAGTCTCTGACCAATTGAAATTGCTAGGATTATTGAAAAATGTAATCAAATCAGCCTTATTCAATTGCGACACGGTTTTGGAAGTAAAACGACTGGTTAGAAAGCTATTCTTAAACAGCTTAATTTTCGCAACGTGCTCTCTTGGGAATTTATTTTTTCCAAATCCGAAATGTTCTTTATAAATATTTCTATGGTCTTGATATTCGTCATAATGGTCTTTCCATTCAAATATATTTTGTTCGTCAGTTGGAAGATTTTCAGAATAGAATTGTCCTCTGTCGGCAATATCGAAAATTATTACAATTCCGATTAATGCTAAAACTCCAATTGTGTATGATATTTTTTTCGGGATTTTCAATTCGTGACGATTTTCTCAAATGTGCGGCAACGGTCTATATAACCATCAGGTATCGGCTTGGTTTACTTTGTTTTTCGGTTTAGAACTGGCGTTAGCAATTCCGAGAGGATTCTAGCCTGCCCTGAGCGTAGTCGAAGGGTGGTCGAATCCGCCGTAATTGCGGTTATACATTGTTGGCAAAAGTTTTTTTACATTATTTCTACTAACTTATTGGAAAGTTCATTCACAATTTCTTCATTTGAAATAGCTTCATTTAAAATGCTTTCATATGTTGTTTGAGCTTTCAAATTTTCAAATATCAAGGTATCAGTTTCATTATCATAACTCCAATTACCTTGTTCATTTTCTAAAAGTTCAATTATTGTTTTTATTCCTTGACCGTATTCAATGTGAGCATTGATGTAAGGCATAAAATTTGGTTTTTGTATTGAGTCCTTTTTTGTCAATCCTTTTATAAAGCCTTTATAAGCTTTATTGCTTTTATCAATTCTTTTAGTTTGTTCTTTTAAATAGTCAACTCTATTTTCTACGAAAGCTTTAAAATTGTCTGATTGGTTAATATATTCTTGAACAGTTTGTTTTTGGAATTCAAACTCCTCTTTATTATTTAATTTATTAAAATCCAAAATCCGAGGTTCAGCAAACGCATTGTAAGCTTTATTCCATGCAATGTTAGTGCTATCAGATTTTCTAAAAAAGTCTTTCAAAGCTAACCACACTTTTCTTTCTTCGCCAACACTACTTTTTATTAAGTCATCAATTGAGTTTTTGACATTAGCTGATAATACATTGTAGTTTGAATCTGTCGAATCAGGATTAGCTAAAGTACTTTCTTTATATTCAGATACTGCTTTTTGTAAATCATCTATTGGCTTTTGTCTGTCTTTTGCAATTTGTCCGAATTCGCTAATTGAACCTAAAAACATTAATGTCAATACTACATTAAATGTTGTTGTTCCTCCGTTTTCTTTTTGTCCAAGTATAAACCAAAATAGTAATGCTAATAATGTCGGAACTAATATTATTCCAATTATAGAGCCGATACTAATTCCAAAAGTATATGCATCAAAACCGTAAATTCGGATGTTAAAGAAAACTATAATTACAGCGACAATTGAAGCATAAATTATATTAGATTTTGAAGGCTTAAAAGGGCGTTTCATTAATTCACTTTGGTTTTTTCAAATTTTGCCAACGGTTTGTGCAACGCCGTCGTTGCGGCGTAGTAGGGTTTAAAGATAGAAAAAGGAAACGGACATTACGCGTTTGCGAGGACTTTCCGTGAAGAAAATTAGAATGAATGAATATACACGGTGTTAGCATTAATATTTTATTTTGGGTTGCCTTTTATCACTTTAGTTTTTGACAAATAGTCGTGAAATCCATTCTTTACAAATAAGTATGATATTCCATCGAAGGGAATCAATCGGCATATAGTTCTGATTATAATCTCAGAAGTTGTTGCTTTATTACCATCTATTCTAACTACTTTGGTTTTAGTGATAAATTTACCAACCGTTTTTTGAAACTTTATTTCCATTACTGCATAATATGTCAAGAAAGCCCCAAAAATCGTTATAAAAGTCAGTAAACCACCAATATAGTTGTCCGAAGTTGGGGTTATAAAAAGTCCTAGAATTATAAATATTACTAAAATCAATAAATAGAAAATGATCAAGTCAATTATGTAGTGTAAAAATCTTATTCCTGAACTAACAACGTTTGAATCAACTTTTTGTTTTTGTTCAATTTTCACAGTTGCTTGTTCTTTTATTTTTTCAAACTCGCTTTTATCAATATTCCGCTTTTCGACTTCGGCATCCGCTGCTTCAATTGCTGTCGCATTATATCTTTCTCTTTCGACTGTTACAATCCTTATTAATTCTTCATCTGTCCTCTCGGACATTACTTTTGCAAATTCCTTTTCCATTAGGTTCGATGGTAGGTTAAAAATAATCCAACGGTCTTGTATAACAATCAGTTGCGGATTGGTTTAAAATTAAGATAGCTAAAATTCCTGACTTTTATGCTTGCGCGGTTGTGTCCGCAGGACAAAAAGCCGCAATTGTTGTTATACGGTGTAGCCACTGGTTTTTTATTCATAATAATTGTGAATGTCTATAATTGTATCATTACCTTTCTTATAGTAACTATATTCTCTGATTATTCCTATTCCGTTTTCATCCACATCTATTCTCTTTTTTACAAGCCCAGAATCCAAGTTTAACTTCGTCGTGTATTCAAGAGAGTAAATACCACTCGCATTAAAATAATCAAAAAATGTAATAATCGGTTTTTCAGTCAATTCAAAAGTTTCGGGTATTTCAGTTATATCTATTTTTTTTCTTTCGTTATTATATTCTATTCCGTATTTATTATAATTTAGATCATCATATCCAGCTAAAAATTTATAAAATAAGTAGATTATTAAAATAATAAATATTATTGGAATAGTTTTTTTCATTTCAGTATCTGAATATCAACTTGTGGCTAACGGTTTGTGTATAGTTTCGTTGCGTGACACGAGCACGAAGTGCGAACTGGCGTAGCAAAATCCGCGAGGATTTTCCGTGGGAAAATCAGAGTAACCAAATACGCACTAACCTTTTGATTTAGGATTAAACTTAAGCATTATTTTTATACAATGTTGGCAATAGTTTTAGTTAAAAATATATTGTAGCGATAGCGTAGATAAATAGCCGCCACCAAAATCACCTGTGCCATACAAATAAGAAGCTCGTATTCCAAATAGTTCAGAGCCTATTTTAAACCTGTAACCAACATTTGCAATTGGTCCATTCATTGCTTTTTTGACTAAAATGACATCATTTATTATTCCGTTATTAATATTACGACCAGCTTGTTCGAAACTATATCCAATACCTATAAACCCACCATTATTATTTTGCGATGATTCTCTACCACTTCCAAGTCCAAAATTATAATCAATGGTTATTGGAATATGAAATGTAATTTGATTATCATCCACAAAATTATAATCTATATTATATCCAATTCCAATATTAGTTCCAATCGATAAAGTAGAAGAATTTCCAATTTCTAAAACGTTAAATCTGGGTGAATATGTTACACCAATTGCATGCAAGCTTGCTTTTCTTGTGCCAATAAATCCAGTTGCTCCAATTGAGTGTGAAAATTTTTCTTGTGCTGTTGTAAGATTGCAAAGAATAATTAAGAATGTTGATACAAATATTTTTTTAGTCATTTTTGGTTTTAATTACAGCTAACGGTTTGTATAACCGTCAGTTATCTGTTTGGTTTACTTTGGTTTTTGGTTTAGCACTATCAGTAGCAATTCCGTGTGGATTCTAGTCTGCCTTGGGCGTAGTCTAAGGGTTGTCGAATCCGCCGTAATTACGGTTATACATTGTTTTGTGCTGGCTTTATTTCCGTTTATAATCTTCAAAACATTGCATTCCGATTGCGCCTCCACCATACGATAACACAATATTATCTTTGTAATAAATGTTATTGCAACCATCGTTATACTTCTCGATTAATTCCTCGTTTAGTTTCTCTCTAAATATTTTATACGAATAAACTCCTAGGCCATTATATCCATATTCAATTTCTACTGGTTCCCAATTAGATATTCCTATACAATCTGCGGTTTCCAATTTTTCATATAGTTTTTCGATAGTCTCATTTGTCCAATTAAGTTTAGTCTTGGCAAGTTCGAATGAGTTTGTTTTTCCGTGATATTTTTTGTCATAATCACTTTGAGGTTCTTCTATGTAATTGTCAACGTCAATGTTCCATTTCCGAAATAACAATTCATTGTCCGTTGAGCCATTTAGTCGTTCATAAACAACTAAATCTATTTCATCAGATGATTCATAACGTATTCTAACATTGAAATTTTCAGGAACAATTTGTTCAAAATAGTTCTTGACTTTCATTATTTCAGATGAACGTTCTTCATAATTTGTTATTAAGTCAGATTTTCGTTTTGAATGTCCGCAACTCAATAAAAAAATTGAAAAAAATCCGAGAACTATTAATCTAAATTTCATTGATTGTCGATTGGTTTTCAGCTTGTTGCCAACGGTTTTGTGTATGGCTCGTTGCGAGAAATCCGCGAGGATTTTCAGAAGTAGGCTTGCACTAGCAATTAATTTTATACGTTGTTGTGGCACGCTTTTTATTCCGATTTTTAGTCAAAAAATATTTCGTCCAAATTTCCTTTATTGTATGCCTTCAGATATTTTTTTGTCTTTGAGTTTATTGGAACGTTATTCTTTTTATTTCCGAGATATTCTAACAAAATTTTCGCTCCGCCAAGTTGAACTTCTCTAACATCTTCTTGTTCGCTGAATTTTTGTCCGTCAATTTTTTTACAAGTTAAAATTCGGTCGTGATTTATTTTTTGATCTAAACCATAATTGATCATTGCAACCGTGTATAAAAATTGCTGTTTATTTTCATTGGTCAAAGAAGTGAAAAAATTCCCAAACGTTGGAATTCCCATTCCTATATCTTTATTCATCCAAAACCCGACAATTTGTGTTGCAGAAATAAATTCCTTTGATTTTACGTTTACAGGATTGTCAAATATATATTCAGTTGCTTTAAATAATAAAGGTTCATATTTTTCATAGTCAGCATTTTTATCGGCTTTCATTTCCTCAAGTGATTCCGATAATTGTCCAAACACTGTAATTGGTAAAATCAGTAGTAAAATCAGGTGTAATTTCTTAATCATATTTTTATTTTTAGTCTTTATTTTTTTTACTTATCAAGGTGACTTAAATGTTTACCAACGGTATTGTGTATGATTTGCTGTGTTGTTTTGGTTCTAAATCAGCAATTAAAGCAAAATGAATTATAGCCTCGTGTTGTAAACAGTTTCTTTTTATTAATCGGTTAATCTAAATACCAAATATCGTTTAATAAACTGCCCATCCATCCACCAACAATCCATAACTTATCGTCAAATACAACATTAGCTTGATCTCCTCTTCCAGCAAAATTTGCATTTGATATTTCTACCTTCCAGTTAATACCATCCGCACTTGACCAAACATCATTGTTTAAGTCACCAGCGATTACCCATATCCTATTTTTGTATATAACTGTCGATTGTCCTCTTCTTTCTGAAAACCCGCTGTTTGATGTCTCTTCAATCCAATTAATCCCATCACTACTCGACCAAATGTCATTCATGTTACCAGAAACATAACCCCCAATAACCCATATTTTTTCTTGAAATACTCCGCAGCTGTGAAATCCTCTCGGCATGAAAGCGGCATTATTGGTTTCTTGTGTCCATGTAACACCATCCGTACTTGACCAAACGTCATTAAGATAAGAAGAAGATTGACTTCGTCCACCAATAATCCATATTCGGTTATCAAAGACGACACTAGTATGTGCATATCTTGCAGGAAAATTAGCACTTGCAGTTTCTTGAGTCCAAGTAATACCATCTGGTGAAGACCAAACATCATTAAGAAGAGATGCCGTTCCACCTCCACTAATGACCCAAATCTTATTCTGAAAAACTAATGTAGTATGATCTGTTCTTGGTGTAAATGATTTGGGCGAATTATTTGGAACTTCTTCAGTCCAATTTATACCATCAGAAGAAGACCACACATCGTTCAATAATCCTCCATTAATACCTCCATTGGATGCGTGATAGCCCCCAATGACCCATAACTTACCATTAAATTCAATTAGACTATGCTCTGTTCTGGTAGAAAAATCTGCGTTTGAAGTTACTAGTGTTTGAGTGATTTCTATTGTTGTAAATGTAAATACTTCACTTTCCGTTGTATTTCCATTATTATCTGTAGCAATAATCCGCCAAAAATAGTTGCTATTTCGTTCTAATTCTGTTACAATATTAAAACTTGTTGATGTTATATTTGAGGAGATTGTGGTTACAGGATTCTCAATTCCTAAATCAAGTAATAAAGTATATGTTACTGTATCTCCATCAGGATCTAATGCATTTTCCCAAACTAGCTGAGGATTTAGTGATACATTTATTGCGTTATTTTCGACTTGTAATAATTGGAAATCATTTGGAGGGAGATTACTAGATGAATCATCATCTTTTCCACATGAAATGATTAAAAAAAGAATTAATAGGTATGTACTTATTCTATTGTTTTTCATTTTTTTTCAAATGTCTCGTCCTGAAATATGGCTACAGGTTAAACATAGTTTTAAGCAGTTAATTTGTATACCATATTTGGTGTTTTGAAATCTAAAGATAAGTGTAATCTGACTTCGTTATATAATTTAATGGCATTTTTTGTAGCCCTCTTTGCGTGAGCTGTATCCATAAAGGTTTGATCGAGATAGAACTCATCTTTTAGGATGCCGTTTACCCGCTCTGCCATAGCATTTTCATAGCAATGGTTTTCTTCGGTCATACTTATCCCTATGTGTTTTCTTTTAAGTATCTGGGTGTATACATTGCTGCAATATTGTATTCCTCTGTCCGAATGATGTATGAGTCCATTAATGTCCTTTGCTTGATATAAAGCCTTATTTAATGCCCTGACACAACCGCTTAGTTCCAGGCTATCACTTAGGTCGTAGCCGACTATTTTCCTGGAATAGGCATCAGTAATCAAAGCCAGATAACAAAATCCTTTCAGGGTTCTAATGTAGGTGATATCACTTACCCAAACTTGGTTAGGTCTTGTTACAATGACGCCTTTAGCAATGTTCTTGTACTTACGGAACCTGTGCAAGGAATTGGTGGTTTTTGCACTGTACTTTTTCCTTAAGGTCAACATGTTGTTGGCCCTAAGCACATTTAAAAGCGTATCCCTACCAACTTTGATATTGGCCTTGTTAAACTCTACATCCAGTGATTTCATCATTTTCCGAACCCCTTCTCTGGGTAAGGATTTGCGTCGCCTTTTGACTATTTGAACGATTTGTTGTTCGAGTTGTAAACGCTGGTTTTCCCTATGCTTATATTTGTAATAAGCATCGCGTTTCAAGCCAAAACAGCTGCAAACAGTATCAAGCGAAGCAAATCCGTTACTTTTGGTCTTCGCCCTGATTAAGGCTTGGTATTTAGTTTTTTTTTGAGTTCTACCACGTTTTTGTAGCCCAGTTTCTCGGCAGCCACTTCCAGATAGGAATCCAATATCATGGCGTCAAGATCCTTTTTGAGCAATAGTTTTTTAAGCTGTTCAATTTCCTTTTGCAGCTCTTTAATACGTGTTATTTCGTCTTTTGTTTCCACTTTGATTCTGGTGTTCATTAGGTCTTTACGTTCATATTTCCTGATCCATTCGTTGATGGTAGTAGGATTGATTCCGTAAAGTTTTCCTAATTGGTTCTTGTTGAGTTTTCCAGTGGTAAGTTCGTCTAAAATTTTCAATTTAAACGATTCGCTGTAGCGTCTGATTACTTTGTCATTTTTGTACATAATTATTAAAATTATGTAGCCTTATTTCCGGACGGGTGTATTATACTGAAATAGGTTGACCTTTATTCGGTTTTTCAAAACGATGGTTTCAAATCGTTAGTGGATTTAAAATTACATTATTTTTTCGATACGATTTGTAGTTGATGTCGGGATTGAGATGTACCTCTACAGGTTTTCTCAGATCTAGGCTGAAATGAGTTCTTAGGTTATTGTAAATATAGACGGCCTGTTGGGTCATTTTTTGTGCCAGCTCGGTGTTTTTTATGGTTTGTTTTAGCCCATATTCATGTTTTAGGGTTCTGTTAATGCGTTCTGCAACGGCATTTTCATAAGGGTCGTATTGCTCGGTCATACTCATGATGATTCCATTTTCTTCTGCAAACTGAGTGTACTTAGGATTGCAATACTGGAAGCCTCTATCGGAATGGTGTATGAGGTTTTCCTTGGGGTATTTTCTGTTTTTAATGGCCATATTAAGAGCTTCTAAGCAAAGAGATGTTCTCATTTGATTATCAAGTTTATAGCCCATTATTTTCTTTGAATATGCATCGGTTACAATGGCTAGGTAATTATGGCCGTTTTCTGTTTTGATATATGTGATATCGCTAACCCAGAGCTGTTCGGGTCTACTAGGGATGTGGTTTTTGACCAGGTTTTTATATTTTTTGTACATGTGGTTGGAGTAAGTGGTTGTGATGTAGTTTTTAGATTTAGGAACAAGTAAGCTGTTGAGTCTTAAAAACCTATAGAATTTATCTCTGCCAATCTTAATGTTATTCTTGATAAATTCATGTTTTAGTTCTTTATACAGTTTGATCCCCCCAGTTTTGGAGCCTACTTTTTTACGATAACCCTTAACTAAAGCAACTAGTTTTTGGTGGTCTATTTCTTGTTTTTGTTGGGTTTTGATTCTTTTGTAGAAGGCTTGTTTACTAATCCCAAAACATCCGTAGATCCATTTTCTTTTAAACGGTCTTTCTTCTTTTTTTCTATCTCTTTTGCTAATGTTTTGGGCAATGACTTTTTTGACAAATCGACGCCTGTAATAAGTTCCATGTCAGCTATAATATCCTGTTGAAAGTCTTTTTGAAACTCCAGTTCTTCAATACGTTCTTTTAGTCTTTTTATCTCGTCGTTCTTACTCATACCAGTATTTTGTTGGACTAAGGTACTGTATTTTCTTAACCAATAGGAAATTGTTGTTCTGGGAACATCGTACTTTTTAGAAGCTTGGTTGCTTGAGATGTCCCCGGTTAGGATTTGGTCAACGACCAAAAGTTTGGTCTCTAAATTGACTTTTTGGTAGCTTTTTTTTTGCCAGTGTTGTTTTTCGTGTTTCATAAGTGACTGTAATTAATTGCTTAATTTTTAGTCAACCTATTTCAGGAAAATTCAGGGTGTTAATATTTGCCAACGGTTTGTATAACCGTCAGTTACGGGTTTATTTGCGTTAATTTTCGGTTAAGAACTGACGTTAGCAATTTCGAGTGGATTCTAGACTGCCTTGAGCGTAGTCTAAGGGTAGTCAAATCCGCCGCAATTGTGGTTATACATTGTTGAAAGTAGTTTTTATTCCATTTCATATCTCCAATATAAATTGCTATAAATTAGATATGTTACTATTAATCTTTGCGTATCGCTGTCAAATTCCACTTTATCAATTAATTCAGTCAATATTTCTCTATTCGGATAAGAATTGAGTTGAACTTTGTCTTTTGTGTCAAGAATAAACTGGTAATGTATTTGGTTTTTAAAGGAACTTATTGCACAATCATAAAATAATTCCTCAAAAAACAGGTTTGTCATTAAATTATTCTCTATGAAATAATGAATTGAATTAAATTCCTCAAATTCTGTTTTAAGAAATTCAGATTGTTCAATGTCACTGACTAAATTTAAATATGCATTTTTATTTATTTCGGTTAATTGTCCAGTTTTTTGCAAGTGGTATTCGAACTTTTGAATTGAATCAAAAACACTCACCGAATTCACAAAATCAGGTTCGGACGTTTCCACTGGGTAAAGAATTCCTCTATCAAAAGTTTTGTCATTTATACATTTTTGGTATTCAGATTCTAATTCATTCCGTTTGTCATTGCAAGAGGAAAAGGTCAGTATGACTGATAATGCGATTAATAATTTCAAATCTCAGAGTTGTTTTTTCAGCTTGTTGCTAACGGTTGGGCTATGGTTTCGTTGCGTGAAAATCCGCTAGGATTTTCCGCCGTAAACCGAAGATAGCAAATTTGCGAGGACTTTCCGCGAGGAAAGTCGGAAGCAATGAACTATAGCCGGTGTTACCTGCTGGCTTTTATTTTTTCAAATTCAGTTTTCAATTCCGCTTTATATTTTTCCACTTCTTCTGTTGTGTACATACAACAAAATCCGTCTTGTATTTTCCAAGTCCGAAATTTGTAATTCTGTCCTTTTGATTGGAATTCGGATTCTGCCATTCGGACAAATCCCTTTTCGGTTTCGTCAGAACCCAAATAAATTCCAGAGTTCGTCTTTATTTCTGTTTCCTTCAAATTTTCATTAAAGTCCGAAGACGTTAATAAAATTCCGCTTTTTGGGATTTCTATATTTTTATTCCAAGTCAAAGCTGATATGGACAAATCTTTTGAGTTCTCAACTCCATAAACTATTGTAACATAATTTTTGTCAAATTCCGTTGGAATGATGAGTGTTTTAGTTCGATTGAACTTATAACCATAAATTACGATAACCAAAAGCACTAATGTTAGTTCAGTCAAGAATATCTTTTTATAATTCTTAAGCCACTTTTTAAGTCCAAAGTCAATTCCAAACAGTAAAATTCCAATTGCGACAAGAGCAATGACAGCAAAAAATCCCCAGCCTAAATTTCTTTCCTTAATTACAATGAATATCGCATAAATTATAGACGATATTGATAAAATCAGAAAGGGCGTTATTTTTTTTAGCGTGTTGTTCATACAGCTTGCAGGTAACTTGTGCATATGTTTACTCATAAACATATACCCATTATATCAATACCTTTAAATTCAATTGTTATCTAAAAATTCTCCTTTAAAAAGGTCACTACTACCCTATCACCTCCAACTTGGCAAACCGAAGCAGAAGCTTCTTAACACCGCCATTTTCAAAGTTAATTTCGGCTTTGGTATCGGCTCCAGCACCTTCAATACTCAACACTTCTCCTTTTCCAAAACGCATATGCTCTACAATATTTCCTTTGGTCAACTTGCCATCAAACAAATTGGGCGCTTCACCTCCTGAAGAAGCCTTTAAAGGCTTTAACTTTTTGGGTGGAATAAACTTAGGCGGCGTCTTTTCTTCCCGAAGCTTCTTAGGTTTCTTGAAACGAATGGTATTTGGTTCTGGGTCTCCAAAAATATCGGCATCCAACATGGGATTGAATCGTTGCTCTTGGATAGGGGTTAAAATATCCAAATACTGGTCGTCTATCTCTTCAATAAATCGGCTCGGTTCGGCATCAATCAATTTTCCCCATCGGTAACGCGATAAGGTATAGGTAAGATACGCTTGCTTTTCGGCACGGGTCAAAGCCACATAAAATAAGCGTCTCTCTTCTTCCAACTCACTGCGCGTATTCATACTCATGGCACTTGGAAACAAATCTTCCTCCATCCCTACGATATACACATAAGGGAACTCCAATCCTTTTGCCAAGTGAATGGTCATTAATGCTACACGGTCATCATCGCCTTTGTCATTATCCAAATCGGATGCTAGTGCCACATCTTCCAAAAACTCGGTTAAGGAACCTGTAGCGTCTGCCAATTCTTTTTGTCCTTCAACAAAGTCCTTGATACCGTTCAAAAGCTCTTCGATGTTTTCCATACGGGCTACCCCTTCTGGCGTACCGTCTTTATTGAATTCCCTAATCAACCCACTGGTCTTGGTCACATGTTCGGCCAATTCAAAAGCATTGACATTCTGGTTCATCACCTGAAAGCTTTCAATCATGGTAACAAAGTCACGAAGTTTCCCTTTGGTTCCCGAATTGATTTGAATATCAACTTTATCCAAATTCTTCATAACCTCAAACATGGTGCGGTTATAACCATTGGCCACCACAACCAGTCGATCTATAGTGGTTTGTCCTATTCCCCTAGCAGGAAAGTTAATAACCCGCTTTAGGGCTTCCTCATCTGCCGGATTGATAATCAAGCGCAAATAAGACAGTACATCTTTAATTTCCTTTCGTTGGTAAAAAGACAAGCCTCCATAAATACGATAAGGAATGTCCCGTTTTCTTAAAGCATCCTCTATGGCTCTGGACTGAGCATTGGTACGGTAAAGCACTGCAAAATCACCATTGGGAAGTTGCTCCTGCATCTTATTTTCCAAAATGGAACTCGCCACAAAACGTCCCTCATCCCCATCGGTCATCAAGCGATTGACCTTAATCTTGGCGCCTTCGTCATTGGCTGTCCATACCACCTTATCCAAGCGGCTTTGGTTTTTCTCGATTATGGAATTTGCTGCTTTTACAATATTCTGGGTAGACCTGTAATTCTGTTCCAAGCGATACACCTTGGCATCATCATAATCGCGTTGAAAATTGAGAATGTTGTTGATATTGGCACCCCTAAACGCATAAATACTTTGGGAATCATCACCTACCACACAGATGTTTTGGTAACGGTCTGCAAGCGCCCTAACAATCAAGTATTGACTGTGGTTGGTATCTTGGTACTCATCTACCAATATATATCTAAAGCGGTCTTGGTATTTGGCCAAAACCTCTGGAAATCGTGTTAAAAGTTCATTGGTTTTCAGCAATAAATCGTCAAAATCCATGGCCCCTGCCTTGAAACAGCGTTCTACATAATTTTTGTAGATATCACCCATGCGTGGTCTTCTGGCAGCCGCATCGGCCTCCATCAGTTCTGGGTTGTTGAAATAGGCCCTAACCGTAATTAAACTGTTTTTAAATGAAGATATTCTGGAACGTATTTGCTTGTATTTATACACATCTTTATCAAGGTTCATTTCCTTGATAATGGATGATATCAAGCGGTCTGAATCCTGGGTGTCATAAATGGTAAAATTACTGGGATACCCCAAACGGTCTGCCTCAATGCGCAGAATCTTTGCAAACACCGAGTGAAAAGTTCCCATCCATAGATTTTTAGCTTCACTTTGCCCCACAATACTGGCGATACGTTCTTTCATCTCCCTTGCAGCCTTATTGGTAAAGGTAAGTGACAAAATATTGAAGGGATCAATCCCTTGATTCATCAAATAAGCAATACGGAAGGTCAATACCCTCGTCTTACCAGAACCCGCTCCGGCAATGATCATCATGGGTCCCTCCTTTTGTATGGTTGGCTCTAATTGGGCTTCGTTAAGCTGACTTAAATACTTCTCCAAATCTCTTTCATTTTAAAGGTTCAAAATAACCAAACAAAGAGGTATAAGTAAAGGAATTTTATGATTAATTATAAACAATTGAAAGAAGGGTATTACCTATAATCTATCCAGCACCATCACTTTCATTAATGCAGATTCGATGGTTTTCCAAATGAAGTTAAAAACCGATTTGGTTTTATCGCGTTGCACCTGATCCTTTGAGGCTGTACGATAAGCCTTCCCATCATGTTTACTATCATTCTTTACAAAAACATGAAGCACTCCAGACAGAAATTTATTTTTTTCCTTTCCGTCCTTTCTTAAGGCCACCACATCAAAATCGTCATACTTGATACGAAGGTCTATATGGGAATAATCGTTATTGCCATTAATGGTAAACTGCGTATTCTTCAGCTCCCCATTCACTTTGATGTTCATATTAGGTTGAGTGAAGTGGTTCAATTGGCTAGCATTTAAATGACCAATATCTGCTTGAAATTGGAACGCATTGGAAAGATTGTTAACATCAAAGGTCCATGTTACTTTCAAAGGCGTTTTTCCAAAAAACTTAGCATCCACATCCACGGAGGTCTTTTCTGGAGATTTATAGGTGTTTCCAAGCTTTTTAATGGTGGCATAAATTTCACTATAGGAAACGGTTCCTCCTTTGTTCTCTGCTTTTACTTTTTCAGTATAACTAATATTGGCATTCTTTACCAAAACTTCTTCCAGATTCAATTGAAACTTAAAATTCCTAATAACTTCACTGTATAACTTTTTAATTTTTAGGTTATCTGCCAACAATTTATTTCGATACACCTTTAAATCAGCATCCATTATCCTTGCTTGTGGAGAAGCAAAGTAGAACACCTCGTCTTTATTAAAACCAAACCTAGGCGCATCCACAGAAATGGAATCACATATCAGATTGTAATGGTCGCGTTCCTTGGAAATCATCTTGTTCATGGTTTCTCTGTCATATTTGGTATAAAGCGCTAGGTTTTCAAAACGTATTTCATCCGACTCAAAAGCTCCCTTTTCAACCTCAATATTCTCAAAATCGTTCAGTCGAAAGTAAAGATCCTTAAAACTCAAACCGTAGCTTCCCACTTTAACTGGAATCTTTTCTTTGATGGATGCATCATCCATGACTACTTCATTAAAATTCATTTGAAATTTATCAACTTGAAGCAACAAAGAGTCATTTTCCCTATTCAAGACCTTGATAAAACCATCTGTAACTTTAATTTTCTCTAAAGAAACGAGCTGTTTTAAATTATTTATTCCGTTAGATTTTAAAGAATCATTAGGGATTTTAGTGTCGTGAAAATAGGTGATTCTTGGTTTATCAAGATGAATATTCTGCACCAAGACATCATTCTTGGTTAAATATTTCATAAAGCCAATTCCATCCAAAAACAAGGATTTCATTTCAAGTTTTGCCCGCACCTCTCCAGTATGCTTTCCTGTATAACTACCTACAATTTCTCCTAGTTGAAGTGTGCCATTCCACAAGCTCAAATCAAAATTTTGATACTCAAGTTGTACCGTTTCTGGCAGAGAGGTTTTTAATACACCTTCAATCCTTTCTGCTACATAATTTTGAAGGATAAAATATCCGGGGATAGTTAGGAGAATTAAAATCCCTAGGGATATTAATACGATTTTCAAGGCTTTGGTCATTTCATAAAGATATACTTTTAGAACGATTATTTTTGGATACCTTTACAAAAAAAACTTACAAAATGAGCGCTTTTATGGAATTTCTAGGCAACATTAGTTGGTGGGGATGGATTCTGATTATTCTAGCCTTAGTGGCTATCAGAGATGTTTTTATTCAAAAACGACATACTATCAGTCACAATTTCCCTATTGTGGGACATTTAAGATATTGGTTAGAGAGCATTGGGCCTGAGTTAAGGCAATATTTGGTTGCCAACAACAGGGAGGAACTTCCATTCAATCGCATTGAAAGGAGTTGGATTTATGCCTCAGCCAAAAAAGAAAACAACTATGAAGGCTTTGGAACCGACAGGGATATTTATGCACACCAACATGTGTTTATAAACAATGCTATGATGCCTTTTAAAATAGAAGGGGATCACCCCAACGTAAAGGATCACACCTTTCTTCCTTGTGCAAAAGTCATAGGCTTACATCACAAACGAAAAAAACCATTCAGGCCAGCCTCAGTTATTAATGTTTCTGCCATGAGTTTTGGTTCGCTATCAGCCAAAGCGGTAGAGTCGCTCAATAAAGGTGTTAAAATTGCAGGAGCTTATCATAATACGGGTGAGGGTGGCTTATCGCCCTATCACAAACATGGAGGTGATGTCATTTTTCATTTTGGAACAGGCTATTTTGGAGTTCGGGATAAAAACGGGCAGTTTTCCATGAAAAAATTGGTCAAACTGGTTGAGGAAAATCCTTTTATCAAAGCCATCGAAATTAAGTTATCTCAAGGGGCCAAACCTGGCAAAGGTGGTGTTTTACCTGCTAAGAAAATCACCAAGGAAATTGCTGATATTCGCCATGTAGAAATGGGAAAAGATGTTTTATCACCACCCAGTCATTCAGCCTTTTCTAATGTTCAGGAAATGGTTGATCTTATCGAGGCGATAGCAGAGAATACAGGTTTGCCTGTAGGAATAAAAGCCGCCATAGGTAAATTGGACCAATGGGAGGAACTGGCAAATATCATGAAAAACACCAATAAAGGTCCTGATTTTATTACCGTGGATGGTGGTGAAGGTGGCACTGGTGCAGCTCCTCCAAGTTTTGCAGACCATGTTTCCCTACCTTGGGTTTATGGTTTTAGTGATTTGTATAAATTGTTTCAGCAACATGATTTGACTGAACGAATCGTTTTTATAGGAAGTGGCAAACTAGGTTTTCCTGCCAAAGCAGCAATGGCCTTTGCCATGGGGGTTGATTGTATCAATGTAGCGCGGGAAGCCATGATGAGCATAGGATGCATTCAAGCACAAGTATGCCATACCAACCGCTGCCCAAGTGGTGTAGCAACACAAAACAAGTGGCTACAAAAAGGTATAAACATCCCTTTGAAATCGGAAAGATTGGCTCAATATTTTAAGACTTTTAGAAAAGAATTCTTGGAAATCACACATGCCGCAGGTTATGAACACCCCTGTCAATTACAAATGAGCGATGTAGACGTCAATGTAGATGACCAGTACCTTTCCAAGGAATTGGATAAAACCTACCACTACCAAAAAACACCTGTCCCATTCAGTAATATGGCTTCCCTTCAGGATTGCCCTTATTTAGGGGGAATTTCAAAATAAGCAAAAATAAAAGCCCTATTATTAAACAAATAAATAGGGCCTTTAAACAACAACTTATGAAAAAGAATCAAAAAACTCTTTTGAATTTGCTATTAATGATTTGGGAATAGAGGTTTATTTTTTGATAAGACACTGAAACTGCTTGGAGCATAACTTTTACTTGGGGAGATAAAGGTTATACTCTTTCGCAGAATCATGTTTAAGCTGGTTAGTTTATTCATTAGACTTGGGGTTCTAATTAAGTTCATTCGATTTGGGATTACTAATATAGATAAAAATATCTATAAAAAGCATATTTTTTCGATGAAATGCATTTTATATTTTTATTTAATTGATTTTCAATAATTTAAAATCAGTCAATTTTAACCTACAATAATGTAAACTTAGAAGAAAAACCCACATATATTTCTTAAAATTCTTTTAGACCTTATGAAAACAACTTAAGTTTGCGGGTAAAACAACTTATTGGTTCAATTATGAATTTTTCTGACATATCTGACGTCCTTCTTTATATGGTTCCGGCATTGATTATCGCGATGATTGCTTATTATTTCTTTAGTCAAAACTTCAAAATGGAAACCGCTAGATTACATTACCTATTGAATAAAGACAATAACAAGCATAGTTTACCCATGAGGCTTCAAGCTTATGAGCGTATGACCTTGTTTTTAGAACGCATAAAACCATCTAAGTTACTAATTAGAGTTACTCCCTCTTCTTCAAAAAAGAATGACTATGAGGAATTACTTATTGCCAACATCGAGCAGGAGTTTGAACATAACTTAGCACAACAAATCTATATTTCATCGGAATGCTGGACCATCATTACGACAGCAAAGAACGCAACGATTCAACTAATCAGAAAAGCGAACCTTCCTGAAAGCACCGATTCTGCAAACAAACTAAGAGAAGTTGTGTTAAAAGAGATGATGGAGAAACAGTCTCCTAGTGATGCTGCTTTAGCTTTTATCAAGCAAGAGGTAAACGAGCTGTGGTAATAACTTTATAGTTCTATATCTCTTGAGGCTTTTTCCTCATGTTTTTCCTTGGCATGGTCATAACCTTGTTGCCACCATTTTCTCATGAGCCTTTTACTAAAAATCAAAGAGTTCTCGGTAAGTTCGGTTGGAGTATAATAAAGATTTAGGGTTACTCCCCTATTTTTTGCAGCTAACTTTCCTATTAAAATATCATGTTTTTCCAGTTGATCCATAACATGTCCAAACAAGCTAAGCATTAGTGAAAAAGGGTTTTTTCCAAGTACTTTTTGACCCTCCAGATTTTCAGATTTTAAGATGATGGCGTCCACCTCGGTAGCTCCTCGCTGTATCGCCTCCCTAATCGGAACCACACACCCCAAACCACCATCAGCATACTCATAGCCATCCACTTTTACCAACGACATAAAAGGTACATAATTACATGAGATCCAAATCCATTGGCAAAACTCCTCATAGGTAAATTCTTTGATTGACTTGTATTCAGTCGTATTTGTTGAAAGATTAACAACAGTTACCACTAGATCTTCTTTGGTATTTAGTATTTGATGGTATTCCTCTTCAGTAAAATTTCGCTTGATAGCCTTTTTGAGGGCCTTACTCTCTCCAAACGTGCGTTTTTGCCTGATAAATTGCCACAATGAGTTGACAAAATCGATAGAGACATATTCCCTATCCCCTTTCTTTCTTTGAACAAATGGGCTGACACTAAAAATATCCTGCTGCTGTACACTAGTAAACATCTCATGAAGCTTGGAAATTTTATTGACTGCCAAATGCGGAATCAACAGACTTCCCGTAGACGTTCCTAAATACATATCATATTGCCTTCCTCTCTCCTCAATAAGGTATTGGGCGACACCTCCCGCAAAAGCACCTTTACTTCCGCCTCCTGAAATTACTAGAGCTCTCATTAATTTTGAACAGGTTTTAAACGTTCCAACATTTCTTTAGCAAACTTAGACATTCTCCAATTATGGTGTTTTGTAGCTTGTTTTAAATTGTCCTGGCATATATCATTGCATCCTTTTAAAGCATCCAAGTACTGAAAAGCTCCCAATCGCACCTCAAAACCAAATCGCGGACTGGTATAGTCTAACAATTCATAATAATAGGTCTCATTATTTTCAGGTTCAAAATTTGGTGAAGAAAGCGCTAAAGCCAGCCATAGCAACCTGATGTTTTTATCAGGAAACCCAACAAGGTCTTTGGTTTGCTTGAAATAAGTAGCTCGATCTTCTGGAAAATTAATCCATAAATGATATAAAGCCGCTTCAATTGTTTTATAAGAGGGATCATTCAATAATGACTCATAGGACTCCTTCAGGTTTTGAGGAATCTTACTCACGCTCTCTGCAATGGCCTGACGCACCTCCCAACCAGAATTAAACAAATCTACAGTCACTTTTTCTGGAACCTGAGCTATCACCTTACTTTTAGTCCAATCAGAAACACCTGAATTCAAATAATAGGCGCATTTTCCGCTGTTCATTTCGCAATCGGCCATTTCGTACTCTTGGATGTAGGCAGATTTCATTAATAGCTCACAGGCTTGTTCTTGAGGGAATTTCACATTCTCAATCCAAAGCAACTGGAAACCATGAAGGTTCAAACCACTTGCTTGCTCCACTTCAGAAATAAAATCGTTTGTCTCAACCAAACCATAGGCGTGTTTATTCAGATAATTTCTAACCGCCTTTTCAAAAGCTTCATCTCCTACCTTATCCTTAAGCGCATGCAGAACCCAAGCTCCATGCTTATAAAAGGTCAAACTACTTGACTTAGGATTTAAAAGAGAGGTTCCTTGACCAGCCCGCTCCTGCTGCATGAGTTCTTGATAATATTCATATAAGCGTTGGAAATAGTAATGCTCGCCAAACACTTCTCTTTCTGCTAGCAACGCATAATAGGTGGCAAAACCTTCTTGCAACCAATGGTGATCCCCATTTTTAGCAGTCACATAGTCTCCAAACCATTGGTGCGCCAATTCATGGGCGTTTACGTTGACATAATTCTTATCCACAAAAGAGATGGAATCAATCACAAATGAATCTGCAAAAATGGTGGCACTGGTATTTTCCATACCTGCATAAAGAAAATCATGCACCGGTATCTGCTTGTAGTTTTGCCATGGATAAGCAAAGCCTATTTCTGATTCTAAAAAATCAAACATAGTCTTTGAAAATCGATAAGTAGGTTCTACACGCATGGAATCTTTTGGGTAATAGTACATTTCTAATGGCTTACCAGATTTGGATATCTCTTCCTTTTTATCATAGTCTCCAATAGCTAAAGCCACCAAATAACTACTCATGGGACGCTCCATATCATAGGTCCAAGTGATTTTGCCATTCTTTTCATTTTTATTTACCAATGTTCCATTGGCTACTACTTCATAGGCCTTATCAAAGGTAACTTGTAAATCAAATTCTATTTTGTCATTGGTATCGTCTAAACTGGGCAACCAATGACTGGTATATTTTCCCTGGCCTTGGGTCCAAATTTGATTGGGCGCCTCATTATCCCAACCCACAAAATAAAGTGCTTTTTTAGGTGATACTTGATATGTAAAACTCAATTGATATTTCTTGTTTGGAACCAACCTCTCCAAAAGCCAAAATTTATCACCATCATTATCCCATTTTGCGGTTGATTTATTCAACTTCACATCTTTAAAAATCATTCCAACGGCATCCAAATAAATCGAGTCAACTGGCTTTAAAATTTCAAATTCGTATGTAAGATTCCCCATAACCAGTTTTTCCGAAGTATTAAAGCTTAAGTCTACTAAAACACTTTTAAAATCCACATTATCTGATTGTTGTGAATAAATAAAAAGACTAAAAAGCCCAAAGAAAAGGTTAAGAAATGGTTTCATAACTTGAAGATAGTAAACCTAAAGTCATTTCCGCAAATTTTAAAGCTTTTAACTTTCACTTAATACATTTATCTTCGTCTCATGTCTAGCAATCTTCAAACACCTATAGATTACTTAAAAGGCGTTGGCCCCAACCGAGCTGAATTGCTCCGTAAGGAATTAGGCATCCACACCTATCAAGATTTAATCAATCTATTCCCAAATAGATATTTGGACCGCACCCAATATTATAAAATTGGTCAATTACAAAGAAACAGTTCCGAAGTACAGGTTATTGGAAAAATCATAGGATTCAAGGAAGTAGCTCAAAAAAGAGGAAAGCGCTTAGTTGCCACTTTCCAAGACGACACAGGAACCATGGAATTGGTTTGGTTTAGAGGGCAAAAATGGATAAGAGATAGCCTTAAAACCAACCAAGCTTACGTCATTTTTGGAAAAACCAACTGGTACAATGGCATTTTCAGTATGCCGCACCCAGATTTGGAACTACTTATAGATCATGAGAAAAGCTTAAAATCTGCAATGCAACCGATTTATCCATCGACTGAAAAGCTTTCCAACAAGGGAATTACAAATAAGGTCATGACAGGAATCATGCAGAATTTATTCTTGGAAACCAACGGGAAATTCCAAGAAACCCTTTCTGAGGATATTTTAAAAGATTTAAACTTAATCTCCAAAAAAGAGGCCTTATTCAATATCCATTTTCCAAAAACCCAAGAGCTTTTAGCTAAGGCCCAATTTCGATTAAAATTTGAAGAGTTATTTTACATCCAACTACAACTTATTTTAAAAAACCTCATTCATAAATCAAAAATTAAAGGCTTTACATTTGAAAAAGTAGACACCTATTTCAACACCTTTTTTAAGGAGCATTTACCCTTTAATTTAACGCAAGCCCAGAAGCGAGTCATCAAAGAAATTAGGGCTGATTTAGGGAGCAATGCCCAAATGAACCGACTTCTTCAAGGAGATGTTGGTTCTGGCAAGACCATTGTAGCGTTCATGTCAATGCTCATAGCACTTGACAACGGTTTTCAAGCCTGTTTAATGGCTCCAACTGAAATTTTGTCAGTCCAGCACTTTAACGGATTAAGTGAATTATGCAACTTATTGAATATCAGCATAAAAATACTCACTGGATCAAGTAATACTTTAGAAAGAAGAGAAATCCATGAATCTTTGGAAAATGGGGAATTACAGATCCTAATTGGCACCCATGCCCTACTGGAAGACAAGGTGAAATTTAAAAATTTAGGACTGGCCATTATAGATGAACAACACCGATTTGGAGTCGCACAAAGAAGTAAACTTTGGAAAAAAAATCACATTCCTCCACATATTTTAGTGATGACTGCCACCCCAATTCCAAGAACCTTGGCCATGTCCATTTATGGTGATTTAGACATCTCGGTAATTGACGAACTTCCACCGGGAAGGCAACCCATAAAAACCGTTCATCGTTATGACAACAATCGGCTAAAGGTATTTAAGTTTATTCGGGATGAAATAACCAAAGGAAGACAAATATATGTAGTTTACCCCTTGATTCAAGAAAGTGAAAAAATGGACTATAAGGATCTCATGGACGGTTATGAAAGTATCGCCCGCGACTTCCCCGCTCCACAATACCAAATCTCTATTGTTCACGGTCAAATGAAACCTGCCGATAAAGATTATGAAATGCAGCGATTCGCAAAAGGAGAAACACAAATTATGGTGGCTACTACTGTTATTGAGGTTGGCGTTAATGTGCCCAATGCGACTGTTATGGTTATTGAAAGTGCCGAACGTTTTGGTCTGTCGCAATTACACCAATTACGGGGACGCGTGGGTAGAGGTGGCGAACAGAGTTATTGCATTCTAATGACCTCGCATAAATTATCGAATGAAAGCAAAATAAGATTGGAAACCATGACCAAAACAAATGATGGCTTTGAAATCGCCGAGGTGGATTTAAAATTGCGAGGACCAGGCGACATCATGGGAACCCAACAAAGCGGCGTTTTAAACCTGAAAATAGCCAATATTGTCAAAGATAAAGACATATTACAATCGGCGCGCTATTACGCTAAAAAGGTACTTAAAGACGATCCCGCACTCTCACAAACAAAAAATACCAATATTTTAAGAACCTACCAGCAACTTAGTAAGTTTAAAAACATTTGGAACTATATTAGTTAAGCAAAACAATTACCTTTGAAGCATAATACTCTTACCATGTCTATGAAACACCTTTCTGCTGCATTACTTATATTTTTTGGTGCATTTATTATAAGCTGCAAATCCGATACAAAATCGGAGAAACATACCGAAGCCATAACCGAAAAGACGATTGAAAAACAAGCTGTTTTAGAACTTGAAATAGCTGCCAATTTGGGAGAAGGCGCCTTTTGGAACTACAAAAGCAATGAACTTTACTGGATAGACATAGAGGATAAAAAATTGCACATCTACAATCCTAAGACAAAAGAGGACAGAGTATTTAATACACCTTCCAGAATTGGGACCGTGGTTCCGAAAAACGCCGAGGAAGCCGTTATAGCACTTGAAGATGGCATCTATATCATCAATACACAAACAGGAGACCTAAAACTTCTTTCAGACATCGAACACGATCTTACTCAAAATCGCTTTAACGATGGAAAATGTGACCCTTCCGGACGTTTTTGGGTAGGCTCACTTAATTTGAAAGAAGAAGCAGCATCAGCTAACTTATATATGATAGACACCACAGGACAGACCACTTTAAAAATTGACAGTGTCACCATCTCTAACGGCATTGTTTGGACAAAAGACAGAAAGACCATGTATTACATTGATACCCCAACAGGAAAAATTATGGGGTATGATTACGACGACAAAACAGGTGATATTACTAACGGACGTGTAGCAGTAACTGTAAGCGACACTATTGGCTACCCTGATGGGATGACTATAGATGAAAATGATAACCTTTGGGTAGGCTTATGGAACGGACATGCCGTTGGCCATTTTGATCCCAAATCTGGAAAATTACTGGATAAAATCCAGGTACCTGTTCAAAATGTGACTTCCTGTGCTTTTGGAGGTGAAAATCTTGACACACTTTACATCACAACCGCCAGTAGAGGCATCAGTGAAGAAGATAAAAAACAATATCCTTTATCAGGTTCTGTATTTAAAGCTGTTCCAGGTGTTAAAGGCGTTAAGGGATCATTCTTTGGTAATCAATACGACTAAACGCGCTCTATTTTAGCTCCGATAGCTCTTAAACGCTCGTCAATATTTTCATATCCACGATCTATTTGCTCGATGTTATGTATCGTAGAAGTACCCTTGGCTGATAAAGCCGCAATAAGCAACGAAACACCCGCTCTAATATCAGGAGAGGTCATAGTAGTCGCCTTCAAGGAAGACTTAAAGTCATGCCCTATAACTGTAGCTCTATGTGGGTCACAAAGAATAATTTTAGCCCCCATATCTATAAGCTTATCCACAAAGAACAAGCGACTTTCAAACATTTTTTGATGCACTAAAACACTACCTCTCGCTTGAGTTGCTACCACCAAAATAATACTCAATAAATCCGGAGTAAATCCTGGCCAAGGCGCATCGGCAATAGTAAGAATAGAACCATCTATAAAACTTTGAATTTCATAGCCATCGGTATGAGCCGGAATATGGATGTCTTCCCCTTGTTTTTCAACTGTTATTCCTAATTTTCTAAACACATTTGGAATCAAACCCAAATCATCCCAACTCACATTCTTGATAGTGAGTTCACTTTTAGTCATAGCAGCCAATCCAATCCAGCTTCCTATCTCAATCATATCTGGAAGCATTCTATGCTCTGTACCACCCAATTGATCTACTCCTTCAATAGTCAGCAAATTAGAGCCTATTCCAGAAATCTTAGCCCCCATTCTATTAAGCATCTTACAAAGTTGCTGCAAATACGGCTCACAAGCAGCATTATAGATTGTTGTAGTTCCCTCAGCCAAAACAGCAGCCATGACAATATTGGCTGTTCCTGTTACAGAAGCTTCATCAAGCAACATGTAGGTTCCTTTCAACTTATCTGCTTCTACCCCATAAAAATGGTCTTCTCTATTATATCGAAAGGAAGCTCCTAATTTGATAAACCCTTCAAAGTGGGTATCTAAGCGACGTCTACCTATTTTATCACCACCTGGCTTTGGGATATAACCTTTTCCAAAGCGAGCCAATAGTGGTCCTACAATCATAATAGAGCCTCTTAAACCTCGTCCGTCTTCTTTAAATTCAGCCGATTCAAGATATTCTAAATTCAAATCATCTGCTTGGAAGGAATAGGTACCGTGTTCTAATTTTTCAATTTTCACTCCCAGTTTACCTAAAAGCGAAATCAACTTATTTACATCTACAATATCAGGAATATTACCTATGGTTACTTTTTCGGGAGTTAATAATACTGCGCATAAAATTTGAAGCGCTTCGTTTTTTGCTCCTTGTGGCTGGATGCTCCCTTTTAATTGGTGGCCTCCCTCAATTATAAATGTTTTCATGAAGTTTTAGTAGCGTTTGCGGTTTCTATTTTTCTTATGTCCTCCTTTTTTGTTACTGGTAAATTTCTTTTTAGCAGTATTTCTCATAAGACTAGAAGAATCTGACAAGTCTTCATCTGCGTTAAAAAGATTAATTTTACCTCCAGAAAGTTCTCTTAAGTGCTCAAAAATCACATCATCTTCAACCGTATCTTTGTTCCAATTCAAGAAACATTTTTTCATATGGTTGGCAATGGTATAAATTAGAGCGTCTTTAAGATCGCCATCTTCCCAGGTACAAGCCACATCTATCATCGTTTTGATATTATTACCATAAAAACGATATTTGGGATGATTTTGCGGGTAATGCAAAGGGTTTGGGCGCTCTTCAAGGGCTTCCTTAGAAGGTTTGTCATAAGGGGAATCAACATCCAAATCAAAATTGGACATAATAAAAAGTTGATCCCATAATTTATGTTGAAAATCAGGCACATCACGTAAATGGGGCTGTAAATTACCCATAACATCAATGATAGCCTTAGCTACTTTATTTCTTTCTTCCTTGGTTTCTTGTGATTGGGCATATTGAACCATTTTCTGAATATGACGACCATATTCTGGTATGATTAAATGCTCACGTTCCGAATTATATTCTAAATAATCAGTCAAAATGTATTTGTGAAATTATAGTTTACACTGAAGTGTCTTCTTAGTGCAAAATACAAAAATAATATTAAAGGCTAATGACTCCTTCTACTTTTTCCCCAACCTCCTGATATTTTTCAATAACGTGCTCAGGACTATGCATTAACACATTAATGGAGACACTGGTATATTTTCCTGTTTTAGATTCTTTGGTCTCAATGACCGCTCCCATGTTATCAAAAATCACTTCTATCTCTCCAATTTTTTTTAAATCTGAAGGCACAATAAATTTATACAGATATTCTGCCGGCCAATTAGCAGACTCATATAATTGGGTCTTTAATTTTTCGTAAAACTCTTTTGATTTATCTTTGTCCATAATCTTAAACTTCTCAAGCAAAGGTAAGCTTTCCTTGATATTTTTTATTTAATAATTTATTACGATTTTTACTTCTAAAACCTTGCCAATTTGAAATTGAAGAAAATTGTCATCACCGGAGGACCTGGAACTGGAAAAACTTCTCTAATTAACGAACTGGAAAAAAGAGGCTATCCCTGCTTGGAAGAAGTTTCTAGACAAGTCATACTGAATGCAAGAAAAGATGGTGTAGATCAGCTATTCCTAACAGAACCACTTCTTTTTAGTGAAAGGTTGATGGAAGGCAGAAAAAAGCAATTTCAGGAAGCCGAAACGCATGGAGCTCCAGTAGTATTCATCGACCGTGGCATTCCCGACGTTTTGGCATATATGGATTATGCCAAAGAGACCTATCCAAGTCATTTTATTCAGGCTTGTGAAATAATGCAATATGATAAGGTATTTGTTTTGGCGCCATGGGAATCCATTTATTTAAGCGATAACGAGCGTTATGAAAGTTTTGAGCAAGCAGTTGAAATACACGATTATTTAGAAGCTACCTATCAGCGATTTGGTTACGATTTAGAAAATATTCCTTTTGATACCATTGAGAAAAGAGCAGATTACCTCATTTCACTATTAATGTAATCATGAGATTGCAGGCCATTGACATATTAGAACAATATTGGAATTACACATCCTTTAAACCTCTTCAAAAAGAAATCATTGATGCCGTTTTGGAACATGAAGATGTGTTTGGACTACTGCCTACCGGCGGTGGAAAATCTCTCTGTTTTCAAGTTCCAGCAATGATCCAAGATGGCATTTGCATTGTTGTTTCCCCTCTCATTGCTCTTATGAAAGACCAAGTTAGAGCCCTGAACCAAAAAGGAATCAAAGCGCTATGCTTGAGCAGTGGGATCTCCTATAGTGATTTGGATGCCCTCTTAGACAATTGCATTTATGGAAATTATAAATTCCTCTATCTCTCACCTGAAAGATTACAACAGGAATTGGTACAGGACCGCATCAAGCAGATGCCGGTCAACCTTATAGCTGTCGATGAAGCGCACTGTATTTCTCAATGGGGAAACGACTTTAGGCCAGCTTATAAAAATATTCAAGTTTTAAGACAACTTATCCCACATGTTAACTGTATCGCATTAACAGCTTCGGCTAATGAAGAAGTGGTGGAAGACGTTATTTCTGAATTGGATTTGTTTCAACCAAAAATTTTCAAACAGTCCTTTGAAAGAACAAATTTGGCCTACATGGCCTATAATGTGGAGGATAAGAACTATATGTTGGAATCCATTTTAAAAAAATATTCAGCTTCATCCATAGTTTACGTCAGAAACCGAAAATCAACTATTGAAATTTCAAACCAACTAAATAGCAAAGGCATCTCAGCTACCTTTTATCATGGCGGACTACCGACTAAAGAAAAAGACCAGCGTCAAAACGACTGGATGACCAATCAAAAACAGGTGATGGTGGCTACCAATGCCTTTGGTATGGGAATAGACAAACCCGATGTCAAAACAGTGATTCACATGAACCTTCCCGAGAGTCTGGAAACCTATTTTCAAGAGGCAGGAAGAGCTGGAAGAAATGGAGAAAAAGCATTTGCTGTCGTTTTAAAAAACAACAACGACATCCCTTTATTAAAGAAGCAATTTTTAAGTACGCTGCCTACTGTTGATGACATTAAGCTTATTTATAGAAAACTCAATAACTACTTCCAAATCCCCTATGGTGAAGGAGAACAAAGCACATTTGAATTGAATTTCAACCAATTCTGCCACACCTACCAACTCAATGGTATTTTAGCATACAATGCCCTACAGCTTTTGGATAGAACGAGCATCATAAGTTTATCAAGAGAGTTCAGTAATAAAACCAAGATACAGTTTCTTGTGAGCAACGAAATTCTTTTTCCATACATGGATCGACACCCCGATTTGGGAATCCCGGTCAAAACCATTTTAAGGACTTATGGTGGTATTTTTGAACAAGAAACCAAAATCAACACCTTAAAACTGGCTGAAAAAGCATCTATTGGTGAGAATAGATTTATTGAAATTTTGAAAAAACTGGAAGTTGATGGTATTATTTCACTTCAACTCAAATCAACAGACATACAAGTTACTTTTATTCAACCAAGGGAGGACGATAAGACTATCAACCGCATCATACCTATCATTCAACAACAAAATGACCTAAAGAATAAGCAAGTGAATGATATGATTTCATACATCGAAAATGATGAACTTTGCAAAAGCATACAATTGCTATCTTATTTTGGTGAAGAGAACCTAAATGCTTGTGGCATTTGTTCGGTATGTATCAAAAAGAGTTCTAAGCCTCCCATTTCTTTAGAGGAAGTCAACGAGGCTATATTAGCTTATTTAGGAAAAAAAGAGGCCAATTCAAGAGAATTACTATTAAAAATTCCTTTTCAGGAGAAAGAACTTAAACAGTCCTTGAAAGCTCTTTTGGAACAAGGACTAATTACCATTACAATTAAAAACACCTATAAATTAAATCAATGAAAAGAGATTTGAAAATCGTCTTCATGGGAACTCCAGATTTTGCTGTTGCCACTTTAAAAAGTTTGATAGAGCATCAATATAATGTGGTAGGAGTTATTACTGCTCCCGACAAACCAGCAGGAAGAGGAAGAAAAATTCAAGAAAGTGCAGTAAAGACCTATGCAGCGAGTCAAGGCCTTCACATCATGCAACCGACAAATCTTAAAAGCGAAGCATTTTTGGAAGATTTGAAGAGCCTTAATGCCAATCTCCAGATCGTTGTTGCCTTTAGGATGCTACCAGAAGTAGTTTGGAAGATGCCAGAATACGGAACCTTCAATTTACACGCCTCCCTACTCCCTAATTATAGAGGAGCAGCTCCTATTAATTGGGCCATCATTAATGGAGAAACAAAAACAGGGGTCTCCACTTTCTTTATTGATGAAAAAATTGATACAGGTGAAGTCATTCTTCAAAAAGAAGTTGAGATAAGCAAAACTATGAATGCAGGAGATTTGCATGACCAATTGATGGACGTAGGGAGCGGTTTGGTTATTGAAACTGTAAAGCTTATTGAATTAGGCCCTGTAAGCACCAAACCACAACCAGAAGGATTACCAACAAAAACTGCCTATAAGTTAAACAGGGATAATTGCAAGGTTAATTGGCATAATTCCCTAGATCAAATTTATAACCACATAAGAGGCCTTAGCCCTTACCCAGCAGCATGGACATCTATTGAAAATGGAGAAGAGCTTTTGGAAGCCAAGATCTACAAGTCAGAAAAAATTGAGGAGAACCACCAATATCCTATCGGAACAATCCTTTCCACCAAGAAAGAATTAAAAGTAGCTGTTAGAGAAGGTTATATAAATATTTTGGATATCAAGCTTCCAGGAAAGAAAAAAATGGATATCAAATCATTGTTAAACGGTTATTCCTTTTCTGAAAATTCAAAAGCGCTCTAATCCCTTGATTTTATTGATATCGCAAAAAACACTATAAAAAACACGCCCTTTATTAACAAATGGGTGAAGTTATTAACAATAACACGCATTTCCCTTGCTATTACTTGCTTAGTAGCAATATCCGTATAAATTTGTATAGGATTTAACTAAAAAAATGTTTAACCAACAATTTATTAATAATTAAATTTAAAATTATGAACAAATCAGATTTAATCGATGCTATGGCAGAACATGCAGGAATTACTAAAGCCGCTGCTAAAAAAGCTTTAGAGTGCATGTTAATTGAAATTGAAGGAGCTTTACAAAAAGGTAACAGAGTTTCTTTAGTTGGTTTTGGTTCTTGGTCAGTTTCTAAAAGATCTGCAAGAGAAGGAAGAAACCCTCAAACAGGAAAAACTATTAAGATCAAAGCTAAAAATGTAGTTAAGTTTAAAGCAGGTGCTGATTTATCTAATGCGATAAACTAAATTACTGAATAGTAAGCGAATAAAAATTTTATTTATATTCTAAAGCCTTCCGTTTCTGGAAGGCTTTTTCTTTGTAAAGTCACAAACAGTGGGGAATTGTTTGATTTATTCAAAAATTTTATTAGCTTTAATATATAATCCTCATCAGTTATGACTACTATCAAACCAAAAAAGGGCTGTTTACTCATCGCAGAACCCACAATAATTGGTGATATTTCCTTCAATCGGTCTATCATTCTTTTGGCTGATCACAACGATGAAGGATCCATCGGTTTTATTTTAAATAAACCCTTGGATTACACCATAAAAGATCTCATCCCTGAAATTAAGGCTGACTTTAAAATTTATAATGGTGGACCTGTAGAGCAGGATAACCTTTATTTCATTCATAAAATACCGGACTTAATTCCAAATAGCATAGAGATTTCTATGGGCATCTATTGGGGCGGTGATTTTGATCGAGTAGCAGAACTTATTGCCAATAATGAAATTGAGGAAAATAACATTCGCTTTTTCCTTGGCTATTCAGGTTGGGCATCAGAGCAACTCAACGATGAACTTAAATCAAATTCTTGGGTAGTCACAGAAAACATCTATGAAAATTCCATTATTGAAAAAGACTATGAATCTTTTTGGAAGGAAAAAATGCTGGAGTTTGGGGACGACTACAGTATATGGTCGAATGCTCCTGAAAACCCAAGTTTCAATTAAGACAACCTAACTTTCACATTTACTTTTTGTAGAATCTCTTTAGCGAATTCAACTGAGAAATTCTTTTTTCTATATTTAGTAACTGGCTGAATTCCAGTTATAACGTTTGTAATAAACAATTCATCTGCTTTTTGCAACTCAAAAGGCGAAATGGATTCTTCCTTAATCTCCCAATCTGGCATTAATTCAATAATTTCCATTATCTGCTTCCTCATAATCCCTTTTAAACATCCGTCCTGAAGCGGCGGTGTTTTTACTGTCTTCCCTTTAACTAAAAAAACATTTCCATTTAATGCTTCTATCACTTGCTTTTCTGTATTGAGGAGCAGACAATTCTGGAGGTCATTTTCTTGAGCATAGATACCACCCACTACGTTAAGTGCCCTATTGTTGGTCTTCAAAGTTGAAAACAAGCCAGGCGCCACATAAAAATCTTTAAATAAATCCACCTGATAATTAGACTCATTTAGGAGGTAAAAATCAGATTCCAAACCCTTTACAGAAATTAGATAACTTACTCGGTTTGAATTGGGAGTATAAAGTCCTCCTTCTACTCTATTAACGGCTAATTTTATTCTTACCGACTTTTTTTCAAGATTATTGGCCTGAATCGTTTTCACAATCTCCTCCTGTAAAAATTCCATGGTAAATTCCATAGGAATATCCATTCTTAAAATCCGCATAGAGGCCATCAAGCGAAAATAATGGTCTTCCCAAAAAAACAGTTTTCCAGAAACATATTTCATGGTTTCAAAAACCATATCACCATAATTATAACCTCTATTTTCTGCTGATATCAGTTGTTCTGGAGAAGTAAGTGTGCCGTTAAAATTAATCATAAAAAAATCCCGAATAAATTCGGGACAAATATACGGGTTATGATTTTAAAATCTAGGCTGAACCAAGAACGTGTTTCAAATCTGAAATTTGATTGTCCCAAAGCATTTTAGCCTCTTCAACTTCATCCTCATCAGCAAAATCTGTAACAATCAAGCTTACATCTTTAGTTATCTCATCTACCTGAATCTTCATTTCGAAATATGCTGCAGTATCTTCCTCATAAGACCATCTAAACTTAATTCTTTCACCGCTTTTCTTACTGACCAATTTTGCTTGCTCCTCAGTACCGTCCCAAATAAATTTAAATATTTCTCCTCTTGAATTCACATTTTCTGCAAACCATTCTGATAATCCTGAGGGTGTTGATATATATTGATACAGTAACTGTGGTGAGGCATGAATGGGGAACTCCATTTCAAATTTTACTTTTTCGTCCATTTTAAATATTGATTATTATTCGCTCAATATATACATTAATTGATAAGTTTGCCAAAAAAAATTAAAATATTTTAAACGAATAATCTTTGCTGAATTCTAATTTGTTTTTATCTTTGCAGCCGTTAAAATGGCGAGGTAGCTCAGTTGGTTAGAGCGTTGGATTCATAACCCAGAGGTCCCGAGTTCAAATCTCGGTCTCGCTACAAATTTTAAATTATTGTACATAAGCGGTTTAGCCTTTGCTAAACCGTTTTTTTATGCCCAATTATAAAGATGTTCTTACATTTGCATACGAAAGTGAATACGAAAATGCATACGATTTGCCCAACAAAAACAAATTTACCACCCCAAAAATTTACACAGCAAAAGGAGATTTAAGTAAACGTTGGTACGTTTATTTTTCCTATCAGAATCCCGATGACCCTTCAAAATTGAAACGGGTCACTCCCTTTTACGGAAAGGTCAATAAATTTAAGACCAAGGAAGAACGCTTGGAAATGCTTTCGGTGTATCGAAGAACACTTATCAAACTTTTAAAACTAGGATACAACCCATTTGAGGACAATACTTCTCTATTTGAAAGTTTGCAAAAAGATAAAGAATTGCCTTCAACAATCCCTGCCGAAAAGCCAAAGAAAACTAAGGCACCTAAAAAAGAGGAATCTGATGACCAACCAAAAATTGCGGTTGCAAAAGCCTTTGAGTTTGTTATTGAGCTCAAAGAGAAGTCACTGACCAAAACCACCGTACAAGGTTACAAGAGCAGGGTTGATTTTTTCCTGAAATGGCTCAAAAAGAACCAGAAATCTGTTGTTTCCATAGACCAATTGGACAAGAAAATTGTTTCGGCATTTCTAAACGATGTCCTGATGCGAACCAGTCCAAGGAACAGGAACAACTACAGAACTGATTTGAGTAGTTTGTTACAGACCATGGAGGACAACGAGTTAATCGAGGATAACTTTGTAAAAAGAATCCCTGTATTGAAGTCCATCCCAAAAAGGAACAAAACTTATTCGGAAGAAACCACCGAGGCCATTTTCA
>NZ_JAJJNF010000013.1:0-53462 GCF_021245805.1 Mangrovimonas futianensis
GTCAGGGTCGTGGTGGTATGGCAGCCGGTGTTCACGCTCTCTACCCTTACGTAAACGACTTCACCGTCCGTACCCACATAGGCATCTGCGGATGGGGCCACCTCTGGTGTACCGGCATCGGCATCGGCCTGGCTGGCATGGTAGCTCACCACGTAGTTCGGGTTGTTGCCCGTGATGGGACCGTCCATTTGGGTCAGGTCCATCTCCACAACACCGTCGGGGGTGTTGTCGTCACAGACGATCAGTTCTGCCGGATCCTGTGCCAGGGTCGGAAGCGGGTGTACGGTTACTGTATTGGTCGTCGTGTCCGGACAGGTACCGTTGGTGGTATAGACCACCTCATAGGTCGCTCCCGGGGTCCCACCGGTGATGGTTCCCGTAGCTGCATCAATCACGGCATCCGTTGGTTGTGGGTCTGTAAAGGCATAGGTCCCTCCCGGGGTTACGGCTTCAGCTGTAGCGCCATCACAGGTTGGGGTCAGCGTAAAGCTTGGGTCGTCGGTCACTATTACCGTGACATCCAAGGTCGTTGGCTCACTGCATACGTTCTCAAAGGCGTAGGTAACGGTATAGGTCTCTCCAGAGGCTGCTCCGGTGATCTCCCCGGTAACAGGATTGATATCCGCAGCTCCCGATCCTGTCATGGTAAAGGTTCCGTCCACATCGCCCAATATGGTAGCGGTTGCTCCGCTACAGTTGGGGGCCATCTCAAAGGTGGTATCCTCGGAGAAAGGTACGGTTACCGTCAGGGTCAAAAAGTCCGGACAGGTACCGCTGGTGGTATAGGTCACGTCATAGACCGCCTCGGATGGACCGCCGGTGATCTCACCGGTATCCGGGTTGATCGTACCGCCAACGCCATTGACGTCCACCATGGTAAAGGTCCCGCCAGGGGTACCTGTTACTGCTGCTGTGGCACCGTCACAGGTCGGGGTCAGGGTAAAGCTCGGGTCGTCTATGTCGATCACATTGAAGGTCACTTCAGAGGAAGCGCTACATTCGTTGTCAAGGGCGTATATGATGGTGATCTCCTCGGATGGGGAGGCTCCGGTCACTTCTCCGGTAGTTGGGTCAATCACCGCAACAGGTGGCTGGGGATCCCCAAAACTGAAGGTCCCGCCAGGTTCGCCCGTAAGGGTTACAACACCTCCGTCACAGGTTGGGTCTACCGTAAAGCTCGTGTCGGCAAATGGCTCGATGATCAAAAAGAATACTGGGTCGGGGCTAATGCTAATACATTCTGAATTGGGATCGGTGGGCTCGATACGCACCCATATTGGTTGCGGGGATGATGTAACTGTATATGGGCTTGTTAAGTTTCCAGTTTCAGCATCTGCATTCTCAAAACTCGTATAATAGGTAACAAGAAAATCGGAGGGATTTTGGGCTCCAAGTATATTAGAGGTTTGTGATTCCAAATCAAAATCGGCAATGCCGTCATTGCTTTCGTCGTCACACTGAATTATGTCTTCAACGGGGTTAATGATGGGAGCAGTGTAGATGGTGACCGTTAAAGGTACCAAATCACTCATACAACCATTGCTATTTTCTTGAGATACATAATAGGTTGTTTCTCCGACAATATTGGTGTCTATGGTTGGTGTGTCTGCAAGCGGTAACGAACCATCAGCATCTTCAAACCATAGTATCGTATGGTCTTCAAGAGGGGTGATTTCTAACGAGTCAGGTGTGCTTCCTTGGCAATAAAATACATCGTCAGCAATAGGTTCCTCAACATCATCCTGACTGAATATGATGGAGATGGTGGATGTACAATAAATTGATGACCATTCATAAACATATTCTCCCGGAGTAGTAAATCCTGATATTGTAATGTCGTTTCCATTAACATCACTAATATTAGTGCTTGAAGGATTGTTAGGATCTTCAATCCAGGTACCACCTCCAATACTTTCTAATGAAATTTCATCGACACAGAATACTTCTAGGGGGCCTTCTGTTAAAATACCTACATTAGCAGTAAAAGTGATGGCATCTAGAAAGTTACCTACACTTGCTCCACCAACACTGCTAACCGATTGAAAAATAAATCTAGTGGTAGGTTGGCCCGCAGGAACGGTATAGGTCCCTGTATTATAACTCCATGACGAATTGCCTGTGGAAACAGGTGGTCCAACATTGACGTATGGACCTCCGGGAGGACCAGCCATCAATTGACAAGTATCTGTTCCCATTCTTCCTCTGTGAGCAAAACCATAGTTGAAAATTGTTCCAGCAGGCGTATCATAGTCTTGATAAAGTCCGGAAACCACATTTGCATTTAATTCTACAAACTGACTACCAGAATAGGCAGGGACATTTTGATAATTTGGGTCATTCCACATTTCGATTTGACCGTCTGAAGCGGTAGTGTTCCATCCTGGGACATAAGTTTGATTTAAAAAGGTTGGATAAACACCAGTAATAGATGGTTGTTCAAAATCATCATTTTCGGTGGTAACCATACAGTCCTCTGGATCTATCAAAAATGAAGAGTTATCAATCTTCAACCAATAAATTTCTGGAATTGCAGGATCTATAGGTAATTTGACAAGATGATCCGTACTTCTATAAATCACCTTTCCTTTTAAATTGTAGATTTCAAAATATAGAGCATCTCCCTCAAAATCCTTACTATTTAACTCAAATAGTTTTTTGGTATCGGAAGAAGATATTTTAACAAATTGGGAGTTGTTAAAGCCTTTTTTGAAGCGTTGAATTTTTTGAATAAAGACGTTTGTTGGGTTCTCCTTGGCAATAGCAAAAAATGGCAATGAGAAAAGGGTCCAAATAAGGAATGAACAAGCTATTTTTTTAGTCATTAGGGATTATTTTGGGCGTCTAAAATAACTAAAAAAAATAACACTAAATTAATATGTATTTTGCATTGAAAATTTTTGATAAATTGTTAATTAATTATAGATTTATTTATGATTTAATATTTCTGTTAATACACTACTGCAATTTTACTAGCTTCTTCCAAAAAAGGTTTAAATTTACCTTCTTGATATTAAAATAATTAATGCAATTACAACCAACATGAAAAAAAGATTACTTTTTATTTTATTGATAATAACGAAGCTTTCAATAGTAGCTCAGGAATATGAAATTCTGACTGTTACTTCTGGTTACAATGCCGATGTAATAGCCAATGGGAATGGTAGTGCATTCGATTTAACATCTGTAGGTGTTGATGATGCTAATTATGCCTTTATGTCTACCGATTTTGTTAATCCATCAGGTGTTTCAGCCCCTGCTACAGCTTTACCTGGTGACGGACTTATTTCTAGTGGAAGTATTTCTGGTTTGACTTATCAAATGGGGGATTATTCTTCCAATAATTCATTGAGATTATCTGCTTTAGATCAAACTGAAACGATGATTTTTTCAAATCAAGTTTCGGCAACCGATCTATATGTTTTGGTTACGTCAGGGAGTGGTGCATCCACCATATTTTTACAAGTTAATTTTGCTGATGGAACCAATACGTCGTCCATACACACGGCGCCAGACTGGTATAATAGTAATACCTTGCCGATTGCGTTGCAAGGGGTAGGTAGGGTGAATAGGAATAACAACAACATTGAAACACCTTTCAATAATCCTAGAATTTATAGAATTGATGTTGAAATCGCACCTGAAGATCAAACTAAATTGATTGAAAGTGTGCAGTTTTCTAAAATATCAACAACTGGAGTTTTTAATGCCTTTGCTATATCAGCAAATTTGTTGAGTACATGTCCTTCCCCAGAATCAGTCACGTTTTCTTCTATTTCTCTGGAAGGGGCTGTTGCCTCATGGGATGTTCCAGTTGTTGAGCCCACTTCTTATGACTATTATTTTAGTGATTCTAACACAGCGCCTACAGATACGACAGAACCAACCGGAAATACGACGGATACTTCGGCAGATTTGGATGGGTTTACTCCAGTTACTACTTATTACTTTTGGATACGAAGTAATTGTGGAGAAGGGGATGAAGGCCCTTGGATTGGACCTTTTTCATTTCTTAGTCCAATCGGGAATGATGAATGCTCTGGAGCTTTGGATATTCCGGTAAATCCAGATGAAGATTGCGTTTCAGTAGTTTCTGCTGATTTTTCAGGTGCTACGGAGTCGGCTCAAGCAAGTGATTGTGCGACGGCTAATAGTGGGGATATTTGGTATCAATTTACAGCTGTGGAAAATACCCATATTATTGATTTGGTAAATTTTGATTATCAATCAGACCAATATGTTTCCACGGTTATTTTAACCCTTTATGAAGGAACGGAATGTGATGCATTGAATCAAATGTATTGCAGTACAAATAATAGTATTACTGCCTATGGATTGACTCCAGGAACCAATTATTTCTTGAAAGTGTTATACATATTTACTGCGGGAGATATTGATTTAGGTTTTGATATTTGTGTCAAAACTCCAGAACCTAATGAGGATGGTTCTAGTGTAGATTGTTTGATAAACACTGTAAATAGTGACTTTTCTTATCCAGTCGTGAATGGTATTTTTCCTCCACTTATCGATCAGGATGCCGTTTTGGGGTGGAGTACCACGGCTGCTGATGGTTTTATAGAAATATGGCCAGTACCAAACTTTCAAAATGTGCCTTCTTATTCTGGTGATCAATTTATTGAATTGAATGCCAATTTGGAAGGTGGCGTTTACCAAGATTTTGATACACCCGTCACTACCACATTCAATTATGGTTTTGCACATAGAGGGCGAAGTGGAGTAGATACTTGTGAATTGTTAGCAGGTCCTCCCGGTGGTCCTTATGTAAGTGTAGAGCAAGTAAGTACGGGAAATTCTACATGGAGTTATAATACAGGTAGTTATGTTGTTCCAAATGGGCAGCCAGTGACCCGATTTATATTTCAGGCGGTTTCAACGGCTACAGGAGATAATAGTGTTGGTAACTTTTTGGATGCTATCAGTTTTACAGCCAATAATGGAATTTTAACTGATAATCCCCTAAATATGGCATGTGATCAAGACGAAATTACCGTATCTGCTGCTGGAATTGGATCATGGACCATTTTGGAAGGAAATCCATCGGAAACTGTGATAGCAGATCCTTCTTCTAATGAAACTGTCATTTCAGGGTTTTCAGCGCCTGGAACTTATTATTTTGAATGGGAAACCCTTTATTGTTCAGATATATTGGAAGTTGTTTTCACAGCACCCGTTTTAGAGTTTTCATTTGAATTTGATACAATTTGTTTTGATCAGGATTTCGTATCTCCAATTTTATCGGATGGTTTTGAGGCTGGAGGAGCATTTTCTTCTGCAGAAGGTTTGTCTATCGACCCTATCACAGGTGTTATTGACGTTCAAAATAGTATCCCTGGATCCTATGATATAACTTACACCATTGACCCTAGTCAAGCAGGTGATTGTGATAATACCTATAGTACGTCCATTTCCATAGTAAATCCGGTTGCAGAATTCTCTTATGATCAAGATCCAATTTGTGGTGATGTTGGTTTGGTAGCTCCAATTTTTGCAGAAGGTTTTAGTGAAGGTGGTATATTTTCAGCAGATATAGCTGGATTGGATCTTAATGCGGCTACGGGAGAAATTAATTCTGACAACAGTGCAATTGGAGACTATGTTGTGACTTATACTTTGGACGAATCAGTCCTTGGTTGCGGTGCTTCTTATAGTGTATCGGTTTCCATAGTAGCTCCAGTTGTTGAATTTAGTTATGAGTTTGCTGGTATTTGCTTTGACGAAACAACGGTAAGCCCTATTTTGGGAGATGGCTTTACTACCGGAGGAACTTTTACGGGTCAAACAGGTTTGACCTTGGATGCATCCACAGGAATAATTGATGTGGCTAATAGTAGTCCTGGAATGTATATGGTAACATATAATTTACCTGCCGATGTTCTAGGCTGCGAGGATTCTTATGAAGTAGAATTTTCTATTTATGAAGGAGTCGCCTTAGAAATTTCAGGAGCTTGTGACGGACTTTCTTATTATTTAAGCGTGGAGAGTTTAAATGATTTGGATGTAAATGATATGACTATTACGTGGACAGGTCCAAATTCATTTTCTGATAGTGGAGATATTATTGAGATTGTAGATTCTGGTGTATATGAAGTAACTGCAGTTTCAGTAAATGGTTGCGAATATACAGGTTCTTTTACTGTTGAAAGTACGTTCTGTACCATACCAGAAGTTATTACACCTAATAGTGATGGTTTTAATGATTCGTTTGATCTTACTGGATTGAATGTAAGTGATATTAAAATTTTCAATAGATATGGAACTGAAGTATTTTCTGAAGCCAATTATACCAACCAGTGGCATGGACAAGAAAAGGGTAGCTCTAAAACGTTGCCAGTAGGAACCTATTTCTATGTTTTAAAGTTCGCAGACCAAAGAGAATCTCTGACAGGCTGGGTATACATGACTTACTAATAGTCAAACGATACTGAATATTTTAGAAAGACCATTTTATAATGGTCTTTTTTTGTTTCTAATGGTTTGGTTTAGAGAAGTATTGAAATATTAACGGAAAAGTAAATAAGTTAAAATAAGGTAGGTAGGATTCTATATCTATACGCTTTGGAACGCTGGTTCTATGGTTAAAAAGGATTGTTGCTTATTGTTTTAATCCTTAGCATTGGTTTATAGGAGTAATTGCCATAGATATTTTTTTATAGAGATAGGGCCTAAGTTTAGATTTAAATTAAATGGTTGAATCGAGTGTTGAAAAAAAATCCCTGACACGTCGATGCCAGGGATTTTCAAATTTAAAAAGTAAAGGGCTATTAAAAGGGTAATTTTTCTTATTGCTTGATAATTCTAAATGTTTTAGAACCCTCTGTAGAATTAACTGTTACAAAATAAACACCTTGAGAAAGGTTGCTTACATAGATCGTGTTTTCATTGAAATCAACGGCAACTTTTTGTCCAAGAACGGTAAAGACATCAACTGATTGTACATTCATACCTTTTACAAACAATTGATCCTTAACAGGGTTTGGATACATAGTCACATTTACCAAAGTTTGTTCGTTCACAGATAATCCTGCTTCTTCAGAGAACTTAATACTTGCAGCAAACACGTTAATTACGCCTCCTGTTTCTTTCTGAAAATCAATTGAGGTTATAGTCTTTGTATAATTGCCTTCCTCTAGAGGAATAGCCATTTCGTAAATTCTTGGATTGTTACTTGGGGTCTCAACGTTATCACTTGTAGTATTTACACGTCCAATTCCAGCAATCACATAGTTACCTCCATTGTACCAATCTGATACTGCAGTAGTCGGGATGGCTTGTGTAGACCCATCATTAAAGTGGATAGTTCCTGACATGCTACCTGAACCACCTCCAGAAACGACACTTAAATAAAGGGTTTCAGCAGGGTAAGCATTTGTAACCGTTAAAGTACCACCTTCACTAGCAGTTGGCATTCTTAAAGAATTGTTGTCTGCATATGATTGAAGTTCAAAACTTAAACCAGATGTATTCGGGCTATTCAAAACACCATTTAGAGGCAAACCAACGGAAACTAAGTTAGATCCTGTGGGGTCAAAATCTTTTGAGAAATAGGCGAAATTACCACCGTCTATATCATTGGTTGTAGAAGAAGCTGATGCACCAACACCGTTAGCAATAACATCATCTGTATACCCTGAAGTTTCAAGAGTGGTATAGCTTCCAAATGTAAATGGTCCAGACCAAGGGCTATAACCACCACCAGTACATATCGTTCTGACGTAATACTCTTTAATTTCGCCATAGGTCAAGGATTCTTCATAAGAAGCCTCAGAAACAACCATTCCAGATGATGGTTCTCCAGATTCTGTTGCTTGAACAGCAATTTCATATCCATCCTCAGAAGGACCAGACCAGTTCAAAGTAGCTGAAGTAGGAGTAACGATTGCATCCAAATCTGAAGGGGCATCACAATAAGGTGATCCAAAAGTCATGACATCATCAACATATAAAAACCATTCATTGGTTGAAATCGCTTTAATAGCAAAATAGATGGTTTCCCCTACATAGGCAGATAAATCATAGGTGTATTCGGTATAACTTGTTCCAGGGCCAACATTGGTTGCTAATACCTCTGTAAAGTCAGCCTCTGAATTCCCAGTAGTTGAAACAAGGACATCAAATTCATCTACATATGAGGAACTGTAATTTCGAGCCCAAAAACTAATCATATCAGAAACATGGTCGGTTACTGTAAATGCAGGCGTAATTAAATAATCATTATGAGTTGCTGATTGATATTGAATTCTCATAGATTTAGTGCCACTATGTGCATAGAAAGAATAATCATATAAAGTCCAGGTATTGCTACCGCCACCATTGATAATGCTCCAACAAGTAGGGATTCCATCACCTTCAAAATCTTCGTCAATACCGGGAAGCGCATCACATAAGGTTGTAAAGTTAGTCGTTGTCCAAGAGCTATAACCATCAACGCCACAATTAGCTCTTACATATACGGTGTAAGTAGTTGCAGGATCTAAACTTGAAAAATCAAAGGAATTGGTATCTGTTGGTTCTCCAGAAGTTGGTGCTGGGTCCCCATTTAAAACATAGGCTACTTCCCAAGCAGAAGCTGAACCCATATCCCAGGACGCAGAACCTTCTGTTGTTGAAGTTGCAGCAGCACTTAAGTTGGTAGGTGCTGGACATGCAATAGTGGTTGTAAAGCTTAATGGTCCCACCCAGTAGCTATATCCTGTTGTTTGGCAAACAGTTCTAATATAAGCATCGTAAGCTGTTTCTGGTGTTAGGTCTGTAAAAGTATAAGTTGATTGATCTGTAGTGTCATCACCAGTAACTGGCTCACCAGCACCATCTAAAACAACGGCCACTTCAAACGTATCATTCACATCGTATGGCGTCCAAGAAATTTCGGCATCGTAGGCACCAACAGTTCCTAAAGCTAAATCTGTAGGAACTGGGCAATCTGCGGCCAATTTCCCTGAAACAGCAAAAATGTTTAAGGTAATATTTGCAGAAGTACCCCCTGCGGTTACATTGGTAACTGTTATTCCTGTAACCGTTTTAGATTGATTAGCAGGATTGACGTCAACAGAAAGTTCATAAATTCTAGGATTACTAGTATTAGCCTGTAGAACATTATCAGGAATACTAACTCTTCCTATACCACTGATGATATAATTACTACCTCCATACCAATCAGAAACACTTAAACCAGAAAAGGCTTGAGTAGTTCCATCCTGAAAATCGATAGTACCACTGAAGGTAGAAGGTCCACTCCCTGAAGTTGCTGCAAAGTAGATGGTTTCGTAACTTCCCGTTTCGGCGAAAGTAATTGAAGAATCTACATCTCCAGAAGCAGGAATTCTTAGAGAGTTATCTGCATCATAACTGGCTAGTTGAAAAGATAAATCGGTTGTATTTGGACTAGAAATTAGACCTCCTACAGGAAGCCCGTAAGAAGCACTTTGATAGCCTGTTTCCAAAAAACAATATCCGGTATTGTCGATGTCATTGGTAGTTACTTCAGCTGCAGCTCCCACGCCATTGGCTACAACATCGGCATTAAGACCTGAAATTGTGAATGTGACAAAATCAGCAGGATCCATGATGGGATTCATTTCAGATTTGTTGGGAGAAGGGTTTTTGGAGGCAAATGTTGCCAAACCAAAAACAGTTGTTAAAAAAGCAGCAGAAGCAAATCTCTTAGCCACCCTAAAGTAGTTTTTTCTCATAAAATTTTAGTTTAAAAAATAGAGTTAAAATTAACGTGACTAATATATTTTTTGTTGAAGAGGAGCACTATAAGATGTGTTTCAAATAGTATCATTTTTGTTTCATTTTCTTTGAAACACCTGATAATGTGCATTTTTTTAACAATAAGACAATAAGAAAAGATAATTAAATGATCATAATATAATTATCTGATTATTGCCAATGGATATATGGAAAAGGCTTTATTTTTTATCAAAATGTTTTCAGGACGATCGATCACAAATGAGTAGTGGCTGATTTTTTCCTCTCATTATTTATTAAAAGGCAGGCTTTGGTAGTTGTATTTTAGGGAAGTAAATTCTTATAGTTTAAGAGGTCATTTTTTATTTTTAGGAACTTGCGATCTATTGTTTTAAACCTTCGTTCTCTAAATACTCTGTAGGCGTCAAACCATAGGTTTCTTTAAAACACTTTGAGAAGTATGAAGGACTTCCAAAGCCAGTCTTGTAAGACACTTCGGCGATATTGTAATTTTCTTTTAGGAGCGAAGAAGCTCTTTTTAATTTATAGACTTGTATAATCTTGCCTGTTGTCATATTCGTTAAAGCTTTAATTTTTCTATGAAGACTGGTTCTGCTCATATTCAAACTTGAAGCTAAATCGTTCACACCAAATTGTTCATTGCTTAAGTTGTTTTCAAGTATCTGTTCTACTTGTAATAAGAAAGGATCACTCTTTTCCTTGTTGTTTTTTTCTTCGCTATAATTAGGTAAGAGTTTGAGTTCTTCAAAAATAGTCTCTCGTTGACTCTTTTGTAATTCAAGCCTATTTTTAATTCTAAGCAGCAATTCCGAAATATTAAATGGTTTTGAAACATAATCATCAGCCCCAAGGGTTAGTCCCTCTAATCTGCTTTTTAAATCGGTTTTGGCGGTTAATAGAATAACGGGAATATGGTTTGTTACCATATTTTCTTTTATTTGTTTACATAGCTCGAGACCATCCATTTTGGACATCATTACATCGCTTATTATGATATCTGGAATGATTTCATTGGCTAATTTTAGTCCTTTTATAGCGTTGTCAGACTTAATAACGTTATAGTGGGGCTTTAAACTAATGGATAGGAAATCCAGCATTTCTTCATTATCCTCTACTAATAGAATGGTAGGAGATTCATCATCCTTAATAAATGTAGCACTATCTAGAGGTTGATTTTTTTCTTTCGAAACGTTAGCCAAGGACTCAACCTTCTTATAAGGTAAATAAATTTTGAAAATGGTACCCGAGTCATCTCCAATTTTACTTTCTACATTTATTTCGCCATCTTGCATTTGAACAAGCTCGTTCACTAAGGATAGACCTATACCGCTGCCAGTAACAATATTTGGATTGTTTTTGGAATTTTCTGATTGATAAAACCTTTCAAAGATATGTGGTAAGTCTTTTTTAGAAATTCCAATACCATCATCTTCAATCTTTATGATTACGCCGTCTTCTTTTTCTGATAGGTTCACAAGTATTTTGCCTCCTCTTTTACCATATTTAATGGAATTGGAGATTAGATTGTTTATAATTCTTTCGAGCATGTATGGAGAGAAAATATAATTTGCTGTCAGTGGAGATATTAAATCAATTGTTATGATTTTTTCTTTGGCTTCTTCCTTAAAGGCTTCTATACATTTTTTTATGGATAATACCATATCGCCGGGAAAATAGTTGGCTTCCAAAACACCAGCCTCTATTTTTGAAATGTCCAATAACTGATCTGAAAGGTTCAATAGATTATTGGCGTTTTTTTTAATGATGGACAGTAAACGTTTTCTATTTTTTTTCTTTTTGGTCTTTTTCAGCTGCTCCACAGGAGCTATAATAAGAGACAGAGGTGTCCGTAATTCATGGGTTAGGTTTGTGAAAAATCTTGTCTTAAGATTGTTAATCTCCCTAAAGTGATCAGCTTCTTTTCTTTTAAGTTCTATTTCTTTATTAATCAATTTTTGCTTTATGGATCTTTTGATGAAAAGGAATATTATGCCAGAAAATGCCATGATATATAAAAAAATAGCCCAGTTGGTCTCCCACCAAGCAGGAGAAATATTTATATCTAATGTTTCAATATCAGTACTCCATACCCCTGAAGTATTTGTGGCATTCAATTCCAAAGTATAATCACCAAAGGGTATTTTTGTATAAACAGCTTCATTTTTTCCTTTTAAAACTACCCATTCGTCATCATACCCTTTTAAGCGATATCTATATTTAATATCATCTGACTGAGAGAATTCTAAAGCCGAAAACTCAATGGTTAAATTATTTTTAAAATAGGGCAAGTCTAAAGTGTTTAAATCGCTATATATTAAAAAGTTATCGCCTTCTTTTAAATATGATTCATTGTTTATTTTAATTTGAGTTATAACAACCGAGGGGTTGAATTTGTCATCACCTATACTTAAAGGATTAAAAATGGCGCCTCCATTTATTCCTCCAAAAGCAAAGTCTCCATTTGGCATAATGAACTGGTGATACCTATTATATTCCAGAGCTGTTAATCCGTGAGACGAAGAAAAAGTCCTATGGTTTAAAGTTTGGCTATTGAATCTACAGAGACCTTTATTGGTTCCCAGCCATAAAAATCCTTTATTGTCTTCTAGTAGGGTGTAAATAGTGTTATCTGGTAGTCCATCTTCTATAGTGAACAATTTATTTTCAAAGGTATTTTTGTTGAATTTCAGTAATCCATAATAACTGGCTATCCATAAAATGTTTTTCTCTTTGCTGTCCGAAATAATGCTTATTAAGTTGTTGGTAGGTAAGCTATTTGCGATATTTTCAGCTTTAAACTGGGATATTTTATTTGTTTTGGTGTCTATACGAATCAGCCCACTGAATTCAGTTGTAATCCAAATATTATTATCATCGAATAAGATAGAACTAGGGCTTAGTTTATTTTTAAAACTATTTTGAAGTAAATGTGAATAGGGTTCTAACAGCCATTGCTGCTCTTTATCATTATAGCTAAATAGATTGCAACTTTCATCAATAACCAATGGATTACCATTTCCATTAATAGTTATTCCCTTAATCGGCACAAAATCATCAATGATGGGAACTGGCAAAGCCTTGAGTTTGTATAGCTTGTTCTCACCTGGCTTGTAGTAAGCAACAGTTCTATGTAAAGCCACCCAGATTTTATCGTTGTTCTTTACAGATCTTAGATAGTAACTAGGGAGTAAAAGTAATTTATTACTGGTGTTGAAATTGAAATAATCCTCTAGAGAAATATTAAATTCATTTTTAAAAAGAGTCATTGCAAAATCGTCTTCATAACTAAAGTCTTTAAAATTCAAGCTAAAATCAACTTGATATACACCATCTGTATTGGCCGCAAGCCAAATCAGACCAGATTGGTCCACTAGAAAATCATAAAATAAAGGTTCCTTTTTAGTATTGTCTTCGTCAAAGGGTAACTGACCTAAGAGTGTTATGCCTGAGACATCTTCGTATGTATAAATATTTCTATTGATAATTAAATAGTCTTTCCCATTTGAATTTGTTTGAATTTGCTTAAATCCTTTAGTGTCATCTTTGGGTAAAGGCAACCTTCTAAATGAATTAGTCATAGGATCGAAAAAGTATAGATACTCTTCCTCTATCCACATGAATTCCCCATTATCTCTCTCAAATAAGTTTGTACCGGGCTCATTTTCTATAGAATTTGACGCATAAGGGTTGACTATGAGCTCAAATTTATTCAGGGACGTATTAAATTTATTTATCCCCTTAAGGCCAAGAACCCAAATGTTGTTACTACGGTCAATAAAAATGTTGCTTATTTTGTCTTCGTCGGGAGTATATGTTTTTTTGTCAAATGCCTTTTCAGTAGCATTTAAGTTTAGACTATAAACATTATTCCCATAATAGTACCATAGTTTACTTTTCTTATCTATATAGCCATTCCCTGTTTGATAGTAATTTTCAACACCTGGTATATGGGTTATCTTACCCGTGTTTAAGTCCAGTAAATCTAATTCGTCCGTTTCATACTGGATCCATATGGTGTTGCCTTCCCCTTTTTGAAGTTTGGATATGATATTTGAAGCCAGTGAATTAACTTCTCCAGGAACGTGTTGTAAGATTTCAAGTTTATGGCCTTCATAACGTGCCAATCCATTTCTGGTACTTATCCAGATAAAACCATTATTGTCTTCCAATAAATCTGAAACAAAGGACTGAGGAAGGCCTTCATTTACAGAGATGTGTTTGATGTTTTGGGCATTGCAAAGTAGAGAAGTTATAAAAAATGAAATTAAAAACTGGAAGACCCTCATGCGCTAATCTGTGATAAATAATTTTAGGTTTTAATTAATTATAATCATAAAATTTCCTATTTCGGAAGGCAACTATAAAATTGTTGTTAGAATTGTATTAAAATTCAAATAAAGCATTTAAAATTACACTTATTCAATTTTTAGGCATTTTTATTATAAAATTAAAAGCCAATAGCAGTGTCATCACCTCTCGAGTCGGCGCCTCCTTCATAGGAGCCATTTTCCAATTTTAGAATACCGTCTACTTTTCCAATAATCGGTGTTTTTACTTGGTTTGTTTTATAACCCTTTGCTTCCAGTTCATCAATAAGTTTTGGACTAAACTCATTGGGTTCCATAACAATTTCGTCTGGTAGCCATTGGTGATGAAATCGTGGTGCATTGACAGCTTGCTGTAAAGACATTTCAAATTCGTACACATTTAAAATGGTTTGAAATACAGAGGTGATAATGGTAGAGCCACCTGGGGTCCCTAGGGTCAAATAAAGATCCTTGTTCTTTTCAACAATCGTTGGAGTCATGGAGCTTAGCATCCGTTTTTCGGGTTCAATTTTATTGGCCTCGGCTCCAATCAAACCAAACATGTTAGGTTGTCCTGGCTTGCTACTAAAGTCATCCATTTCATTGTTTAGGAAAAAACCAAGTTCATCAACATAAACTTTAGATCCGTAGGCGCCATTTAAAGTGGTTGTAACTGCAATAGCATTTCCAAAGGGATCAACAATAGAGTAGTGGGTGGTTTCGTTACTTTCATTTGGTAGGATATCACCATGAGAGATAGCTGAGGATGAAGTCGCTTGGTCAAATGAAAAGGAAGCCATTCTCTCGCCTAAGTAGGAGCTAGCAATTAAGGAGTCTGTAGGGATATTTACAAAATCTGGATCACCTAAATAATAACTTCTATCTGCAAAACTTCGTCTTTCTGCTTCTGTCATAACTTGTATAGTTTCTAATGAATTATGACCATATTGCTTTAATGGAAACGATTCTACCATTTTCATCATTTGGGCTAAACATATTCCACCACTTGCCGGAGGCGCCATAGAAATTATTTTTAAATCCTTGTAGTCAAAGGTTATAGTATTTCTCCATTTAGCTTCATACTTGGATAAATCTTCCTTGGTTAAAATCCCTCCCTTTTTTTGAATGTAATCAATCAAAATTTCAGCTGTTTGACCATGATAGAATTCTTCCTTTCCATTGTGAGCGATTCGTTCCAAGGTTTGGGCTAAGGCTAGATTTTTTAAAGTATCGCCTTGGACCAAGTTTTTAGATATTAAAGTGTTTTTACCGTTTACCAAGTGAATAAGGCTATCATATTTTTTAAATTGTCCTTCTTGATGTTTTGTGATTACCACCCCTTTTCTAGCAAGTTCAATAACTGGTTTGATTAGGTCTTTAATTGGCATACTGCCAAATCTTTCATGGGCTTCAAAAAGTCCAGCCATACTTCCAGGAACGCCCACGGCATAAATTCCTAAGGTACTTTTATTAGGTATGATTTCTCCGTTTTCATCTAGATACATAGTTTCACTGGCATTCATGGGAGCTTTTTCTCGAAAATCCAAACTTCCTACTTCGCCATTGCTTAGTCTATAAACAAGGAAACCACCGCCTCCCAAATTACCTGCATAGGGGTAGGCCACTGCTAAAGCAAGATGGGTAGCAAACATTGCGTCAAAGGCATTACCGCCTTTTTTCATGATGTCTGATCCTATTTTAGAGGCTTCTTTTCTAGCTGAAACCACCATAGCCTTTTTTGTAATCAAACCTCTTTCAACAATATTTCTTGGTTTATTGCATGAAATAAGGTTTACGAGAAAAATGGCAAGGATTGTGTTAAGATATCTTACTCTCAATTTCAGGAAGTTTAGTTTTGGAAAAGTTGATAAGTTCAGCAAAGAAGTGAGTGAATTCGCTTTCAAAATCAAAGTAGAATTGGCGCAATTCATTGGTTGCTTGATGCATGCCAGATTTGTAATTTGTTCTGCGATTCATGCCATTTAAAACGTTTTGGATGCCTTCAATTTGCGCATAATTAAGGAGCCAATCTTCGGCTTTCATAAAGGGAAGCATTCTTTGGGTATTTGCAGGGAGCCAATCAAAGTTTTCTTCCATAATTTGATAAAAATTCGCTGTAAATTGCTTTAAAGGAACTGCGCTGTAATCTGACCAATTTTTTGCTAGAAAGTGATCATATAAAATATCTACAATTACTCCACTGTAATGACTGTACTTGGAATGTAATCGTTTGGAACTTTGTCTTACTATTGGGTGAGCATCAGTAAATGTGTCAATTTCTCTGTGGAGCAGGATACCTATTTGAACTTCCTTGGGGTAGTCTAAATATTGTTTTCCTTTAATACTATCGGCAATAAAATTTCCAATGGTGACCATTTCATTGTTTCCCGATAAATAGATGTGGGCCAAAAAATTCATGTTTCCAATTTACAAATTTTATCTCCCGGGCTTTTATCTCCTTCAGGGAATTAATTCACAAAGAGTTGTTTAAAAAATTAATCAATCAGTTGTCTGTAATCGGTTTTTAGAAAATTTAGAAGGCTTATATTTGCTAATATTCTTAATAAAAAACAATGACTCTTATAAAATCAATTTCAGGAATTCGTGGGACTATTGGAGGTGAAGTGGGAACTAATTTAACGCCTATTGACACAGTAACTTTTGCCGCTGCTTACGGAACATGGCTTAAGCAATACCGACAAAAGGAGAATTATAAGGTAGTAGTAGGGAGAGATGCCAGAATATCAGGAGAAATGATTCAGAGTTTGGTGATGAATACCTTGGTAGGTATGGGAATTCACGTTGTTGATTTGGGATTATCTACAACACCCACCGTTGAAGTTGCTGTTCCTATGGAGCATGCTGATGGAGGCATTATATTAACGGCCAGCCATAACCCAAAACAATGGAATGCTCTAAAACTTTTGAATGAAAAGGGGGAGTTTTTAAGTGGAGCAGATGGCGAGCAAATTTTAAAAATTGCAGAAAGTCAGGCTATGTCGTTTTCAGAAGTGGATGCGCTTGGGAAAATCACCAAAAATGATGCTTATATCGATTTACATATTGATGAGGTATTAAACCTCAAGTTGGTTAATAAATCTGCCATAGAAAAGGCTAAATTCAAAGTGGTTGTTGACGGTGTGAATTCCACGGGAGGGATTGCCATTCCAAGATTATTGGAACGATTGGGTGTAGATGTTGTGGAATTATATTGTGAGCCCAATGGTCATTTTCCTCACAATCCCGAACCATTAAAAGAGCATTTAACCGATTTGTCTCAAGCAGTGGTAAAAGAACATGCTGATTTGGGAATCGTGGTAGATCCAGATGTTGATAGATTAGCATTTATGGATGAGAATGGTAATATGTTTGGCGAGGAGTATACCTTAGTGGCTTGTGCCGATTACGTTTTAGACAAGCATCCTGGTAACACGGTAAGTAATATGAGTTCAACTAGAGCTCTTAGAGATGTAACAGAGAAGCATGGTGGAACTTATGAAGCCAGTGCCGTAGGAGAAGTAAATGTGGTGACTCTTATGAAGAAGAATCAAGTCGTTATTGGAGGTGAAGGAAATGGAGGAATTATTTACCCTGAGCTTCATTACGGTAGAGATGCCTTGGTAGGGGTTGCTTTGTTTTTAAGTCTTTTGGCAGAACGTAAAATGGCGGTGAGTGACTTAAGAAAAACATATCCTAGCTATTTTATGAGCAAGAAGAAAATTGAATTGACTCCTGATTTAGACGTGGATGGTATTTTAAAAACCATTGAAGCGAATTACTCTGAAGAAAACCTAACAACTATCGATGGTGTTAAAATTGATTTTCCTGAAAATTGGGTGCACCTAAGAAAAAGTAACACTGAACCGATTATCCGTATATACACCGAAGCTAAATCACAGAATGAAGCCGATGAATTAGCCGATAGATTTATTTCGGAATTAAAGCAAATAGCTGATTCCTAGTTATTTTTTTAAAGCAGGAGCCTCATGACGGTGTTTCCATCGCTTGTGAGTCCATAGGTAATATTCAGGAGCTTGTCTAATTTGAGATTCTAGAATTCGATTAAACTGTTCGGTTATTTCGAAGTCTTTTACAGTTTTTGGGTCTTTTGATAAAATAATAAATTCCGACTCGTAATAACCCCTTTTAACTTTATCTATTTTTAAATAGGTGATGGGGTAATTGTATTTTTTGGCTGTTAATTCAGCTCCTATAAAACAGGGGATAGTAACTCCCATAAATTCTCCCCAATAGTTATTTGGTTTTAATTTAGGAGATTGGTCACTTATAAAAGCAATCAGTCTTGTTTCCCCATTATCATGAAGCTCTTCAATTCTACATAAAGCTCTTTTGCTGTCAACGAGCACCGAGTTATATTTTGAGCGAATACGTCTCACCAATCTATCGAAGTATTTATTGGCAATTCTTTTATAAATGCCTAGTGCCTTATTGGTAGCGTAAGATTGTAAAATAATGGACCATTCATAACTTGCATAGTGCCCATACATCACAACAATACTTTTTTCGGTGGCTTCAAGTTCTTTTAAAGTTTCAAGGTTTTTAAGGACAAATCGTTTAGAAAGTTCCTTTTTGGAAACGGTAAGTGTTTTAATCATTTCCAAAAACATATCACACATGTGGTGGTAGAATTTCTTTGTAATCGATTTAATTTCCTGATCAGATTTTTCTGGGAAAACTAATTTAATGTTATCCCTGACAATATTTTTGCGATAGCCAATGACATAGTATAACAATAAATAAACACCATCGGATATGGCATATAGAATCCTAAAAGGCATTATAGAGATTATCCAAAGTATTGGATAAATTAAAATGTAAGCAATAAATTGCATGAATAAATATTAGATTTGCATTGGCAAATATAACCTTTATTTTTATTGATAATTTAATGTATTTATGGGTAATTTAAGTATCGTGACCATTATTATAATCGCAGCCAATGTGCTAATATCCTATAAAGGGTTAGGTGATTTTGGTTTCTTTGAAAAATATAAATTTAATGTGGGAGCTATCAGAAGGGGGGAGCAAATTAGAATGTTTAGTTCTGGTTTTTTACATGTGGATGTAGCCCATTTGGTCTTTAATATGTTTACGCTTTACTTTTTTGCAAATGTGGTGTTGGCTTATTTAGGTAATATTAATTTTATAATTGTCTATGTAGGAAGTTTGTTATTGGGTAATTTGTTGTCTTTATACTTTCATAAAAATGAATATTATTACAGTGCAGTAGGGGCCAGTGGAGCCGTTATGGGAGTCATTTATTCTGCAATTTTGCTTCGTCCAGATTTAACTATTTACTTGTTTTTAGTAGTTCCGATTCCTGCTTATATTTTCGGGATTGCATATCTGCTTTATACCATATATGGTATGAAAAGTAGAGTAGGTAATATAGGACATGATGCACATTTTGGTGGAGCAATTGGTGGTTATGTCATAACATTGATGCTAGCTTCGTGGCTCTTTGAAACCCATTTAACCATGATTATATTATTATTGATTCCAATAGTGCTATTGTTTGTTTTGAAGAAAATGAATAAAATCTAAATATGAAAAAAGCCCTCCAAACTTGGAGGGCTTTTTTATTCTGTGTCTTGCTTTAAACTACTGAAGTAATTCGGCTACTTTTTTATCAAGCTCTTCACCTCTTAAATTTTTAGCAACGATTTTACCTTCACTGTCCAATACAAAAGTTGCAGGGATAGCTTGGATATTATATTGTTTAGCAATAGGATCATTAAAATAAGACAGGTTGGAAACTTGGTGCCAAGTAAGTCCATCCTTTTCAATGGCGTCTAACCATTCTTGTTTGGCGTCTTTTTGTCTAGGCGTACCATCCAGTGAAACACCAATGATTTCAAGACCTTGTTCATGGTATTTGTTATAGATCTCCACTACATGCGGATTTTCTTTTCTACATGGTCCACACCATGCTGCCCAGAAGTCAATGATAGTTACTTTTCCCATCACATCTTTCAAAGCTAAGGTATCACCACCAGGAGTTGGTGCACTAAAATCAGGAGCCATACTACCTTCGGCAGTAACCATAGCAGCTTCTATTTTTTCACCTACTTCTTTTCCAACACGACTTTCTTTAACTTCTTCAGTAAAACTGTCAAAGATGGATTTTGCTTCATTGGTTTTTACGACACCTGAAGAAGATAAATTATCTAAGAAAGCCATACTAGTTACTAAATCAGTATTTTCTTTTACAAGCTTTATGTTCTTTTCATTCATGATGGCAATCACACTATCATAAGTGGCTTTCACTTGATCCATCGTGATGGTATCTTGCTTTTGTTGGGCGATGGCATATTTTTGCCCTAATTCAGCATTCACTTTTCTTGCAGGCTCGCTGTTTAATCTAAACTCACCTAATAAGTCATTTTCTTTACTACCGGTAACCTTAGATTTAGGAAGGCTATCTTTGTAGAATTCAATATCCATTTCTGTGTTTTCAACCACTAAAGGCAATCCCATATTTAATCCATCTATGGTCACCAAATAAAAATCTGGAGACTCCACTTTTCCTTGCATCAGAATCTTTCCATCTTGAACAGTAGTAGAATCAACTGTTATTTTTTGCATTCTTTCATTCTTAACCAAAAGCACTTTTTTACCATTGGCTGATGCATCTATCGTACCCTTAATACTGTAGCCATCCTGTTTTTCATTCTTACAGGATAAAAACATGGTAGTAATTGCCATAATGGCAAATAAATTTCTAGACATAATCTATTTTTTTATTAAAGTTTGGCACAAATATAACGGTTCTTCTAAATAATGTTTGTTAATATCTGCCTAATAATGAAGATGCTTATTAAAAGCCATTTAGTACTTTTGCTGTATGGTACAAGATGACAATATCATTGCGCTCGCTACAGCATCTGGTGTAGGTGCTATTGCAGTTTTAAGAATTTCAGGTAAGCAGGCTATAGAAATGGCTTCGGGTGTTTTTAAATCCATTCATGGTAAACAGTTGACAGATCAAAAAACACACACGGTGCATCTAGGCCACATTATGGATTCTGAAAGGGTCATCGATGAGGTTTTGGTTACCGTTTTTAAAAATCCCCACTCTTACACTGGTGAGAATGTGGTTGAGATAAGTTGTCACGGTTCTAGTTTTATTCAGCAGGAAATTTTGCAACTTTTTTTGCGTCGCGGATGCCGAATGGCGCAACCTGGTGAGTTTACCCTTAGAGCCTTTTTAAATGGAAAACTGGATTTAAGCCAAGCCGAGGCGGTAGCCGACTTGATAGCGAGTGATAATGAAGCTTCCCATAAATTGGCCATGTCGCAAATGCGAGGTGGGTTTTCAAATGAAATCGCCAAACTAAGAGAAGAGCTTTTGAATTTTGCATCGCTTATTGAATTGGAATTGGATTTTGCAGAAGAGGATGTGGAGTTTGCAGATCGTACGCAATTTAAAGATTTGGTGGAACGCATTCTTTTTGTTTTAAAGCGATTGATAGACTCCTTTGCAGTTGGTAATGTGATTAAAAATGGGATTCCTGTGGCTATAGTGGGAGAGCCCAATGTTGGGAAATCAACGTTGTTGAATGCGCTCTTAAATGAGGAACGAGCCATTGTTAGTGATATAGCTGGGACGACTAGAGACACTATTGAGGATGAAATCTCCATAGGAGGTATCGGCTTTCGATTTATTGATACGGCTGGGATTAGGGAAACGGAAGATGTGGTGGAGAGCATCGGTATCAAAAAAACCTTTGAAAAAATTGAACAAGCGCAAGTCGTCATATTTCTAGCGGATGGCCTTCAATTAAAAAATGTCAATTACTTGAAAGGATTTCAGGTTGAAATCGAAAAGATAAAAAATAAGTATCCACAGAAGCCTATTATCATCATAGCTAATAAGTTGGATATGCTTTCTGAAGCAGAAATAGAATCTATAACTTCCGAAATAGAGCAAGTGCACTTACTTTCTGCTAAGACCGGATTTGGCGTAGAGGCCTTAACCGAAAAATTACTCAACCTAATTAACACTGGTGCTTTGAGGAATAACGAAACGATTGTCACCAATACCCGTCACTATGATGCCTTGTTAAAGGCTATGGAAGAGATGCAAAAGGTAAAATATGGCTTGGATTCTGGACTGTCGGGAGATTTAATGGCTATAGATATTCGGGAGGCTTTGTATCACTTTGGAGAGATTACAGGGCAGGTCACCAATGACGAACTATTGGGGAATATCTTTGCCAACTTCTGTATCGGAAAGTAATTTATTTATGTTTTCTGTCTTTTTGGTAACAGAAATATTTGAACCTTTAAAAATACAATCCCCCTTCAAATTAGGGTTGAAAATTGCCTAACATTTGTTAAACAAGGCACCGGTTTCTTTATTTTTTGTAATTTCGTACTACTTATGAAACAATTATTGCATAAAACGGTATCTTTTGTAATGGCTATGGTGGTGCTATTCTCTACCATGTCATTTACTGTAAACATGCATTATTGTGGCGATAAGCTTGTTGAGACTGCTGTATTCCACAAGGCAAAAGGTTGTGGCATGGAGATGGAAAAACCAGCAAGTGATGGTTGTGCCATAAGCAAAAAAAGTTGTTGTAACGATAAACAATTGGTAGTTGATGGGCAAGACGAACTACAAACCATTGACAAAGTTTCATTTGAACAACAAGTTTTTATCACCTCATTTGTATATTCATACATCAATCTTTTTGAAGGGATAGATGAAAATGTTACGTCCTACGAAGCATACAAACCACCTCTCGTTGTCAGGCAAATCTTCAAGATTGACGAGACCTATTTAATTTGATTTTAAACTTTAGACTAGATTATCTTTTAACCGAATGGAATGGTTGTAAGGATAATTTGTTGTATCCGGTGTTGTTGTAACGCCAATGTCTAACGGTTTAACAATCAGAACACATGCTAAATAAAAGCATCAAATTTTTAATCGAGAATAAACTTGTCGCAGTCTTGCTACTCGTCCTTTTTGTAGGATGGGGAACCGTACATGCACCTTTTAATTGGGATAGAGGATTTCTTCCTAATGATCCAGTTGCGGTAGATGCTATCCCTGATATTGGTGAGAACCAACAAATTGTATTTACCAAATGGGATGGCCGCTCACCTCAAGATATTGAAGACCAAATTACGTATCCGTTAACGACATCGTTATTAGGTATTCCTGGCGTAAAAACCATTCGTAGCTCCTCCATGTTTGGGTTTTCTAGTATCTATATCATCTTTGAAGAGGATGTGGAATTTTATTGGAGTAGAAGTCGGATACTTGAAAAACTCAATTCGTTGCCAAGTGGTTTGTTGCCAGAGGACGTCAATCCCACTCTTGGTCCAGATGCAACTGGTCTCGGACAAATATTTTGGTATACCTTGGAAGGTAGGGATGAAAATGGAAATGTAACAGGTGGTTGGGACTTGCAAGAATTACGTAGCATTCAAGACTACTATGTAAAATACGCTTTATCCTCGGCAAGTGGTGTTTCAGAAGTAGCTTCCATTGGAGGATATGTGCAAGAATATCAGGTTGATGTCAATCCAGAATTGATGCGACAATATCAAATTGGTCTTGGCCAAATTGTAACGGCTGTTAAGGAAAGTAACAGAGATATTGGGGCACAGACTTTAGAAATCAACCAAGCTGAATATTTAGTGCGTGGTTTGGGTTATGTTAAATCCATATCAGATATTGAGAATGCTGTAGTGACTTCAGAGAATTACACAGCTATCAAGATTAAAGATGTCGCCAAGGTGTCTATAGGTCCTGCAGCAAGACGGGGGATTTTGGATAAGGAAGGTGCTGAGGTAGTTGGTGGTGTTATCGTAGCGCGTTATGGTGCGAACCCCATGGAAGTCATTAACAATGTAAAAGCTAAAATCAATGAGCTAAGTGCTGGCCTACCAACCAAAACATTGGCAGATGGTAGAACTTCTCAAGTTACCATTGTGCCATTTTACGATAGAACCGAACTTATTCAAGAGACATTAGGAACGCTTAATGAAGCGTTAACCTTAGAAATATTAATTACCATTTTAGTCATTATAATTATGGTATTTAATCTACGCGCATCGGTGCTCATTTCAGGGTTATTACCGGTAGCCGTTTTAATGGTTTTCATTGCTATGAAACTCTTTGGAGTCGATGCCAATATCGTAGCATTATCAGGTATAGCCATTGCTATTGGTACCATGGTGGATGTAGGTGTTATTCTTTCAGAAAATATTATACGCCATTTTGATGAAGCTGGAAAATTGGAAGCTGGAGGCTCGATGTTAGAAGTAGGGAATCCAACTTCCAAGAAGGAGCCATCTACCCTCCAACCTCTAACTTCTAGTGTACAAAGTAGCAATCAAATTGTATACAATGCGACCGCGGAAGTTTCTGGGGCTATTGTAACCGCAGTTATGACGACTATTATTAGTTTCATTCCTGTGTTTACCATGATTGGTGCAGAGGGTAAATTATTCCGTCCCTTAGCATTTACCAAGACCTTTGCTTTAACGGCTTCTATCATCGTAGCTTTATTTTTAATACCACCATTTGCCGCCTATTTATTCCGAAAAAAGAGCCTTCAAAAACAATTTAAATATGTTTTAAATGGTGTTTTAATTGCTTTAGGTGTCTTGGCTATTTTTTATGGATATTGGTTGGGATGCATTCTAATCGCATTTGGTGTTACGGCCTTTTTAAATCTTCAAAATAGGATTACAGAAAAGCAGGCAAACTTGGCCAATATTATTATTTCAGCTTCGGCAATCGTGTTCTTGTTGGCAGAGTATTGGCGACCATTGGGTGTCAATGAAAGCATCTTTTTAAATCTCATTTTTGTAGCCATTATTTGTTTTGGTTTGTTAGGGGTTTTCTCATTGTTCATTACATATTACACACGTATTTTAAGATGGTGTTTAGATAATAAATTACTGTTTCTGTCTATTCCCACGGCCATAGTCGTTGCCGGATTTTTCATTATGAAAAACACAGGAAAGGAGTTTATGCCCTCTCTAAATGAAGGTTCTTTTCTTTTAATGCCAACGTCTATGCCACATTCGGGAGTCGAAGAAAATAAACGTGTGTTGCAGCAATTGGATATGGCTGTAGCTAGTATTCCAGAAATTGAAACGGTTGTAGGTAAAGCGGGTAGAACGGAATCGGCATTGGATCCAGCTCCATTATCTATGTATGAAAATATCATTCAATATAAACCAGAATACATGTTGAATGAGAAAGGAAAACGCCAACGCTATAGAATCAATGGTGATGAGCTGTTTGAGCTGAAAGATGGTCGTTTTATTGCAAATCCAAACAATACCGATAATGTCACCCTGAGCGCAGTGGAAAGGTCTCAATTAGTAGAAGATGATGATGGCGAATTCTACCGAAACTGGCGCCCGGAAATTGAATCGCCTGATGATATATGGAATGAGATTGTAAAAGTTACTAAGTTACCAGGGGTAACCTCGGCTCCAAAACTGCAACCTATTGAAACCCGCTTGGTCATGTTGCAAACAGGGATGCGTGCTCCTATGGGAATTAAAGTAAAAGGGCAGGACTTAAAACAGATTGAAGCCTTTGGGGTGGAATTGGAAACCATTTTAAAACAAGCGGAAGGTGTGAAAGAAGAGGCAGTTTTTGCAGATAGAATTGTAGGAAAGCCTTATTTACTTATTGATATCGATAGAGAAAAGATTGCACGTTATGGCGTTAGCATAGAGGAAGTGCAAAATGTTTTAAAAGTCGCCGTTGGTGGCATGTCTTTAACTCAAACCGTTGAAGGTCGTGAGCGCTATGGCGTACGTGTGCGTTACCCGAGGGAATTGCGGGCTAATCCAACCGATTTAGAGCAAATTTATATTCCTGTTGAAAGTGGAAGTCCTGTTCCTCTGGCGGAATTGGCAACCATAAGATATGAGCAAGGACCACAGGTGATTAAAAGCGAGGACACTTTTTTGGTAGGCTATGTGTTGTTTGATAAAAAAGATGGGTTTGCCGAGGTTGATGTCGTTGAGAATGCTCAAGTTTTGATTCAAAGTAAAATAGATTCCGGTGACCTCATTGTTCCAAAAGGTATCAATTACCAATTTACCGGAAGCTATGAAAATCAATTGCGAGCAGAAAAGACCTTGTCTGTTGTTGTTCCCTTGGCATTGGTGATAATCTTTTTAATCCTGTATTTCCAATTCCGTTCTGTTGCAACTTCATTAATGGTATTTACGGGTATTGCCGTAGCATTTGCAGGTGGATTTTTAATGATTTGGCTATATGGACAGTCGTGGTTTTTGAACTTTAGTTTTTTTGGAGAAAATCTTAGAGACTTGTTCCAAATGCACCCTATTAATTTAAGTGTGGCTGTTTGGGTTGGATTTATTGCCCTTTTTGGAATTGCAACCGATGATGGCGTTGTGATGGCCACCTACTTGACGCAGACCTTTCAAAGAAATACACCAAAAAGTAAAAAAGGAATAAGAGCTTCAGTAGTTGAAGCGGGTGAGAAACGTATTCGTCCGTGTTTAATGACTACAGCTACAACACTTTTAGCCTTATTACCAGTTTTGACCTCTACAGGTCGTGGGAGTGATATTATGATTCCCATGGCCATACCAAGTTTTGGAGGTATGCTTATCGCTTTAATTACCTTGTTTGTTGTTCCTGTTCTGTACAGTTGGAAAGCAGAGTTGAAAGTGAAAAACGAAAAACTAGAAGTGAAAAATTAGAGGCTCGAAGTTAGATATTTGATGCTGGAGACCGGAAGCTAGAAGTTAGAAGTTAGAAGTTAGAATTGAGTTGAAAAATAAAGAATTATGATAAAGTCATATAAGGATTTAAAGGTTCATGAGGAAGCGTTTGCTTTGGCGATGGCTATTTTTTGGCGAACTAGAAAGTTCCCAAAAGAGGAAGTCTATTCCTTGACTTCGCAGATTGTGCGTTCGTCTAGGTCAGTCTCAGCAAATATTTCTGAAGGTTGGGCTAAAAGACAATTTGATGCCGTTTTTAAACAGCAAATCATTATTGCATTGGGTTCAAATTCTGAAACACAGGATTGGTTGGATTATGCTTTGGCTTGCGACTATATTTCTAAAGATGAACATTCTGATTTCTCTGAAAAGAATGATAAAATCGGAAAAATGTTAACCAAGCTACATCAAAATTGGGAAAGCTATGAAAAATAACAAAATCCGTATAGAGTTTCCACCGTCCAACCTCCAGTTTCGAGCTTCCAGCTTCCAACGTATCATTATGTTGTTAGTCGGTTTATCGATTAGTTCAGGATATTCTCAAAACTTAGAAGAATACTTAAATAGAGCGTTAGAGAACAATCCAGAAATTGCAAAGTTTGAATTGCAATATCAGATTGCTTCCGAAAAGGTGAACGAAGTAAATGTAGTTCCAAATACCGAGTTTGGTGTGGGGTACTTTGTAAGCGAACCAGAAACCCGTACGGGAGCCCAACGTTTTAAGGTGTCGGCCAAACAAATGTTGCCATGGTTTGGAACCATTACTTCTCGAGAAACCTATATGAATTCATTGGCAGATGCTAAGTATGAAGATGTGGTCATTGCCAAACGCCAATTAATGGTTTCAGTAGCTCAATCTTATTTCAGGTTATATGCCAATAAGGCGAAACAAAGCATACTATTGAAAAACATTGACCTTTTGGAAACTTATGAAACCATGGCCTTAACATTCGTTGAGGTTGGCAAAGCTTCGGCGGTTGATGTTTTGAAGCTTCAAATGCGTAAAAACGATATGCAACAATTAATAGAAGTGCTTCAGCAGCAATATGTATCTGAGCAAACCACTTTTAATAAACTTCTTAATAAGGATAAAGATGAAGAAATAAATGTGGTATCAGAACTTTTTATTCCTTCGGAAGAGGTAGATGTCAATACGGAAGATTTAAAGGTACACCCAGAGCTGATAAAGTACGATAAGTTGTTCCAGTCTGTGGAACAGTCCGAGTTGCTCAATCAAAAAGAGAGCAGTCCTATGATTGGTTTTGGCTTGGATTACATCAATGTTGAAAAACGTCCAGATATGACCTTCTCTGATAATGGGAAGGATATTGTTATGCCTATGGTATCCCTTTCGATACCCATATTTAATAATAGATACAAATCGGTTTCCAAACAAAATGAATTTCAGCAACAACAAATAAATTATCAAAAGCAAGAGCGTCTAAATGTATTGGAAACGCGTTTGGATCAAGCCATAAATGAACGTCATGCTGCAAGAATAAGCTTTGATACCCAATCCAAAAACTTAAAACAGGCCAATAATGCCGAAGACATTTTGATAAAGAACTATGAAACCGGAACGATTGATTTTAATGATCTTTTGGATATCCAAGAACTGCAATTCAAGTTTGAGGTGAATCAAATTGAGGCTGTAAAAGCCTATTATGTGCAGAGTACCATCATAAATTATTTAACAAACCGCCATGAATAAATCTATTTTCACATACCTATTTCTGTTGATTGCATTATTCATTATTTCTTGCAGAGGAAATAAGGAAGATTCAAAAGGAGTTGAGGTAAGGTATTCGGGAGCCTTGAAGACTATAATGTCTGGTGATATTCAATCTGTCATGGGATTGGATAGTCTTTCAAAACTAGATAACCTTTATGCTCTTGGTGCTGCTGAAAACTTAAAAGGTGAAATACAAATATTCATTGGGCAACCAAGCAATAGTTCTGTGAAGAATGGAAGCATAGTTATTTCAGATTCTTTTGACCAAGGAGCCTCATTGTTGGTTTATGCCAGTGTAAAGGAATGGGAAGAACATAGGATAGATGGGAATTTAAATAAAAAAGAATTAGAAGCTCTTATATATGAATTGGCAAAGGAACAAGCTATAAATGTTGAAAAGCCATTTCCGTTCCTGTTGGAAGGCGCCATAGGTTCATTGGATTGGCACGTCATAGATTGGGAGGATGGAGATAATGTTCATAGCCATGAGAAGCACAAGAATTCTGGTTTAAATGGAACGCTTCAAAACGAAGAGGTTCAAATAGTAGGATTTTATTCAACGAAGCATAAGACCATCTTTACGCATCATACTACAAATATGCATATGCATTTCAAAACGGATGATAATAAGTTGGCTGGTCATATTGATGACTTAAATACAAGCAGTTCAATAACCTTGAAATTACCAAAACAATGACACATACATTATATATCAAAAATATGGTTTGTAATCGTTGTAAAATGGCGATACTCAAATTGTTGAATGAGGAGGGTTTTGAAGTGGAATCCATTCAACTTGGAAAAATATCTGTAAAGGAAGATTCAAAGAATGATTATTTAAAACTTGAAAAACATCTTAATGATTTAGGTTTTGAATTGATTAAAGATCCTTTGAAAGCATTGATTGAGAAAATTAAAGTTACTCTTATTCAATATATTGAAATGAATGATACCGGTGTTATTCTAGCTAATCTTGAAAATGAAATTGGCAAGAGTTATTCCATATTGAGTAAAGCTTTTAGTAAATCAGAAGGCATAACACTCGAAAAGTATTTTATCAACTTGAAAATTGAAAAAGTAAAGGAATTAATCCAGCTTCAGGAGCTTAACTTTTCAGAAATAGCTTATAGCCTCAACTATAAAAACAGTAGCCATTTGGCAAAACAGTTTAAACAAGTAACTGGAATGTCTATGACGGAATACAAGACTTTGCAAAAGTGGAACAGAAAACCTTTGGACACAATTGTATAAATATGAACCAATATTGGAAAAACAAAGCTTGGGCATGAAAGGTACTTTTGTTGGTGAACTTTAAATTATGGAAAAAATGAAACATACTTATCAAATACAAGGAATGACCTGTCAAGGTTGCATGCGAGCGGTACAAGCGGCACTGTCCGATGTCCCTGGTGTATCAAATGTTGATATAGATTTTGAAGCTTCCACAGCGGTTATCGAAATGAAAGAGCATGTTCCAATAGCTACTTTTGAAAAGGCATTACAAGATAAAAAAGCAAAATATCACATACACCCTTACAAAGATTATAAAACTGTTACTCGTACCTTTCCTATAAATGGTATGACATGTAACGGCTGTAAATCTCATGTAGAAGAGGTATTATCAAAAGTAGATGGAGTTACTGATGTTTCGGTTGATTTGGAAAATGCTGAAGCTACCATAAATATGACATCAGATTTACCAATTGAACAATTTCAAAATGCTTTAGAAAAGGACGGTGGTAGATATAGTATCTATAAGGCTGGTCAAAGACCAGAAGCTATTCAAGAGGAAAAGCAAAAACAGAAGGATAAAGGCACCGGCACATTTTATTGTCCCATGCATTGTGAGGGTGACAAAACTTACGACAAACCTGGCGATTGTCCTGTTTGTGGGATGGATTTGGTAGAAGAGCAGCGTTTTTCAAATACAGAATCAGAACAATGGACCTGCCCCATGCATCCAGAAATTGTCAAAGATGAAGCAGGTTCATGTCCCATTTGCGGAATGGATTTGGTACCTAAAAAACCTGACCTGTCTGCTGAAGAGAAAAATTATAAAAAGCTATTAAGAAAATTCTGGATTGCTGTAGCCTTTACGTTGCCAGTATTCTTGATTGCCATGAGCGAAATGCTTAACAACAATCCATTGTATGACATTTTAGAGCAGAAGTATTGGAATTGGATACAGTTAGGACTTTCAATTCCAGTGGTTTTTTACGCCACATGGATGTTCTTTGAGCGCGCTTATCGCAGTATCAAAACTTGGAATTTAAACATGTTTACACTCATAGGGATTGGTGCAGGTGTTGCTTGGATCTTTAGTGTATTTGGTTTGTTATTCCCCGATTTTTTTCCAGCTCAGTTCAAAACTGAAACGGGGACGGTTCATGTATATTTTGAGGCAGCTACTGTTATTCTAACCTTGGTACTCTTAGGACAGGTTTTGGAAGCAAGAGCGCACAGTAAGACTAACGCAGCGGTGAAGGAATTGCTTAAGTTGGCCCCGAATAAAGCCATTAAAGTAGTAGATGGAGATGAGGTTGAGGTGTCAATAGATGCTATCGAAGTTGGCGATGTTTTGAAAGTTAAACCAGGAGATAAGATTCCTGTTGACGGTGTCATTACCGAGGGTGACAGTAGTATAGACGAATCCATGATCACAGGGGAACCAATCCCAGTCAATAAAGCGGAAGGAGATCATGTAAGTAGTGGAACCATAAACGGTAATCAAATGTTTTTGATGAAGGCCGAAAAAATAGGTAGTGATACACTATTGTCCCAAATTATCAAAATGGTAAATGATGCCAGTAGAAGTAGAGCGCCTATTCAAAAGTTGGCCGATAGAGTATCAGCTTATTTTGTTCCTGTTGTTGTGTTGATTTCTGTAATTGCGTTCATTGTATGGGCCATTTTTGGTCCAGATCCCGCTTATGTGTTTGCATTGGTAAATGCTATTGCCGTTTTGATTATAGCTTGTCCGTGTGCTCTTGGGTTAGCCACTCCTATGTCTGTGATGGTTGGCGTTGGTAAAGGAGCTCAACATGGTGTTTTGATCAAAAATGCTGAGGCACTTGAAAAAATGAATCAGGTTACTACCCTCATAATTGATAAAACTGGAACCATTACTGAAGGAAAACCTACTGTGGAAAAGGTAGGGGCCTTTAAGGATGGTTTTGACGACAAACAAGTTCTTGATTACATCGTCTCAATTAACAGCCATAGTGAACATCCTCTAGCAGATGCAACTGTAAAGTATGGCAAGTCAAACGGCGCCGATATTCTAAAGGCAATTAATTTTAGTGCTTTGACTGGTAAAGGTGTTAAAGCTGACATTCAAAATTCAAAGGTAGCTTTAGGAAACCCGAAAATGATGGATGAAGCTCAGGCAAAAATAACTTCAGAAATGGAAGAGGTGGTTAAAAGCTACCAACAAAAAGGTAAGACAGTATCTTATTTAGCGGTTGATGGATCTGTTGTTGGCTATGTGGTTATAGGGGATCAAATAAAAGAGACTAGTAGTAAAGCTATAAAAGAACTTCAGGATTCTGGTGTTGATGTAGTCATGCTTACCGGGGATAACAAGGAAACGGCTCAAGCCGTGGCATCCGAATTGCAACTGGCTAGTTTTAAGGCTGGGATGCTTCCTGAAGATAAGCTTAAAGAAGTGGAAAGATTGCAAAAAGAAGGGAAAGTAGTGGCTATGGCGGGAGACGGAATCAATGATGCCCCTGCATTGGCTAAAAGCGATGTGGGTATCGCCATGGGAACAGGAACTGATGTAGCTATAGAAAGCGCCATGATTACTCTCGTAAAGGGAGATTTGCATGGAATTGTTAAGGCGAGACATTTAAGTGAATCCGTGATGAGTAATATTAAACAAAACTTGTTTTTTGCTTTGATCTATAATACGGTTGGGGTTCCGGTGGCAGCAGGTATCTTGTTTCCGTTTTTCGGAATATTATTATCACCTATGATAGCAGCCTTAGCTATGAGCTTTAGTTCCGTTTCGGTAATTGCTAACGCGTTACGATTGAGAAATGTGAAGATTTGAAGATGGGTAGATGTGCGGATGTACAGATCGGTAGATGAGTAGATATGAAGATGGGAGTATGTTAGATTAAGATTATTATGGTAGATATGATGAAAAAAAAATGAATTGTTAGAGGTTACGTTTCAATTGGCATTGGAAGTAGTTGCTTATTCTGAGTGTTTGGAGGAGCATAAAAAATATGTCATTGCTCGTCAAATATTACGTTCAGGTACTTCGATTGGTGCGAATGCAAGAGAAGCACAAGGTGCTGAAAGTAAAGCAGATTTCATTCATAAACTAAAAATAGCTTACAAGGAAGCTGAAGAGTTGACCTATTGGTTGGATCTAAGTACGTATTCCAAAAACTATCCAGACCCTACCAAGCCATTAATAGATTTATTAGAATCCAGTAAAAAATTATTAGGTAGAATTATTTCAACATCAAAATCAAGAACATGAAAAGAATATTATATATAAAGTTGATTCTTGTACTCATTTTGGGTATTGTGATTGGTGTGGTGGTTACAAGATTGTTTTCTAATCAACAAATATATTCATCCACTCATTCGCACATCGAAACATCCTCGCATCAAAATCAAATGTGGACCTGCTCCATGCACCCTCAAATTATGCAGCCGGAACCCGGTGATTGCCCCATATGTGGTATGGATTTAATTCCTGCAGAAGCCGGAGCTGATGGATTAACAGCCGACCAATTTAGGTTAACACCTAATGCCATGGCGCTAGCCGACATTCAGACAAGTGTTGTGGGGGTAGGTAAGGAAAATCATTCCTCTAAATTGTCTGGTAAAATTGTAGAAAATGAAGAAGCTAATAAGGTGCAAGCCAGTTATTTTTCTGGGCGCATAGAACAATTATATGTGAGTTTTACTGGTGAAAAGGTCAATAAGGGGCAGATTCTTGCTACCATTTATTCACCAGAACTATATGCAGCACAACAGGAATTAATCACAGCACTATCTCTAAAGGAATCCCAGCCAGAATTATATAAAGCAGTTCGTAATAAATTAAAATTATGGAAGCTTTCTGAAAGTCAAATCAATCAAATAGAGGAAACAGGGAAGGTCAAAGAAAATTTTCCGGTATATGCTAATGTTTCAGGGACCGTTACCGATAAATTGGTGGAAGCAGGAGATTATGTAAAGCAAGGACAGGCTTTATTGAAAATTGCCAATCTGAATTCTGTTTGGGCTCATTTTGATGTGTATGAAAACCAAATAGAGCAATTTAAAGAAGGTCAAGAGGTGAAGGTTGCAACAAATGCCTATCCTAATAAAGAGTTCAAGGGAACAGTAGATTTTATTGACCCCATTTTAAACACAAAAACACGTACGGTTACTTTAAGGGTCGTTTTAAATAACAAAGATTCGGTTTTTAAACCTGGTATGTTTGTGTCAGCAGAAGTTGAAGGTGTCAATAATAATTCAAATGAAGTTTTAACGGTTCCGTCATCAGCTATTCTTTGGACGGGGGAGCGCTCAGTGGTTTACTTGAAAACCAATTCCGATGAACCTGTTTTTGAAATGCGGGAAGTAACTCTTGGTAATAAACAGGGAGATAGTTATGAGATATTGAATGGTCTTTCTGGGGGAGATGAAATTGTAACAAACGGAACCTTTACAGTGGATGCTGCGGCACAATTGCAAGGGAAGAAATCAATGATGAATGGTAATCGATCACAATTAGGATTTGAAGTGCCTGAGACCTTTAAAAATGAATTGCAACAAGTTTATGAAGCTTATATAGAATTAAAGGATGCTTTGGTTCAAACAGATTTAAACTTGGCCAAATCCAGTGCATCTCAACTTGAGGAGAAAATCCAGGCTGTTGATATGGAATTGTTAACCAATGATAAGGCTCATCTTGAGTGGATGGAGATTTTAAAAGCCTTGAAATCAAGTACCCAGACGATTAAACAAACAAATCAAATAGATGAAGTGCGAATGGGGTTTAAAACTTTGTCTGAAAACCTCATTAAAGCGATCCAAACCTTTGGAATTGGAGAAACTACCTATAAGCAATACTGTCCCATGGCAGATAGCGATAAAGGGGCCTACTGGTTGAGTAAGGAAAAAGAAATATTGAATCCATATTTTGGTGATAAAATGCTAAAATGTGGTGAAGTAAAAGAAACAATCTATAACAAATAAATTTTAAACATGAAGCGAGTAATTTTAAGTATGGCAGTTGTTGCTGCCATGATTTCAACAAGTTGTAAGAATGAAACGAAACAAGCCGAGGATGTGGCCGATACCACTACTGTTGCAAGCGAAGAAATTGCAATGACCGATGCTACTTTTGGAGTAAGAGGGAATTGTGGTATGTGTAAAAGTACCATTGAAACAGCAGCAAATGGTGTAGAAGGTGTTGCCAGTGCCAATTGGGATGTTGATAAGAAAAAGATCGATGTCACCTTTGATGAATCTAAAACAGATTTGATGGCGATCCATCAGGCCATCGCTGCCTCTGGATACGATACTGAAAAAGTGGCGGGCAATTTAGAAGCTTATGAGAAATTACCAGGATGTTGTCATTACGATCATGAGATGGCTATGAATCAAACAGGTGAGGTTAAAGCGGAAGATCATTCTGGTCATGACCACTAATTAATCAGGTTACAGATAAAAAAAAAATCGTCTTTTTGGGACGATTTTTTTTTCCATCAATCGCCGATTGGTAATTTGCAGATGAAATCTACTATCTTATGCCATAATTACTAAAACGCCTTCCCTTTGGCATTTTTACAATGAACATTAAATGGATAGACTAAATGATATAGTTTCTGAATTTGCCTCACTGGCTTGGGGACTGCCCTTGCTTGTATTGTTAATAGGAGGAGGATTGTATTTGTTGATTCGATCAAGATTGCTTCCATTTATATATTTTGGACATGCCATCAACGTTTTAAGAGGCAAGTATGATGACCCAAATGATCCCGGGGAAATTAGTCACTTTCAAGCCTTAAGTACGGCCTTGTCTTCTACCATTGGAATGGGAAATATTGCGGGAGTAGCTGTAGCGATTTCAATTGGTGGTCCTGGGGCTGTGTTTTGGATGTGGGTAAGTGCCTTTATAGGAATGGCGACCAAATTTTTCACATCCACTTTGGCTGTCATGTATCGGGGTAAGGATTCTAATGGTGAGCTACAAGGTGGTCCTATGTATGTCATTATGGAAGGCCTTGGTAAACGATGGAAATTTTTAGCGGTACTTTTCAGCTTTTGTGGGATGGTTGGAGCACTACCCGTTTTTAATGCGAATCAATTGACTCAAGCCATTGGGGATATTCTCTTAGTTCCGAATGGGATTAGCGTAAATGACACGACTAATTTGATGATAGGGGGTGTTTTGGTAGTACTGACGGCTATGGTTATTTTGGGCGGACTGAAACGCATTGGAAAAATTGCATCCAGAATGGTCCCAAGTATGGTTTTACTGTATTTTATTTTGGTGCTCATTATCTTGTTTGTGAACGCTTCCGAAGTTCCAAAATATCTCAAAATGATTTTTACAGATGCCTTTTCAGCCAAAAACTATTTGGGCGATGAGTTTTTAGGTGGAATGGTAGGAGGCCTTATCTTATTAGGAATAAGAAGAGGCGCTTTTTCAAATGAGGCGGGTATTGGTACGGCACCTATGGCTCATGGAGCTGCGAAAACCAAAGAGCCCGTTAGGGAAGGATTGGTAGCCATGTTAGGTCCTTTTATTGATACGATTGTTGTTTGTACCTTGACAGCATTGTCTATCTTGGTGACAGGTGTTTGGCAAACCTCCAATGATAATGGGGTTAGTTTAACGGCCTCTGCTTTTGAGAAGGCCATACCTATTTATGGAAGTTACCTGCTATTGCTTTGTGTGGCGGTATTTAGTTTGTCTTCCCTGTTTTCATTTTCTTATTACGGTTCAAAATGTTTGTCTTTTTTATTCGGAGCGCATAACAAGAAATACTACAACTATATTTATGTGGTAAGCATTTTACTGGGTGCCGCAACACCACTAAGCATGATGATTAATTTGGTGGACGGCGCGTTTGCCCTCATGGCTATTCCAACGATGATCTCCACACTGATATTGGCACCCAAGGTACTTCAAGAATTTAAAGCGTATGTAGAAAGAATTAATCTTACTTCTCGAAGGAATTCTTGAATTGTTGAGGTGTCATTAGTTCGAGCTTTTTAAACTGTCGGTTAAAATAACTGGTATTGTTGAATCCAGATTTAAAAGCGATTTCAGAAATACGTAAATCAGCAGATTCTTTTATAAGTTTTTTGGAAAACTTGATTTTTTCAGAATTGATATAATCTATAGGAGAAATTCCCAAAGTGTTTTTAAACTTTTTATGGAAATGGGAAGTGCTCATACAAGCCTTTTCAGCAAGAAGATCTACGGTTATATCCTTGTTGGTTAAATTTTTCTTGATGTATTTGATAACCATTCCAATGCGGGTGTCATTAAATATACCTTCTGTATCATTTAATAGGAAAGCTTTCGCTTTTGTTTGAAGCAACCTAACAATCAGTTCTTGAATCATTAAGTCTAATAGGACGTCTTTCGATTTGTTACTATTGGTGAATGTAAGAACCAGTCTTTCTATTAAATGGTTGACATCTATATTATTTATAAGGTGGGAGGCATTATTATCCAGTTTCCATTGGTTGTTCTCTTCTTCAATAGAAACATGGTTATTGAACTTTTCAACCACTTCTTCAATTTTATCAGTGTCAATTCCCAAAGCCAAACACTGGGTAGGATCATCTGCTTTTGCCAAAGGGAAATCAATAACCATTTCCTTATTAGTTGGCATCACCACAGATTCACCGGGGAAAAAATCAAAGGAAGGCAAGCCGTCAATGTGCATCACTTTTTTACCCGTTAGCATGCTGGCAATGATAGGAAAATCAAATTTTAAAGACACTTTTTCAGCGTAGGCATGAGTTTCATAAATGTTTAACTCGGCATAGTTTGAATTATAGGTCGTTCTGTTTTCAACCAAAGTGGTGATTTTTCGATGCGTATTATGGTGCTTTAAAAGTTGATTCATGTCCAATGATACAAAATTCTAATGTTGGAATTGGGAGATAATAGAATTGTACAACAATATAATAAATATGTTCAATTTTTTTAGAATAAGACAAAATAACTTTATAAAAATGATAAAAGAGTTAAAATTTACTAGGTGAAATTGTTAAAAATGTAAAACATTAACCTTTTTATTCGTTTATTATAATTATTTAATCACACACTAATTTAATAATAATGAGTTATTCAAAACCAAAATTCAAACAAGCTTATGGCAACTTCATCAATGGGAAATTTGTAGACCCAGTGGGTGGAGATTATTTTGAAAATCGATCGCCAGTTGATGGAACATTAATAGCGAAGTATCCCAGATCGCAAAAGGAAGATATTGATTTAGCTTTAGACGCTGCCAATGCGGCTAAGGAAAGCTGGGGCAATACTTCTGCAACAGAAAGAGCTACTCTTCTAAATAAAGTGGCAGATATTATTGAAGCTAATTTAGAGGAGTTTGCTCTTGTTGAAACTTGTGATAACGGGAAGCCTATCAGAGAGACTTTAAATGCTGATGTTCCTTTATCTGTGGATCATTGGCGTTATTTTGCGGCGTGTATTAGAGCAGAGGAGGGAACAGCAACCGAATTGGATTCCAATACCCTTTCCATGAACATCAAAGAACCCCTTGGCGTTGTTGGACAAATCATTCCGTGGAATTTTCCGTTATTGATGTTATCATGGAAATTACCACCAGCACTGGCAACAGGTAATTGCGTGGTTCTTAAACCTGCGGAACAAACCCCTTCATCAGCAACCTTGCTTATGGAAAAAATAGCCGATGTTTTTCCTCCAGGGGTTATAAATGTGGTACACGGATTTGGTCCGGAAGCTGGAAAACCATTGGCTTCAAGTTCAAGAGTGGACAAGGTGGCCTTTACAGGTGAAACTACAACAGGACAATTGATCATGCAGTACGCTTCAAAGAATCTAAATCCTGTAACAATGGAGTTAGGTGGTAAGTCACCAAACATATTCTTTAATAGTGTCATGGATGAAGATGATGCCTTCCTGGATAAAGCCATTGAGGGTGCTGTGCTATTTGCCTTCAATCAAGGCGAGGTATGTACCTGTCCGTCCAGAATTTTGGTTCAAGAAGATATTTACAACAAATTCATGGAGCGTGTTGTTAAAAGAACCGAAGCCATTGTTCAAACCAATCCTTATGATACGTCCACAATGGTAGGGGCTCAGGCTTCAAATGATCAATTTGAAAAAATTCAGTCTTACATTAAAATAGGTAAAGACGAAGGAGCAAAAGTGTTATGTGGTGGTGAAGCAAACAAATTGGAAGGAGAATTTGCTAATGGTTATTATATCAAACCAACCATTCTTGAGGGACATAATAAGATGCGGGTTTTCCAGGAAGAGATTTTTGGGCCGGTCGTTTGTGTAACCAAGTTTAAGGATGAAGCCGAAGCTATAGAAATAGCAAATGATACATTATATGGATTGGGAGCAGGTGTCTGGACCAGAGATGCCCACCAGTTATATCAAATTCCTCGCGCCATTAAGGCAGGTCGTGTTTGGGTGAATTGTTACCATGCCTATCCAGCACACGCACCATTTGGAGGATACAAGAAATCCGGTTTCGGAAGAGAGAATCACCTAATGATGATGGATCACTATCGTCAAACCAAGAATATGCTTATCTCATATGATAAAAATAAACTTGGATTCTTTTAGGAGTTTAGTTAGTTAGTTTGAGGCTGGGTGGTTCCAGCCTTTTTTTTTAAATTTAAGTTTATGGAAAGAGTAGCAATTACAGAAAATGCCGCAAAGGTGGTTGAAGAACTTAAAGAAAAATTTGGGGAACTCATTTTTCATCAAAGTGGAGGATGTTGTGATGGGTCATCACCCATGATTTTTGAAAAGGAAGATATGTATCTGGATGAAAGTGATATTCTAATGGGTAATTTGTTGGGTGTTAATTTTTATATGAACAAAGATCAATTTGAATATTGGAAACATACCCATTTAACTGTGGATATTACAGAAGGCAGAGGCGCCAGTTTTTCGTTGGAGATTCCTATGGGAGTCAGGTTTATTATCCACTCTAGAATGTTAACTCCAGAGGAGGAAGCCTATTTTAATGCAAAAGCGGAATAATGGAGTAAAATGTCATTTTGTGATAATTTTTCAATTTGCAGCTGTAAAATATAGGTATATCCAATTATTTAAGTGAAAATATTAATGAATTGATATTTTAATGTTGCTAAATTACTATATTTATGCAAAATTAATATATATGAAGATTGACTTGTGTCCCAATTGCGGTTCAGACCATTATATAAAGAGTGGCATTGTTAACGACCGCCAACGTTATAAATGTAAATCATGCGGTTATTTCTTTACTGTTAACAAGCTTGGAAAGCGCATCGACGACTATTATGTCAATAAGGCATTGCAATTATATCTAGAAGGATTGACCTATCGTGAAATCGAACGAATTTTAGGAATTTCACATGTGAGTATCATGAATTGGGTTAAGAAGTATAATGTCAAACGCCCTTATAAGACAGATTATCACCCAACTTATAAGATTTTAAATGCAGAGGAATTGGGGAAATATTTTTCCAATTCTAATAATTTGTCGGGTGCCGGTGTCCTGGTAACCGAGCTTGGAGATAAGTTTATGTTGATTAAATGGGAACGGTTTAAAGATTAACTATACCTAATAAACATAAAAATATATTAATTTTTTGTTAACAAAAGAATTTAAAGAGATTAGCAATGCACACAAAACTAATTGTTAATTAACTAATCTTTTTAAATTTTATGAGAAAAACACTATTCATAATGGCAGGATTTCTTTTTGCGTCCTGCCATTTTTTATTTGCCCAAGGATCGCCCGATTATACTGGCGGACTTAAGGTAAAACTGGATGAAGAAGGGAAAAAATACTTCCGTATTATCTCATGGGCACAAGTTCAAGCGGCTTACAGTGATGACGTACCAGACGAATCCAGTAAGCTTAACTTTAATCTGCGACGTGCCAGGGTTTTAATGTATGCCCAAATCAATGAGAAATTTTTAATTCTAACCCATTTCGGACTTAATAGTCTAAATGCTTCAAACATGACTCCAGTGGGAACAGGTAATAATTCCCAATTGTTCTTTCATGATATTTGGGCACAATATAATATAGCTAAAAATCACACCATTGGTGGTGGTTTACACTATTTCAATGGGATTTCTAGATTGAATAATCAAAGTACTTTAAATTTTCTAACCTTGGATAATAACAGACAGTCTTGGTCTACTCTAGGGCTTTCTGATCAGTTTGCAAGACATATAGGAATCTTCGCCAAAGGTAAGTTTGGCAGATTGCAATACCGTGTAGCAGTAAATGATGCGATTACCAATTCATTAGATGTTCAGAATAGAGTAGCATATGATGGCGATGGAAATCTGGATATAGCTGAAAACACCACTTATTATGCCGGTAGAAAACTATTAGGAACTAAAGACGCTGGAAAAGCATATTCAGGCTATTTTGATTATAACTTTTTTGATCAAGAATCCAATTTTCTGCCTTTTAAAGTAGGTTCCTATGTAGGTACTAAAAAGGTATTCAATGTTGGAGCTGGTTTCTTCTTGCATCCCAATGGTGCGGTAAGAATGGAAGGAACTGAATTAGCTGGAGAGGACGTAGCCATTTTTGCAGTGGATGCATTTTATGATGCGCCGCTAGGGGAGAGTGGTAGTGCTATTACAGCCTACGCTACGTTTCAATCCAATGACTATGGTGAAAATTATTTATTCAGCGCTTATGGAACAGGATCTATGGTTTATGGCCACTTTGGTTTCCTAATTCCTGGTGATAAGACTAAAGCGAGATTTCAGCCCTATGTGTCCTATGCTTCTAATAGTTATGATGCTGTGGATGACAATCGCAATATTCTGGGAATTGGCGCTAATGCCTATTTCAGTGGACATAATTCCAAACTGACCTTGGAATATAAAAATCAAAAATTTGGAGATTCAAACGTTGGATCTGTCACATTACAAGCAATGATTTATTTATAAAATTTAAGATAATGACTGAAAAACAAAAACATGCAACTGCTTATTGGAAAGAAAACCTGAAATATCTAATCATCTTGTTGGTGATCTGGTTTTTGGTTTCCTATGGGGCAGGGATTTTATTCAAAGATGCTTTGAATGAAATTAGATTGGGTGGATTTAAACTAGGGTTTTGGTTCGCACAACAAGGGTCTATTTACGTATTTATCGTGTTGATTTTCGTTTACGTAAGACTAATGAACAAATTGGATAAAAAATATGGTTTCGACGAGTAAACCAATAAAAACATATTAAAATTATGAGTGTACAAACGTGGACTTGGATACTAGTAGGGATCACTTTCGCCCTATATTTCGGAATTGCTATTTGGGCTAGAGCTGGCTCAACCAAAGAGTTTTATGTTGCTGGAGGAGGCGTATCTCCTTTAGCCAACGGTATGGCTACGGCTGCTGATTGGATGAGTGCTGCTTCCTTTATTTCCATGGCGGGGATTATTTCCTTTGCCGGATATGACGGATCGGTATATTTGATGGGCTGGACTGGAGGCTATGTGCTCTTGGCCTTATTATTGGCGCCTTATCTCCGGAAGTTTGGAAAATTTACGGTGCCAGATTTTATTGGTGACCGTTATTACTCCAATGCGGCTAGAACGGTTGCTGTAATCTGTGCCTTAATTGTTTCATTTACCTATGTTGCCGGACAAATGCGTGGTGTGGGAATCGTATTTTCCCAATTCCTTCAAGTGGATATTAATACAGGTGTCATTATTGGAATGGCTGTAGTATTGGTTTTCGCCTTTTTGGGTGGAATGAAGGGTATCACCTATACCCAAGTAGCACAATATTGTGTTTTGATTTTTGCCTTTATGGTACCAGCTTTCTTTATCTCAATGCAAATGACTGGAAACCCGATTCCTCAGATCGGAATGGGAGGAAAACTGGAAGGTGGCGCCTATTTATTGGATAAATTGGACGCTTTACACACACAATTAGGTTTCAACGAATATACAGATGGTACTAAATCAACTTGGGATGTTTTTGCAATTACTTTAGCTCTAATGGTTGGTACGGCTGGATTACCTCACGTGATCGTGAGATTCTTTACGGTGCCTAAAGTGAAGGATGCTAGAAAATCAGCAGGTTTGGCCTTGTTGTTCATTGGTATCCTATATACCACAGCACCAGCGATTGCCGTTTTTGCTAGAACCAATCTTATTGATACGGTTAGTGAGCAAGAATATGCACAAATGCCAGAGTGGTTCAAAAATTGGGAGAATACAGGACTTATCGCTTGGAGCGATAAAAACAACGATGGAAAAATCCAATATGTGGCCGGTAGTGCCATAGATGGAAAAAAACCTTTGTTTTCTGATACCCGTGGCGAGCATGGGGAACGCATGGTAACCAATGTAAATGCCGAATCCAAAAATGAGCTTTATGTAGATAGGGATATTATGGTATTGGCAAATCCAGAAATTGCCAAGTTGCCAAACTGGGTTATTGCTTTAGTAGCAGCAGGGGGATTGGCAGCAGCTTTATCAACGGCAGCTGGACTTCTTTTAGTAATATCTACCTCCATTTCCCATGACTTGATTAAAAAGCAAATCAAACCAGATATTTCTGAAAAAGGTGAGCTTTGGGCAGCTAGAATAGCTATTTTAGTAGCCATTATAATTGCTGGATTGTTTGGTATTTATCCTCCAGGATTTGTAGCTGCGGTAGTAGCACTTGCCTTCGGATTGGCAGCGGCATCCTTTTTCCCAGCCATTATCCTCGGAATATTTGATAAGCGTATGAACAAGCAGGGAGCTGTTTCTGGTATGATCGTTGGAATTACGCTTATGTTGTTTTACATGATTCGTTACAAAACAGGTTTGATTGGGGTGATGGACCCAAGACCAGCATCTGAATGGTGGTTTGGAACTTCCCCAGAAGGTTTTGGAACAGTAGCTATGATTGTCAACGTGATTATTTCTGTGGTCGTTTCTAGAATGACGCCAGCACCTCCACATGAGGTACAAGAAATTGTTGAGCATATAAGAATACCTAGTGGAGCAGGAGAAGCCACTCATCACTAGGCTATATTTTAGGTTTATTAGTTAGCTTTAAACAGTGTCAATGGGTTTTTTGACACTGTTTTTTGTTACATTTATGGTTCTATCCATGAGTATGAAAAAAAGACATGAACAAAAATTGGTTGTCGTTTCAATAGCCTTGTTGCTATTGTTTAATATTCCGTTTTTGCTTATTTATAGTTTGGAAGGAGCCATCTTGGGCATTCCTGTTTTTTACTTCGTTATTTTTTCTATTTGGTTGGTGTCCATTGTAATCGCATACATTGTATTAAAAAGGCATTATGAGTAATTATATATTAATTGCCATCATCATGTTCTATTTGGCAGTCTTGTTTTTTTTGGCTTTCAAAGCTGAAAAAAATGCCAAGAGCCGCTGGGTGAACAATCCGTATGTGTATTCTTTATCGCTAGCTGTTTATTGTTCAGCTTGGACGTATTACGGGAGTATTGGGATAGCGGCCAATTCGGGTGTGGATTTTTTGCCTATTTATATCGGACCGGTAATAGCAGCACCACTCTGGATTGTATTGCTGCGTAAAATCATCCGTATTTCTAAACAACACAAAATTTCTTCCATTGCCGATTTTATTTCTTTGCGCTATGGAAACAATCGGTTTCTAGGAGCTTTGATTACCGTCATTTGCTTTCTGGCCATTCTGCCTTACATCTCACTTCAACTAAAAGCTGTCTCTGAAGGGTTTGAAATCATTTCAGATGAAACGAGCTATGTCTCAAAAAGCATTTGGGATGACTCCACCTTTTATATTGCTGTCTTATTAGCCGTATTTGCTACTTTTTTTGGGACACAAGCTACAGATGCCTCTGAAAAACACCGGGGAATCGTGACCACAGTAGCTTTGGAGTCCATTTTGAAAATCGGATTTTTCCTTTTAGTAGGGATATATGTCACCTTTTTCATCTTTGATGGTACACAGGATATTTTTGACCAATTTTCGCAAATTGGAGATGTAGACCGACTCACAACCATTCAAGGCTTAGAAGGCGGTGTTAATTGGTTCTTCATGGTAGCCCTATCATTCTTCGCTATTTTTCTATTGCCGCGGCAGTTTCAAATGGCAGTGATAGAAAATAACCGGGAAAAGCATTTAAAAACAGCTATTTGGGCTTTTCCACTGTATTTGTTGCTGTTCAATTTGTTTGTGATTTTTATTGCTTTTGGCGGGAAATTGGTTTTTGGTGATACAGCCAATGCAGAGTACTATACACTGCTACTTCCCTTGAGTGAAGGTCATTTGTTTTTAACATTATTGGTGTTCTTGGGAGGTTTCTCCGCGGTAATATCCATGGTGGTTGTTTCCACCCTGGCATTGTCAACCATGGTAAGTAATAACCTGATTATACCTTATGGGTTTTTGGACAAATTTATTGAGAACCATCCTGATAAAAATGCCTACTATATTAAAAACATCCGCCGTATATCCATTTTCTCTATTATTATACTGGCCTATGTTTTTTACTACCACTTTTCTATAGAGCGGTCCTTGATTTCTATAGGACTGGTATCATTTGTAATTGTATCACAATTGGCACCTTCTTTTTTTATAGGGTTGTATTGGAATAGAGGATCGGCGAGAGGGTCTATCGCTGGGATCATAATTGGATTTGCCATTACGGTTTATACTTTAATACTGCCATTTACTACCAATATAGTTTCGGGTAACAATAATTTAGCTGAGCATGGATTATTCGGTATTTCCCTGTTAAAGCCTTATGCTCTTTTCGGAATTGACTTTTTGAATCCCTATGCTCATGCCATGTTTTGGAGTTTGACCTTCAATATTTTGGTTTATTTGGTTTTATCCCTTATTTATAAAGGAAACTATCGAGAAAGAAACTATGCAGAAATGTTTATTGATAGTAAAAACTATTCTTCTTTACAAGACAGTGCTTTGGTATGGAAAGGAGAAGCTTATGTAGCAGATATTAAAAATGTGTTGGCTAAGTTTTTAGGAGAAAAGGAAACCACAAGGGCTCTACGGATATTTTTTACAAAATATGACCTACCTCAGGACACCCAAGTTGCCGATGCTCGATTGATTAATTTTTCTGAAAAGCTTTTAACGGGAAGCATTGGTAGCGCATCGGCAAAAATCCTTATTGCAAGTGTGGTGAAAGAGGAAGAAATTAGCTTGTTGGAAGTCTTGAAAATTTTAGAAGAATCAAAGGAAACCATTGCAAGAAATAAAATGCTTAGAGAAAAGTCAGAAACATTAACCTTACTGACAGACCAGCTAAGACAAGCCAATTTGGATTTATTGGACAAGGACAAACAAAAAGATGAATTCTTGGATACCGTTGCCCATGAATTAAAAACGCCAATTACAGGAATAAGGGCCTCAACCGAATTGGTATTGGAAGATAAAGAAATGCCCGATCCAATAAGGGAGCAGTTCTTAAAGAATGTGCTTCAGGATAGCGACAGACTCTCTAGGTTGATCAATAATATTTTAGATTTTGAAAAACTCTCAAAAGGCAAGACTACGTTAGATTTGGCTCAAAATGACATTCAGCAAACCATCAAAAAAGCGATGGAAGTTGTGAAACATATGGCAGCCAAAAAACAGGTAGCCTTAGTTAATAAAAACCCTCACAAACTTTCCTTAAGGTATGATGCAGATAGAATCCTTCAGGTGTTGACAAATTTATTATCAAATGCCATTAAGTTTTCACCTGCAGAAACCGGTGTGGTTACAATGGATTATAAGTTGTCAAATCAAAGTATAGAACTATCTGTCACTGATAACGGCAAGGGAATTCCACCGGAAGATTTTGACTTTATTTTTGATAAATTTTACCAATCAAAACACCAGAATACTAAAAAGCCAGAAGGTAGTGGGTTGGGGCTAGCCATTTGTAAGCAAATTGTGGAGCAACACCAAGGAACCATATGGATTGATAAATCTTATAAAAAAGGGGCTAAGCTTGTTTTTAAACTGCCTTTTGATTAAATTGCCTACCGAAACTATGACGAGGAAAATTTTAATTGTAGATGACGAACCGAATATAGTGATGACCCTGGAATATGCCTTCAAAAAACAAGGCTTTGAGGTGTTTATAGCGCGAGATGGAGGTGAAGCATTGCAAATTTTAGAAAGTAATATTCCAGATGTTGTTTTACTGGATATTATGATGCCAGAAGTAGATGGGTATGAGACCCTTAAGTTCATAAAAGAAAAGTCAGGTTTAGAACAGGTGAAAGTCGTGTTTCTAACTGCAAAACATAAAGCTTCAGATATTGAAAAAGGCTTAAAACTTGGAGCAGATAAATATTTAACCAAGCCGTTTTCGATAAAGAAAATTATCTCCGAAATACAGGATTTACTTGATTAACAATTGGTTTTGTGTGCAAATTAAACCAATGTGTAATTAAAGTAAGTTGTTATGAAATTTCGACTAGGACCGTTAGCATCGGATATATTGATATCCATATATGCCATAGGGTCCCTATATCTTCGTTTTAAGTTTGAAAGTCAAACTCCTATTAGTCCTTTAAACTCCATTGTTATGGGGGTATGTTTTGTTGTGGTTATTTGGGCTTTAATCAAATTAAAGGTCCTCAATCCAAATTGGTTTGGTTTGTTTAATTCTAAAAAGGCTCAATAATGGACTACATGGATTTTTACAACCAAAGCATTGCAGAACCTGAAGTATTTTGGTTGAAGCAAGCGAAACAGTTAGATTGGAGCCAACTTCCTAAAACCATTACTTCAAAAAATGATGAAGATTATAACCAATGGTTTGCAGATGGCACTTTAAACCTTAGCTATTTATGTATAGATAAGCATATAGCCGATGGATATGGTGAACAAAATGCGATTATTTATGATTCTCCAGTAACCAATACCATTCAAAAAATCAACTATAACGAGCTTCATGAAGAAGTGTCCAAATTGGCTGGTGGGTTACAGAAATTGGGAATTGGCAAAGGGGATACCGTAGTTATTTACATGCCTATGATTCCTCAAGCGGTATACGCCATGTTAGCCTGTGTTAGAATAGGAGCGATTCACTCTGTAGTATTCGGGGGATTTGCACCACATGAGTTGGCTATCCGGATTGACGACTGCAAGCCCAAAGCCATCATAACAGCAACTTGTGGTATAGAGATAAAAAGAATTATTCCCTATAAACCGTTTGTAGATGAGGCCATCAATCAGGCAGAGCATAAACCTAATCATGTCGTCATCTTTGATCGTGGAATTGATGTGGAGAGACCACAAAAAACCTATGACGTCGATTATAGTGAATTGGTTGCTGAATCAGATTCCGTAAAACCAGTGGATGTACATTCAAACCATCCCTCTTATATTTTATATACCTCAGGAACCACAGGAAAACCTAAAGGTATTATTAGAGACACGGGTGGTTATGCCACAGCCCTAAAATTTTCAATGAAATATATCTATGGGGTTGATGAAGGCGATGTGTTTTGGGCAGCCAGTGATGTAGGTTGGGTTGTAGGACATAGTTACATTGTTTATGGTCCTTTGTTAAATAGAAATACCACCATCCTTTTTGAAGGTAAACCTATTAAAACACCAGATGCTTCCACGTTTTGGCGAGTGATAAGTGAACATCGAGTCAAAGTCATGTTTACAGCACCTACAGCTATAAGGGCCATTAAGAAAGAGGACCATGATGGTGAATTTATTGAAAAGTATGATTTATCCTGTTTGAAATATCAATTCCTTGCTGGAGAGAGATGTGATGTGGCTACCCTTTCTTGGACTCAGCAACATTTGCATATACCGGTCATTGACCATTGGTGGCAAACAGAATCTGGTTGGCCTATGTTAGCCAATATGGTGGGCGTGGGATTACAGGAAATCAAACCTGGTTCCGCGGGGTTACCAGTTTGTGGTTATGATATCAGAATCCTTGATGAACACGGGGAAGAAGTTTCTGATGGCGTAGAAGGCTATGTGACTGTGAAATTACCATTGCCACCAGGTACGTTAAGCAGTCTTTGGGGAAATCCTGAACGATTTAAAGCAGGATACCTAAAAAGATTCCCAGGATATTATTTTTCCGGTGATGGAGGCTATAAGGATGAAGATGGTTATGTCTTTATTACAGGTAGGGTAGATGATATTATCAATGTGGCTGGCCACAGGTTATCAACCGCCGAAATGGAAGAAATTGTCGCTTCCCATAAAGATGTGGCAGAATGTGCCGTTTTTGGAATCCATTGTGAAATCAAGGGACAGAAACCACTGGGATTGGTTGTCTTAAAATCAGGTCAAACAAGTGATGAAGAAGTTTTAAAATCAGAGGTCATTCATGATGTGAGAAAGGAAATAGGTGCGGTGGCATCGTTTAAGGATGTCTTGGTTGTAAAACGCCTTCCAAAGACGAGATCGGGAAAAATTCTTCGTAAATTGTTACGACAAATGGCTGATGATTTATCTTTTAACATCCCATCAACCATAGATGATATGGATATCATTCCCGAAATCCAATCGGTTTATAAAGAAAATGAAATAGGAATACACAAACACTAATTATTAAAACATACATTAATTATTATGAGTAATTATCACATTAAACATTTAGAAGAGTACTTTCAGGTTTATAGAAAATCAGTTAGAAACCCTGAAAGTTTTTGGGAAGAGGTTGCTGAAGAACATTTTTTATGGAGAAAGCGATGGGATAATGCCCTAAGTTGGGATTTTTCCAAGCCCGAGGTAAAATGGTTTGAAGGCGCCAAATTAAATATTACAGAGAACTGTATTGATAGGCATTTAAATACAAGAGGCGATAAAACAGCCATAATCTTTGAGCCCAATGACCCAAATGAAGCGGCGCAACACATTACCTACAAACAGTTACATGATAGGGTGTGCAGATTTGCCAATGTACTTAAGGAACAGGGAATCCAAAAAGGAGATCGCGTTTGTATCTACCTTCCCATGATTCCAGAATTGGCTATTTCAGTCTTGGCATGTGCCCGTATAGGAGCGATCCATTCGGTAGTATTTGCTGGTTTTTCCTCAACGGCTTTAAGTACTAGAATCAATGATAGTGACTGTAAAATGGTCATCACGTCTGATGGGTCTTATCGCGGTTCAAAAACAATTGACCTAAAAGGTATTGTAGATGAAGCGTTAGAAGATTGTCCAAGCATCCAAAGTGTCTTGGTAGTGAAAAGAATCAACTCTGATATCCAAATGAAAGAAGGTAGAGACCATTGGTTACAACCTTTATTGGATGAAGCTTATCACGATTGCGAACCAGAAATTATGGATTCAGAAGACCCATTATTTATTTTATACACCTCAGGTTCCACTGGGAAACCTAAAGGTATGGTGCATTCGTCAGGTGGGTATATGGTATATACAGCCTATACCTTCAAAAATGTATTCCAATATCGGGAGAATGATGTGTATTGGTGTACGGCAGATATTGGATGGATTACGGGACACAGTTACATCGTTTATGGGCCATTGGCAAATGGTGCTACAACGGTGATGTTTGAAGGCGTGCCTAGTTATCCAGATTTCGGTCGCTTTTGGGAAATTGTAGACAAGCACCAAGTCAACCAATTTTATACAGCGCCTACGGCTATTCGTGCTTTGGCTAAAGAAGGGGTTGACTATGTTGAGAAATATGATTTATCATCTTTAAAAGTGTTGGGAACCGTTGGTGAACCTATCAATGAGGAGGCTTGGCACTGGTATGATGACAATGTAGGTAAAAAGAAATCACCTATTGTAGATACTTGGTGGCAGACTGAAACAGGTGGGATTATGATTTCACCCATTCCGTTTGCAACACCTACCAAGCCTACCTATGCGACCTTACCATTTATTGGTATCCAACCTGCATTAATGGATGAAAACGGTAAGGAAATCAAAGGAAATCAGGTAGATGGTAGACTCTGTATTAAATTCCCTTGGCCATCCATGGCTCGAACCATTTGGGGCGACCACCAAAGGTATAAGGACACCTATTTTTCTGCTTTTGAAAACATGTACTTTACAGGTGATGGTGCTTTGCGGGATGAAGTAGGTTATTATAGAATTACTGGTAGGGTAGATGATGTCATCATTGTTTCTGGCCATAACTTAGGAACAGCACCTATAGAAGATGCTATTAATGAGCACCCAGCGGTTGCAGAAAGTGCTATCGTAGGATTCCCTCATGACATTAAAGGAAATGCCCTTTATGGTTATGTGATCTTAAAAGATACAGGTGAATATCGTAGACATGATAACCTGCGTAAAGAGATAAACCAATTGATTACAGAACAAATTGGCCCTATCGCCAAGTTAGATAAAATCCAGTTCACACAAGGGTTGCCTAAAACACGTAGTGGTAAAATCATGCGTCGTATTTTAAGAAAAATAGCGAGCAAGGACACGTCAAACTTAGGAGACACCAGTACGTTATTAAACCCTGAAGTGGTTCAAGAAATTATAGATAATGCTCTATAATGTCATAATTAGTGTTATGTGAAAAAGAGGGTTAAAAAACCCTCTTTTTTTATGTGATTATACGTCCTCCTCTTGGTTTGATGAGCTTCTAAATATTTTCTTCTTGAAAGCACTAAATAAACCAATAGCACCTATGGCTATAAACTTCCAAAACTTTATAAGTAATGCAAAAAAGCCAGCTTTGGCTAGTATTTTTCCAGCAATAAGTCCTCCGATACCGTAGGCAGCCACTTGGTCAATATCAGGATTGAAATCCTCATAGCGATGACCTTTGTTAAACTCCACACTTCGAATCACATAGTCCTTATCTTGGTTGAATTCATCTAAAACAGAAACGTCACCAATAGCCGTTAAGCTTAAATAACCTTTTCTTCCCAGGACTCTTATTTCATAGTTTAAGGTATTCACATCATAGTTTTCAAATTTAAGCTCCTTGGCCCAATGTAATTTTTTGTTTTCGTGATCATAATAAGGTGGAGCTGCCCATCCTACCAACTCGATTTTTTCATAGCCCATAGTTTCTCGTTGCGGATTGGCTTCTAGAACATCTTTTTGCATTTCTTCTAATAGATCATCATAATCCAAATCTTCGGCATCTTCATCATCGATATAGCCATCCTCTGAATAGGAAATTTCGATGCAATAGGAAAAGTCATCATCCAATGGTGAAACATTCTCCGGAAGCAACATACCTAAAGATTCACTAGGCGGATTGTTCCATAATTCAGTTAGAACATACTCGGTTTGCTCAGAATTTAAAAACTTATAGCCGTTTGGAATGTGAATGATTGCCAAATCATCACCAAGGGTGACATCCCCATGCTCATATTTAAAGCTATTGTTGATGCTATCCATAGCTTTTTGATAGGTGGCAAGATCAAACGATAGGGTGTCAGTTGATTCCTGTGCTGAAACAGAGAAAATTGAAAAAATAATAAATAATGAAAACAGTTGGTTTTTCATGGTTAGTTTGGGTTAGTGTTAATAATTAAGCTTGCAATATAATATTCTTGAATTTTAAATGCCTTATTTTTTTATCAGTTTGCTTGCTTTTTCGACCTCCCGTTTCTTCTAAAATTAATATTTTTGAAAAGGATTTTTAGGAATGATGAACTACCAACCTTTACTTGATTATATCGCCCAGTATGTGTCCTTGACCAAAGAAGAGGAAGCCTTTTTATTGAGTAAATTAAGCTACCGTAAATATCTTAAAGGGCAATACGTGCTGCAACAGGGAGATATCAGTAGGGTAGAGTGCTTTATAGTAAAAGGATGCACCAAAATGTTTTTTGTAGATGATTCGGGTCAAGAACATATCATTATGTTTTCTATTGAAGATTGGTGGACGTCCGATTTAGGAAGTTTTAGCACCCAAACTCCTTCCGATTTTAATGTACAATGTTTAGAGGATACTGAGCTCATTCAATTCTCACACGATACCATTGAAGACATTTTTGAACGCATACCTAAAATGGAACGCTTTTTCAGAAAGATCATTGAAAAGGCCTTTGTAGCCTCCCAGAAAAGAATCATCCGTAATTTTAGTATGACAGCCAAGGAGCGTTACACCTCCTTCAGAAACAAATACCCTTCCATGGACCAACGCATTCCTCAATACATGATTGCGTCCTATTTGGGTATCACCAAAGAGTTTTTAAGTAAGATAAAAAGCCAACTGCTTTTAGAAGACTAAGGCGGTTGTTTTTTTTCCTGTCATGCTGAACTCGTTTCAGCATCTCCAACCTTGTCACGCTGCACCCCAATTCTGTCACGCATAACCCAAGCCCTTGTCATGCTGAACTTGTTTCAGCATCTTTAACTTCATCATCCCCAATCCCAGCATCTCTTATCTCACCACCCCACAAAAAAACCTCATTTTTTAACAAATAAACACCTACATTTTTAATAAAAATCATAAATTAGTGATTCTCCTTAAGTTATAACGACCAGTTGCTAGCTCGTAGGGTTTATTATTTGAAATAAACCTATGATTTAATGTATTTTAAAAAGATAATAACAAACTCGAAACCCACACAAAAAGATATCCCGACAAAAAGAGGAGTGAAAGATTATTTTAGTAAGGATGTATCAAATTGTGCTTCATTATAACCAACCAATGACTAATGATAAAATTCTTCAGAAAAATTAGACAAAAAACCCTGACTGAAAATAAATTTGGAAAGTATTTAACCTATGCTATTGGAGAAATTATTCTTGTAGTTATTGGGATTTTGATTGCCCTACAGATTAATAACTGGAACATAAA
>NZ_JAJJNF010000014.1:0-40999 GCF_021245805.1 Mangrovimonas futianensis
GAAAAGGGTAACTTTGATCAAAACCTGGTATCCATTTTTAAAATGCAATGCAGGTTCCTAGAGTACCACATGACTCAATTGAACCAACATTTTTCTGTTCTATATGAAGAAAACAGAATGAACAATGCGGATGCCATTAAGTTTATAAAGGCATTTGCTGAAGGTCAAAAGGCATCAAAATCAAATAAGAATGATTCTGTTGTTGCAGTCAACATAGTTGAGCCTTCTTCACCAAAGGCAATCAAAAAGAAACGTGAAAAGCGAATCCTTATAACTGAAGAAGATGCAGAACTGGAACTGTTGCAAAAAGTTTTTAAAATCTATAATTAACGTAAAACAAACGTTTATTTGACGCAAAATGAGCCAAGAAACCCAATATTATACCTGTAAATACTGTTTTGAATCATTTATACCCAAACGTAGAAGGGTACAGAAATACTGCAGCAACACTTGTAGGAACAAGGCGCACCATGCCAGAAAAACTGCAACAACAACCAAAGAAACGTTGCCCACCCAAATAGAAAATAAACCAGCCATTTCTAATCCCACGAAGGAATCGATAAATGCATCTGGAGTGGCTAATGCAGCCATTGGAACATTTACTGTAAATACTCTGTCTAATCTTTTCACCAAGGAAGAAAATAAACCTGCCACCAAAAAGGACTTGGTCGAAATCTTAAAAGCTCTAAAAGGCAGGTACCATATAATTAAAAACGGTGAGCCACTTGGTGATGGCAGAAAACCGTATTATGATATTGTAAAACAAGAGTTGGTTTATTTGTGGCCGTTTCAAACTACAACAAATTAATAAGGACTCCTATTCAAATTTAGAATCCAACACTAAGGTTACAATGGATTTACCATGGATATTAAAACCTTCATCTAAAAGTTTATTTTCTTCCTCCTTGTAAAGATTCATATCTTCCTCAGCACTTGTAGTAAATTGGGTAAAACGATAATAATTAGATCCATTAACATCTAGCTTAATTAATTGGTCTTTTTCACTATAATTAATTACTATTACTACCAATCTCCCACTCTCTTCATCCAAATAGGCCGAAGACATTAAACTTTGAGCAGATTCTAAATCAGTCATTCCGGTATTCACTTCCACTCTGACCATTCCAGGTCTTACAAACCGGCTATAATGCCCCATGCTCCATAAGTTTTTAACAGGAGAGAATTCCCCATCTGTATAAGCTTCATTGGGGTCTAAGGCAATAAAATAGTATTTGGTATCAAAATCAGAATCCCCAGGTTCAAAGGCATTCCAAAATTGCCAAGCCGAAGCATTGGCTTTAGTAATATCAAAATGAATAATTTTAGCTAAAAACAGGGCACAATCCATAGCAGTTCTTTTCCCTTTGTGACCGTCCTTATACCCATTGGCCAACATAGAATATTCTGATTCCCAAAATTTTAAATTTGCTTGCTTAGTAGCTTCTCCCACTTTCTCTCTTACTGAGATTATTTGGTCGTCTGAGTTGTCCGTAAAATAGCTATGGGCTGCAATAATGTTAGGCATATGTTTTAAATCTCCCACATATAAAGAACTATCCGGATGAAATAAATTAGCTATTTGTTGATGTGCATGCCCATTTCCTTCATAAAGAAAATTAAGTTGTGCTGCTTCAGTTATCAAAATATCGGTTTCCAATTGAGAAGCCGTTAAAGTACTATCCAGCAACTTTGCAATTTCAGAAATGTTGGCATTGCTCCAAGGTGTTCCTTCTTGTTTTGCTGTTCCAAATTCAGCGAACCAGTCCCATTGCGGCTCATTACAAGGACTTATATAATCAAAATGAATCCCGTTTTCTTCAAAATGAGATAAAACCTGAGTTAAAAATTGTACATAATCCTTAAAATGTTCTGTCCGTAAATTGGTTTTAAAATCTTTATTGAGCTTATATCCTAATCCATTTTCTGTGAATTGCACAGGCGGAGAGTTTGAAAAAGCTATTAGCTGCTCAACTTCATAGTGTTTTACTTGCTTTAAAAACCATTGATACCCTTCTTGTTTGGACCAATCATAGGTTCCATCTGAATTTAAAAAACATTCCACACGCTTTCTAAAATCACTTATCCCACTACTATCTCCTTGTTCTTGGGTTCCTGCTCCAATATTAAATCTCCAAGAAGAAAGTCCAATCCCCTTTGGATTACCTAAGGAATCCACGGCTTTACTAAATAAAAGCTCTGCAATCCGCTCCTTTTTTTCATGAGGCCAGTATTTACCTATTCCTTCACCAAACCAGCAACCCGCAGCACCAAAATTATCCATCGTTTGATATGTTACTTGCGTATCTACAGTGATAATGCGGTCTGGCTCCAAAGGTTTGAAACATGATATGGTAGTCAACACCATCAATAAGAAGAAATAGGATAATGATTTCATGACACCGGTTTTTACTTACGGAATTAACGAGATAATATATCCATAACTATATTTGTTATCCAACATGCGGTAAGGGTCATGTGGCAACGCACCCCAACTATTATCTCCTCCTACGCCACGTTGTTTATAATCGATATGTAAATAAACGGTATCTTCAAATTGTACATCAGTTGTATGACGTTGGTCTTTTGTTTTACCGGGATCTAAAGCTTCCGTTGACACAGGCAATGCACTAATACCCAATGGTTGTAATCCATGGATCTGAAGGCCTTTACCTGAATTACTTGTCAATTTTAACCAGCGTACATCTGTTTTATAACCGTTTTCTTGCGGACGAATATATTCCCATACAAACTGGTCTTTTACCGTACCTTGATATTCTCCAACAAACGAAGCTGATTTTCTATCGGAATAGTTTTCCCATGGTCCACGGCCATAATATTCTAAATTTGAATAATCACCCTCCAATTGCATTCGCATACCAAACCTTGGTAACTCTGGAAGCTTCTTATCTTTCATATCCAAAGAGGCTATTACCTGAACATCACCGTTGTTTAAAATCAGATATTCCACAACATATGGTAAGTCAATCTCATTAAGTTTTAAGGTAACCTCTATGGGTAATCCTTTATCGGTTTGTTTTTTGACTACTACCGATTGCACTTCTGGATTTTTACTTGCCTTTTTCCATATTTCCAACTGCTCTGGCATATGATTTCCAAAATCGTTATCGGTAGGAGCTCTCCAAAAATGGGGCTCAGGAAAAGTCTCTATTATTTCATTACTTCCTTTGTGGTGATACGATTTTAAAATTCCTTTCTTCAGATCAAATACACCTACAACATGGTCGGTTTCAAAAGATACCTCCTCATCTGTTTTTTTATAGGTTAACGACCCTTTTAGATCCTCTTTTGAATGATTTTTAAAGAAATTTCCTTGACCTAACTTAAATTGCTCTCTGCCCAATTCATGTTTTGCAGGTACAAGTTCTACTCCATTAGAAGTTAGAGCATATACATTTAAAAAATACTCTTCAGTATCATTCATATCGGGTAAATCGATTTTTTGAGATACTGTTGTTTGTGGTTTTCCATCAATCTGAAAAGTCTTTCCAGCCACTTTTATTCCATTTCTAAGAAGTTCCCATTGAATAACAAAGGCGTTCAAATTAGTGTAGAAATAGTCGTTATGAATACTTAAAGTGTCTTCTTTTAAACTAAATGTGATGGGTTGGTACACCTTTTTGACTTCATAAATTCCTGGATGCACTTTTCGATCTGCCGACACCAATCCGTTGGCGCAAAAGTTCTCATCGTTTTGAAGGTTTTCACCACCCAGATCTCCACCATAGGCCCAATAAGTTTTTCCGTTTTCTTCGGCTAACAAACCTTGGTCAACCCAATCCCAAATAAATCCACCTTGCATGTGAGGACTACTGTTAATAATGTCAAAATATTCTTGAAAATTACCATTGCTATTTCCCATAGCATGACTGTATTCACACATGATAAAAGGTCTCGTTTTGGTTGTTGATTCTGCATAAGACTTCATGTAATTTATACTAGGATACATGGGGCAAACCACATCGGTATCTTCTTCCTCTCCTGCTTGTTCAAACTGTACCAAACGCGTGTCGTCAAAGGCTTTCAACCATTTGTAAGCCTCATGAAATACAGGGCCATTTCCACACTCATTCCCCATAGACCACAAGATAATGCTCACATGATTTTTATCTCGCTCTGCCATTCTTTTAATTCGATCCAAATGGGCAGGAGCCCACTCTTTTAGATAAGCTGGATGCCTTAATGTATCAAAACGTCCTTGCCATGTAGCTCCCATGGCATGAGTTTCAATATTAGCTTCATCCACAACAAACATTCCGTATTCATCACAAAGTTCATATAATCTGGTACCATGTGGATAATGACTCATCCTGATCGCATTAATGTTATGTTGTTTCATCAAAGCGATATCTTTTCTCATGGTCGCCTCATCCGGAACATGTCCCTTGGTACCATGATGCTCATGAAGATTGACTCCCCTTACCATGATGGGATTTCCGTTCACCAAAAGTTGGGCATTTTTCAATTCCACACTACGGAAACCAATTTTACCTGTAACCAAGTAATTTTCATCTTCTGTATCATTCCAAGTAATTTTATAATGATATAAGTTAGGTGTTTCATCACTCCATTTTTTTACATTTTCAATGGAAGACGTAAACGATACACTCTCGGTTTTAGAGTTTATTTTTTTACTCTCCTGAAATACTTGTTTTCCTTCAGCATTTGTTAACGTAAAGGATAGCAAGGATTTTTTATTTTTATTGCCTTTAAATCGTTTTAAATCAACCGTTGCTTGCAATTCTCCGTTGATATAATTGGCGTCTAATCCTGCCTTTATAAAATAATCCCAAACCGTTAATTTAGGTAAGGCTTGAAGGTACACATCTTGTTCAATACCGCTCAGTCTCCAAAAATCCTGATCTTCTAAATAACTACCATCATGCCAACGAAAAACCTGTACTGCCAAGGAGTTTTTACCAGATTTTAAAAAGGGAGTCACATCAAATTCTGCGGGAGTTTTAGAAGCTTTAGTCATACCTACTTCTTGCCCATTAACAAATATTCTGGCATAGCCAGAAATAGAAGCAAAATGTAACAACACTTCTTTATTATTCCAATTTTCAGGAACCTCAAAAGACCTTCTATAAGTTCCAACAGGATTGTAATCCCCATTTATAAATGGCGGATTTTTAGGAAACGGATAAGTAACATTTGTGTAAATAGGGGTATCATACCCTTGAAGTTCCCAGTTTGAGGGCACTTCTATAGTCTTCCAATCGGAATCATTCAAATTGGGCTCATAAAAATCCATAGGTCTTTCACCTGGTTTTTTTACAAGATTGAACTGCCAGGCTCCATTCAAACTTTGAATTAAAGAATTGGAATTTTCAGCATTTGAAACCAAAAAATAGGATCTTCCTTCTTCTTTGTTTCTATCTAAAACAGAAGGATTCTCCCATTCGTTCTGTTTTTGACTATTTTTAAAAGTATCTTGGGCTTTACTGGTTATAAACTGGCAAAGACACATTATGAGCAAAAAGATTTTAGTGTATTTCATTCCTCTATTTCTTGGTATTATTTTGTATATTTTCAAAGCTAATTTGTTGTCATTAATTTTATTTTATCTCCTGAATCATCCACTTCAAATAATCGAGGTATCCGAACGTATTGTCCGTCATTATCTACCCAATGACTGTGTACAGACATTAGCAACTTTCCTTCAAAAGTTCTGAACAACATACCGTGTCCATAATTTGGAGGCGTAATTGGTTTAGACTCCTGAATCCATGGACCATCTAGAGTTCCACTTTCGGAATAGGCCACTCCTTGGGTATAATCACCAAAAATCCAACTAGTCCATAACATGCCTAATTTTCCTGTTTGGGTTTTAAACAACCAAGGGCCGTCCGTCACTTTATTAGGTACTTCATCTCCTCTGCTATTTGTTTCTTTACTCCACGGACTATCACTCGCCCTAAATAAGATTTTAGCCTTTCCTTTGGTTCCACTTAAATCAGATTTCAATTGTTTTTTTTCAATGGTTCCATCCCAATTCTGAAGCCATTCATGGCAATACACTAAATATGGTGTCCCATTTTCAATCCATAGCGTCCCATCCAAGGTTGGCATATTGGCAGGCAAGTAAATATCATCCTTCATAGGTTTGTAAGGCCCATCTGGTTGGTCACTTACCAAAACATGGCAAGCCCGACGTTCAATAACATTATTACGAAACGTATCAATCTTCACTTCTCTGTTTGTGAACGTGGCGAAGTAATAATATTTGTTTTTATATTCATGTAACTCGGCAGCCCAAATCATGGGGTTTGGCCCCATCCAAGACTTCGGATTGGTTTCGGCTACGTCATAAGGTCCAGACCATAATTTCAAATCTTTACTCTTCCACAACTTTCCTCCTGTTCCAGTCATGTAATAAGTTTGCGTTTTTTGATCAGCTAAAATAGCAGGATCACTTAAACGAATACTATCCAACGGGATATTGTGACGGATAATCCCCTTTGATTCTTGACCAAAACTCTTAAAAACAGAGAATACCATCACCAAAATCACTAGTTGGCTTTTATAAAAACTTAGTTCAGTAGATTTATACATTTCAAATTAATTAATAGGATCAATTCCATTAAACGTTGGCTTCACTTCAACAATATGTCCGTCCTCGTCAAACAGCATTTTGTCGATGCATACTTCACGATGAAAGCCTCCTTTTCCTCCCATAGTCACACCTTTTGGGTAGGTAAAACGGTGATACACCAAGTACCATTCATCTTTTCCTGGAATTTGAATGGCCGAATTATGTCCCGTTGCAAAAATGTTGGTTTCAGCATCGCGCTGAATCACAATATTATTTTCAGGAATTTGAAGTTTCCCAAGAGGCGCATCGCTTATGCCGTACCGAACTTTGTAATTCGGACTGCGGGTATCATCTTCAGACCACATGAAATAATAGGTACCATTTCGATAGATGACATACGTTCCTTCTCTATAAGTGGTATCTATTTTAAAGGTTTTAAGTGTCTCTTTTTTAATGGACACCATATCCTCATTCAATTCTGCGCCTGCCATATAGCCATTGCCCCAATACAAATAGCTCTTTCCAGTTTTTGGATCTGTAAATACATCAGGATCTATTTCTTGACCGTGCTCCACAGCTTCCGGTTTGAAATCAATCAATGGTTTTCCGCCATCTACAAATGGCCCGGTAGGATTATCTGCAACCGCCACACCTATTTTTTGTGCTGCCGTGAAGTAATAGAAATATTTGTATTCACCATTTATTTTCTTTTCAACAATACAAGGTGCCCAAGCATTGCGATTTGCCCAACTCACATCTTTCTTTAAATCGAGGATGGTTCCTTCATCTTGCCAATCCACCAAATTATCTGATGAAAAGGTTTTGAAATACCAACCCGACCATCCATCAAAGCCATCGGTTGTTGGATAGATATAATATTTCCCAGTTTTTTCTGAATACAGTACATCCGGATCGGCATAATAGCCTTCCAACACAGGATTATGGTCTTCTGAAGCCGTCACTTTATACGTTATATCATCATGCCCCTCAATGGAAATGGTATAATCTACACCACCTTTTGAAAAATCCTGAGGTCCTTGTGGACTTACCGAAAACCCGGACCACATTTTAAATCCGGGATCAAAAGCAGTAAGGTCAACACCTCTTTTCACAGGTAAATGAATGCTCGTTTTTTTACCATTTATGTCCACATTTAGAGGTTTTAAGTCAGATGAAGTCACATCCATCAAAGGATCATCTTGTCTCCCCCATTTTTTTATCAAACTGTAATACTCATTCATTGTAATTGGCATCACTGTACCATGACGAGGATGGAAGTTCATGGTAATATCTTCGTCAATCACTTCAAAATGCTCCAGGTCTTTGCTTTTGGTAAATTGATACCTTCCCGAACCATATACATCATACATCAAGATCCATTCATCAGAATCATTCAGTTTAAACACCCCAGAACCTTCTACCCTTTCGATCTCTTTATCCACGCGATTCATGTTTGGATAAGCATACCCTTCTGTTAGCTTATCGGAAACGGCCAATTTAATGCCAGGGGCACCGCTTTCCGATTTATGGAACAAATAGAATTTATTGTCCTTTTTTATGATATCTCCGTCGATACAGGCATTCCCATCGGGGTTAAACAACAATTGTTTAGGAGCCGATTCAAAACCTGAAAAATCTTGATTGGCATAGGCATAATAAATGATATCTGGATGATTTCCTTTCTCTTTCATGGAGAAATATACCATGTACTTTCCATTGGATTCGTCATAAATCGTTTGAGGTGCCCATACGCGATCTACATTTCCAAACTCCGTTGGATATGTCTCAGGGATGTTAATTATAGAACTTTCCCAATGAATCAAGTCTGTTGATTTCATTAAAATCAAAGCATAATTGTTCCACCCCATTTCGGGCACATACAAATCGGTTACCACCATATAAAAGGTATTGCCATCGGCGCCTCTTAAAATGTGTGGATCCCGAACGCCGCCTGTAGAACTGATTTTTTTGGAATCTATAATAGGTTCGTTATTGTTTAAGGCGCGATAGTGATATCCATCCATACTCAACGCATAGCGAATAGCCTCTTCTCCTGTACCATTTCCTGTAAAATAAGTAAATAAATACGCTTCCCCTTTATCCTCTTTTTTTTCACATGATAAGATTAAGCTCAACATTAAAATTACTAAGAAGACCTTTTTATACATTTCTCTCTATTTAGTCTTTTATTTAATTACAATTTTTTGAATATGACTACTGTTCGAATTTTGAAGTTTTAAGATATAAATTCCGGGTGTCAGGCTTGACACATCAAGGATTCTGGTAGAATTATAACTTATATTATCAGTAACAACTAGACCGCCCTTTAAATCATACATTTCAATCTTTGTGATCCCGTTAGAAGTTTCCCCTAAAAGTTTAACATGTAATTCATTCTTCGTTGGATTTGGCCAAATAGAAACGGAATTATCATTTAAGGTAATATCTTCTATAGATAAATTATTAAATAAGTTGGTCACTTGAGAAGTAGAAAGTGGATAATTAAATACTCTAAAATCATCAATTAATCCTTCAAAAAACCCATTATTAGATGGACTTACTCCTATATAATTGACAAATGGTTCAATATCAGAAGGTCTAATAGTAATTGTACTTGACTGAGCCACTTCATTGCCATCAACATAAATAGATGCACCTTCATCCCCCAACGTAACTACTAAGTGAGACCATGTATTTGCAGGCAATGCTGCTGCGGTTAAAATCTGCTCTGATCCCAGATGTTTTAAGGTCAGTTGCATTTGTCCACCTATAGATGGTGATAAATAAATATGCTCATTATCTCCTGCAGTGAATTCAAATAAACGTTGATTCAAATTAAATCCTGCCCAGTTTACCCAAAAGGCAAGGGAGATTTCGTCGTGATTAACTATATCTGGTGATAAATGAATAAAATTTCCAGATCCATTAAGTGAAATAGCCTGACCCTCTTCAAAATACCCTTCAGTATAAGAACCACCCATAGCTGCTGCATGATTGAGGTTTACAGAAATGTCGTTTGTATGACCATCAAAAGTTAAATGACACACCTCATCATTTTGCCCACTAGCGATACCGGACACTTCATTAGAGTAATCTGAACCATTTAAAGACTCATCTGTTGCTTTAATTTTATAATAATAGGTAATTCCTTCAACCACTGTATTATCCACGAAGGAATTCTCAGAAATATTTCTTCCAATTGTTTGAAAATCTCCTCCTGAAGATTCCGCTCTAAAAATAATATAACCTGCAAGGTCAGTTTCTGTATTTGCTGTCCAATCTAACTGAATGGAAGTTTTTCGTGAGGTTGAAACTAAATTATCAGGAACTTGGGGTGCTGAGAATTCTACTTCAGCAGATATGGGTAGAAATCGCCATTGCTGTTCAAAATTTCCTGTTATCTCCCACTGCTCTACATTACCAGTACCATTTACTTGAATGCAATGAGAACTTTCTCTAGACCGAATATAAAACCAACCATCTTCTACATAATCCAAAAACCATTGTTGATTTCCATATTGACCAAAATCCCAAATATGAATATTTGCTTCATTGTCCAACGAAAAATTATTTAGGTCCAGTCTTCTGTTTGCACTAGACACCGGTTGAATTCTATAATAGCTAAAATCTCCACCTACGGTAGGAATAACTGGATTTACATTCCATTTCTGCATGTTGGAATTTATATCTGCAGATTGTTCTACATTCGCTCCATTGTAATCTCCTGCTACGGTTAATACTTGTCCACTCTGTCTATTTACAAGTTTATATTGTCCATTGATATAAGGCTGAACATCCTCACCATAGGTAATATTAATAACTCTTTCAGCATTAGTTTGGCCAGTAGCGTATCCCGTACCACCAGGCATCTCTAAAACAAATTCACGATATGGGCCTATACCATCATAGTAAACAACTCTATTTTTAGAAAGGAAATTATATTTTGTAGTGACTGCTTGTCTTTCTGAAGTACCTCCAAAAGCTTGAATTTTACCTTCAGGTGAACGATATACAGCTGCAGCCGTCCAATTAGGTCTATGTTCAGCGTAACCTATTCGCTGACCATCAAAAGCCTTGACCATTTCACCACTTGCCAAATCGATATCTGCCCACCAAATTCCTGTTTGCATTCCATATTCATAACCAACAAGAGCTTCTACGATATTATGCAATTCATCATCTGTAGCATGATCACCATTACTGGAAACAGTTGTAAAAAAATCAGCAAAACCATCAAAACTTCCAGCTAATTGATGCGTATTCCCTTCATTTACTCCTGCGGGTAACAAATAATTATACCAACTTAAAGCTTCATCACAACTTAAAGTATTTCCACCGGACAATCTAATATCCTCAAAAAATATATTATTGTTCATTAAGTTTGTAATATAGTACATATCTTCTTGAGTTCCCTGTCCCCAACCATAATCAGGCTCATTGAAAGCACCTATTGAAACTATATTATGACCATCATCCATAAATGCTTGAGCTGTTGTTTGAATAAGTTGTTCCCAATTTTCAGGTTCTCCCACATACCAATCATCAACCCAAGGATGATCACAATTTAAAGCCAAATTCGTATTTGGTCCCACATAAGTATTAATTAGGTATAATCTCCAATTAAGATCATCTATTTGTTCTTGTGTCAATTCTGTTCCTCCAATTAAAGGATAGGTAGGTTGAAAAGATGCACGAACAATATCAATTTGATCCAATCCCATAAAAAGGATGTTTCTTCTAAAGTTTTGTTCATTAGCCCAAGCAAGATCGGCTCCAAATTCAATAGATTTAGAAATTCCTGCATCCTCTACATCAAAAACAACATTACGATGAGCTAATGCTTGAGCTGGTATATTATCACTTGTACTTGCCGTTTGTCCAAACAAACTTGGTTCTAAAAAACCAAGAATTAAAATGGCTATATATAAAGTATTTTTTTTCATGAATTCTATTTAATTTGATATGTGTTCAAGGAATGTGGTGCTAATACCGTATTTAAAAAGCGTTTTCCTATTTTTACAGTAACTTTCTTGCTTTCATCGCTAAAGTTCCCTGCAAAAACAACTTTATCTTGTTCTGGAGTTTCAATAATCATAATTGGTAACTTATCATCCTTTCCTTCTTTAGCTGAAATGATTTTGCTTCCCGGAGATATATAATGTGAATAATGTTTCACAGCATAATACTCGGGTGTATAAGTAGCCGTTTTGGTTTTGGAATCCACACGAATCAAGGCATTTTGCTTCCATCCCCAACCACTCACTCCATCATCGGCTAAAATAGCATTCCAAAAAGTGTATTCTTCACATCCATTTCCCAAATAACGATTGATTAAATTAAAGGTGTGTTCAGCAGCCCCCCAATCGAAAGATCCCCAACCACATTCACTTTCTGTTTGTACATATCTATAATTCGGGTATTTCTCTCTAAGCTTTGGCATTATTTGCCCACCTTCCCATTGAAAGCCCAAACCTTTAATAGTTTCTGGCATATGAGGGTCTGAAAGCACCTCATCAATTACCTCAAAATGGTTTGTATTAATGGTCCCCAAGTAAATCGCTACCTCTGGATGCTGTTCTTTAAGGGCAGGCCCTAAATATTCTACATTAAATCGAATGATTCCCTCGGGGGTCCAAGCACATCCGGGATAAGGTGTGTAACTCCAAGCCTCATTTTGAAACATGACCATATTAATTGGAATACCTTCTTCCTGATAAGAAGAAATAAATTTGCAGAAGTAATTGGCGTAGGTGCTTAGGTACCTTGGATCCTGAATGAAATAATCGTTGACAGCCAATTTCTTTGGAAACAGGTTATCATAGGTAGTTTCCTGACCTTCAAAAAGCAATGCGTCCAATTTGGGATCCAATTCATTAAATTCTGAATTACTCACTACCGAATAGTAATGGTTAATCTTCATCCATGAAGGCGGTGACCAAGGAGATATCCAAAATGAAAGATCTGGATTGAATTCTTGAGCAGCCTTGATAAACGGAATCAAAGTTGTTTTATCCCTATCTATATTGAAATACTGCAGTTGAAAATCTCCACTCACCTCATCACAGCTATACCAATCCCTAGCATAGTCATTGGCATTCATGGAAAAGCGCCCCATGGTAAATTGCAAATCATCTTTCGGACCAAACAATTGGCTCAAAATGGATTTCTGTTTTTGTTCTGTCAACAAATTCAATGCATCCCAACCTCGTTCATTAAAGCAGGTTCCCCAAGCCTTGAAGGTAGTAATACTATCCCCTTTTTGTATTGACAACTGAGGACTAACTAGACCTGTTTTCTCAAGTTTTATTGTTGTTTCATTCCAAAAGTCACCTGAAACACTTGAAATCCAAATTACTTTTTGCCCATGAACTACTAAAACCGAAAAGAGAATTGCGAGAACAACCAGTTGTTTATTATAAACAAGGTTATAAAATTTGATCAAAATCATTATTATCTTTTTTAAGAGGCTTTAGAAATCTTAATATCATAAATGTTTAGAAGGATGCTTTTTATAAAAAATGCGCAAATCATATATTTAGTTTGCGCATTTTTATTACTAACTCAAACAACTATTTAACAAACAATTTTACATCATCGAAACCAGACCAACCATCTCCTCCATCACCAGATGCGTTTTCAACTTCTATACCTATTCTCGCTCCATTTGATTCAATTGGCGCAATGGTTGTAAACTCTACTAAATTCCATTCACCCGGGTTGACACTAAAAGTTTGGGTATCTAAAACATTTCGAACCCCATTTCCATTATTATAATATAAGGTAATTGTCACATTTGGTCCGTTCCAAATATCGAATAAAAGCATGTTGACCTTAAACTCTTCATCTGTACTAATAACGTGGTCTGTAAGATTATAGGCAGATGTATCTCCCGTAAAAGATACCCCGGAATAGTCATTGTCATCTGCTGGCATCCACCATCCTCCTTCTTCTACTCCGGAATCAACAGTAGCTGCATCACTGCTCCACCCAGGGATATCAGCCCAATTCACAACTCTTCCAGTTCCTGGAAGACTGAAATCATAATTTTCCACTTCCACAGGGACAAAAACAGAGACTCCAACGGCAATGGAAGCCATAAAAGTTGAAGGAGTCGATCCTTCTACTCCATTAACTGTTAAAATGACAGTATACTCTCCTGGTTCAGAATAGGTATATGAAGGATTTTCTTCTGTTGAAATGGTACCATCACCGAAATCCCATTCATAGGTAACTCCTAAGTCTGATGTATTAGTAAACACTACTGTTAAATCAGTTACTTCATAAGAGAAACTTGCAATGGGATTAATTTGTTCTACCACAATAACCTTTGAAGCAACGGATGGAGTTGTACCGACAGCTCCAGTAGCTTTTAGGGTTACAGTATAGGTCCCTACACTCTCATAGTTGTGTACAGGGTTAACATTTGTTGATGTATTTCCATCTCCAAAATCCCATTCTAAGGAAACGGCATAATTTGATGCACTAAAGAATGAAACTTCCAAATCATTGGACATATAGCTGAAATCTGATTTAGGTTCATTCAGGGAGTCATCGTCTTCATTACATCCAATACTAAATGAAATTATTAAAACTAAAACTCCTAAATATTTTATTTTAGATAACATATTTTTCATAGTTGATACTCTTTTAAAATCATTATAATTGCACAAAGGATAGATTATTCCATGTCAAATCGTACGGTTGATTTGAACCACTTTTTATCACTATATAAAACGTTTCTGGAGCATCAAATGTGTAAATTCCATCCACTGGATATTCTCCTCCAGCATTAGCTTCTCCCAAATCATAGGTTCCAGCAGTAGTTGGACTTCCGTTCCAAGTACTATAAACAACTTGATAGGGAATTCCAGGAGCGTAATCCTGGCCTGCCTGAGGTTGTACTGTACTGAAAATAAGTTCAGACCATGTTTCATCGATTACTGAGTTAACGGTAATTGAACCACTTAAATGATAAGTACCAGCTTCTACGGTTACTTCTTGATAAATATGTGACCCGGCCCAACCTCCAATACCTTGAAAATTGATAGCTGTTTCTGTCAATCCATCCATAATATCAACCGAAACTCCCGGTGCTACCTCCTGAACAGTCCAGTTAGTCATATCAATAAGACCTGTATCCACGACTTTTTTAAAGGAAAGTTCATTCCATGTTAAATCATATGGTTGATTAGATCCACTTTTAATCACTATATAAAAAGTCTCTGGTGTATCGAAAGTATACAAACCGTCAACAGGATATTCCCCTCCTGCATTTGCCTCTGCCAAATCATAAGTTCCCGGTTCCGTTGGACTGCCATTCCATGTACTATAAACAACTTGGTAAGGAATACCAGGAACAAAATCTTGTCCTGGTTGAGGTTGTTGATCACTAAAAATCAATTCAGACCACGTTTCATCTATTACTGAATTCACTGTAACCGATCCACTCAACAGATAGGTACCCGCCTCTACAGTGACCTCTTGATAAATATGAGATCCGGCCCAACCTCCAACACCTTGAAAATTGATTGAATTAGAGCTGATACTAACTGTGACACCTGGTGACACTTCTTGCACAGTCCAATTGGTCATGTCTATTAAGCCTCCGTCAAAAGGACTTCCTCCAGCATAGACTGTTTCAGAAACTACTGCCGGAGTAGTTCCCTGAAATCCGTTTACCGTTAAACTAACGACATATGGGCCTTCTTCTGAATAAGCATGGACAGGATTTTCTAAAGTTGAAGATTGTCCATCTCCAAAGTCCCAATAAAAGCTGGTTGCGTAAGTTGTGTTACTAGTAAAGGTAAATTCTAAAGGATCATCAATGCTTGTTGAATAACTAAAAGTAGCTGTAGGATCTAGAATTTCAAGTGTAATAGTTTCCTCAAAAACAGCCGGTGAAGAACCTTCCTGTCCATAAGCAGTCAAAATAACAGTATATGTTCCTGCTTCATCATATACATGTGTTGGATGATAAATGGTTTCTGTTGTTCCATCTCCAAAATCCCATTTGATAGACTTTCTATCTGTCACTGTACTGGTAAAGTTAACCTCTAAAGGGTTATTTGAACTTATTTCATAGATAAAAGCTGCATTGGGATTAACCACCTTTTCCATTTCGTCATCTTCATTACAAGAAACAAATGAAACCAATAGTAGGAACACATAATAAAATCTCAATTTATTTAAATACTTCATGATGTTTCAATTTTTAGTTATTCAATCTACTATAAATCAGTTGGTGCTGAATTTGGTGAGGTTGACCAGCCTGGATTTTGATAAATGACTGAAGTTGGTCCACCAGTAATTAAAAAATGTTCTGCTGCAATGGGCTCTAAATAATGCGCCATGGTCCATTCATAACCATTAAACACTAATTCATTGCCTGTTTTTTCATATGGTCTGAGATAATCACTTAAATCTGGAGAAGAAACTCGGGCTGATGGCGTACCATATGTAAGACTTGAAGGTGTGTACCAATCTTGCATGGGTCCCCAAAGCTTAAACCCTTCAATATGATATGGTTCAGAGATCATTTGATCCATGGCTCTCCATCTTTTCAAATCCATCCAACGCAATCCTTCTGCCATTAACTCACATCTTCTCTCTCTCCGGATGTTATAAAGGGTAGGGTCAATTAATTGTCCCGCCGAATAAGCCCCCCAATCATTTTGAGCCTCTATAGTCATTTGGGTATTGGATATAGACAATTGATAATTGGAATCTACTCCGGCCCTATTTCTTATTGCTGACCAATAGGTACTTGCCGTACCATCTAAAGAACCATTTTTCTCATAACATGCCTCAATGTAATTTAGGTAAGCTTCTGTAGCTCTGAAAACTAAGGCTCCTGTATATCCTCCACCATTGTTACATTGCGCTCCATCATAATTCAACCCTTTTCTTATAGCATATCCCGTACTATATCCTTGCTCTAGGTTTGTATTCGTTATATTGGGTACCGGTTCAACCGGTGTTATATGTGATCCTGCATTGGTATTGAACAATACATTGATTTGTTCTGGTTCTTTTAAAAACAGCCAAAGTCTGCCGTCTCTATTTGCACGTACATCAGAGATGTAATCATCACCCTGATAACCAGAACCTGAAGCGTATATAGGCAGTCCATTTTCCATTAAGAAACTTTCAACCAATCCTCTTGTCAATCCTACTCCATTATTTCCCAACTGAGCATATACAGGAACATTATGAGTGATTGACAAACCTCCATCATATCGTCTATAAAGTAGTACCTCACTAAAACCAGACATATCAACGGCACTAAACATATCAAAATATGGGTTACTAGGGTCATCGATTGATTGTTGAAGAACCTCATTATTTGATTCTAAACTATATGAATTAGCTACTTGCGAAGATGCCTCCATAGATTGCTCGAACAACCATTGGATTTCAGCCTCAATACTACCAGTCTGATATTGATATCCCTGATTATAATCCATTTCTGCTCCTGGCCACCCCGGACCATTCGGAACAAAAGGAGTCCCCGCAAAATATTTAAGCCATGTGCCTTCATATAAAGCAACTCTCGATTTAAATAGTTGGGCACAAGCTTTGTTGAGTCTGTTTTTTCCTCCATCAGGAGAACTGCTTGACATCAAACTAATGGCCATATCTAAATCAGATAGAATGAATCTAACCACCTCTGATCTAGGTTGGCGTTTGCTAGCTTCAGTTAACACTTCCATATCATCGGGAAATGTTTCTGTTATAATGGGAAAATCTCCCAAAAGTTGAACTCTAGTAAAATAATCATAGGCCCTAAAAAAGTACATTTCACCTATGTAATGCTCTATATTTTGAGGACTACCTGTTATCTCACCTGCTTCCCATTTTGGCAAAACAGTTTCAAGAAAGTAATTACATTGTCTTATATTATCAAACCACCAACTTCCTCCAGATTGTCCAACTCTCCATTGACCAGGGACAAATTTATTATCATATCCAAAAGTCGCCATATTGTCGGTGTGAACATCTATTCCAAAGGTTCCGAACGACCACTGTGCGTGAGTTGGAAACATATTGTACCTTTCAATTGCGTAAGCAGCTAATTGAGACTCATCATTCAGATATTGTTCAGGGGTTACCGCAGAAAGCGGTTCTCTTTCCAAAAAATCTTTTTCGCAGGAAACGACAAATGTCATTCCCATTAAAATCAAAGTGATATATTTTACTTTTAAGCTTTTCATTTCTTTCTCATTTTAAAAATTGATAGTCAAACCATAAGAGATTGTTCTGTATAAAGGATAATTATTTCCTGTCCATTTAGTTCCAATTGTCTCTGGATCAAATATTCCTGTCATTTTAGTCCAAGTGTAAATGTTCTCTGCAGAAATGTAGAACCGTACTTTTTGAAGACCAATTAGATCTATAACTTCATTTGGCAAACTATATCCAAATTGTAAATTCTTCAATCTTACGTATGAAGCATCCTGCAAATAACCAGTTTGTGCATAATGATTTTTACCATCACCAAATAGCGGTCTTGGATAATAAGAATCCAGATTTTGTCCTAGCGGATGATTTGGATCGGCACGATAATAGTCTTCATGTTGGGTTAAACCTGTAGACCACCAAATACCCCAATCCCAGGCTCCCCAGAAATAATAACTATTCACATAATAGTCCTGTTTCATAACACCTTGGAAAAAAGCTCTAAAATCAAATCCTTTGTAAGCTACATTTAAATCTAATGACACTGGAAAACGAGGCGTATTGTTACCAATAACTTTCATATCCCCATGGTCGGCTTCAGTAAAACCTCCAGAATCTATTCTTCCATCTCCATTCAAATCAGCATACATAATATCTCCTTGAGCCCATTGTGCTCCTAAGGCATCTTGACCTCCATTTGGCAAAGAAGCTAAATGTGCTTCCATTTGTCCTGCATATCGGGCTATATCAATGGTTTCGTACCCCCAAATTTCTCCAAGTTTACGACCTTCAACATATTGATTAAGATCTCCTGTTGGGTTATAGAATCTGGTCACTTCCGTCTGTGCATCAGACAATAAAAAATCAACGCTATAACTCAATCCATTTTTTAATTGGTCTCTCCAGCTTAAAGCCAATTCAAAACCAACGGTTTTTAAATCTGTATTATTCATGGCAGGAACTCCCGTACCTAAAGTTGCAGGTAAACTTGGTGGGTTCCCTAAAAGTCCTTTTGTATATCTATTGAAATAATCAAAAGAGAGATTCAATTTATTGTCAAACATTGAAAGATCCAAACCAACGTTGTAGGTTTCTATATTTTCCCAGAATAATGATTGACTAACAATTCCTGGTGCTGAACTTGTATTGGGTTGTGATCCATTAACTAACCACGACCCATTCGCTGTACCTAACGGCATTGTTGTATAGGTAGGATATACGTTGTTGGTGTTTTGATTCCCTAATTCTCCATAAGAGCCTCTAAATTTCAAGTTACCTACAGTATTACTTAGGGGCTCAAAAAAACCTTCTTTAGCTACATTCCAACCAATAGATACTGATGGGAACCAGTTCCATCTTTTATCCGATCTCCATCTCGACGTACCATCATAGCGCAAATTTCCTTCTACTAAATATTTTTCTTTGTAGTTGTAATTCAACCTTCCAAACACACCTTGTGTTGCCCAATCATAATAGTCACCTGCCACTTCAGGTGGCACTGCTTCTCCACTACTATCCGTTCCGTCAGTGGTATTAATTGTTGGTAAAGAGGATACTATAATCCCGTTCCTTTCCGCAGATAAAAAACGTGTTTTATTCAATTCAGATTGATAACCAAAAAGCACTTTAAAATTATGCCCTTCCCCTACTTCTCTTAAATAATCAGTAGTTATGTTAGTATTCAGATAATTTTCTCTAAAGCCTTGTTCATGCACTAAACTTTGCATCCAAGAATTAGTAAGTACCTCATTCCCATCGACATCATGGTTATAAACTTGGTTTACATCCCAATGACGAAATTCGTTCCTTGTACGATAATTTAATGACCCCGTAATAGTCCAATCTTTTACTGGTTCAAGAATAACCTGTCCTTGTTGATAAAGCCAATCATTTTGAGTTTTGTCAACACCACCATCTCTTAAGCCAAGTGCTGGGGAGGGAGAAGAAATTAAATGGCCATTTGGATCATACACAGGAAGCATAGGCCACCCCTGACGTGCCAAATCCTGAAACAAACCATCTGTCAATTGAGATGGCCTTTGAAAATCCTCTCTAATAAAACGATTTGTAACACTTACTTTAGCCCAATCAGAAAGCTTAGCTGTAATGTTTGCAGAAGTGGTATAACGGTTATACGTATCTGTATTAAATTCCATTAGACCATTTTGATCTAAATAATTTCCAGATGCATAATACTGTATACTTGATGTCCCTCCACTAATATTGACATTGTGCTCCTGAGAAAATGAATGGTCTTTATATATAACATCATACCAATCATTATTGGCTTGACCATAGCCATAGCCATCAGCCCAATATTGAGGGTTACTAGGATTTTGAACAATTTCATCATTTGTCAAACCATTTTGATAATTCAAAATGGCCTGAATCCTTTCATCAGTAAAAAAAGGAGCTTGTCCCCCATTAATGTTAGCATCATTATAATACAAGGCAAAAGTATATGAGTCCATCATGTCAGGGACATTAATAGGCGTATTCCATCTAAAATTATTATTATAACTTACTTGAGTTTTTCCGTCTTTACCCTTTTTAGTAGTAATAAGTATCACTCCAAAAGGAGCACGTGAACCATAAATTGATGATGCTGCAGCATCCTTTAATACGGAAACACTTTCGATATCCTGTGGATTTAAGGCGTACAAATCTCCCTCCATACCATCAATTAAAACCAAAGGGGCTGCATTGGAGTTATTCCCTATTGCTCCAATACCACGAATATTTATAACTGATCTATCATCTAAATTCCCTCCATTTTGCGAGATATTAAGTCCAGGAGCTAAACCCTGTAACATTTGGGTAGAATTTTGAACAGGTCGAGATTCAAGCTTTTCGGAATCCACAACCGCTACGGACCCAGTAAGATTTACCTTTTTCTGAGTTCCGAAACCCACAATTACTACCTCATCAATACCAACAACATCCTCATCCATTATAACATTAATTTGGGTTTGGTCTCCAACAACAACTTCTTTGGTCTTCAGACCTACATAGTGGAACTCTAATACATCTCCAGAAGAAACACCTGTAAGTGTATAGTTTCCATCAAAATCAGTTACAGTTCCCTTGGATGTTCCTTTTATTATTACAGAAGCTCCAATAACTGGTGTATCAAATTGGTCCTTAACAATTCCTGATACACTCTTTTCCTGGGCTGAAGCTAACATACCCCAGAAGAAAATTAACATAAAAAGCACTTTTGAGCTCTTTGATTTTAACTCATTCGAAGTGCTAGGACTCAAGCCAAAAAAACAACGTTTTTCTTTCATAGTTAGTTATACTTAAATTTGTGATTTATTAATTTGAAATAGTTAAGATTAAATTATTTTCATAATGCTAATGTATTTTTTAAGAATTTATAAAAACATCTTATTTTCATCAAAAAAGATCTATTTTTCATAATCACCTAATATATATTGAATTATGAACCACTTAAAAACAACCATACATGGTTATAAATTCCGGTCCCCTTTTTCCATAAATTATTGGTCCTTCTAGTTTCTTCCACAAGAATTGCGATCACATTATCCCCATGAAAATTGAGATAAGTATTTAAATGAAGTAATGAGATTTCATTGTTATTTAATTGAAATTTTTCTACTTGTACTCCGTTAATGTATAATTTTGATTTAGGGCTAATTCCCTCAAATCCCAAATAAATATTCTTTTTAATCCAGTTTGGTGGAACTTGAAAATGTTTCCTGTACCATGCAGTTCCTTCAGTAATGGTTTCTTTATCTGATTTTATGTGTATTTCTGGCATAAACTCATCATTACTCCAATCATGAGGTAGATCTAATTCTCTCCAGTCTTGATCATCAAAGTTAGTTTGGAATGCCAAATCATTTTTTCCATAATTATACTTCCAATTAAGATCAAACAATTGCTTATTGTCCAAGCTTATATTCGAATTACTACAGCTCGTAATCATTATCATTATCAAAAAAATAAGACTTGGTATTGCTTTCATAATCTCAATTTTAAATATGGAACTTCTAGCTATCTTTTAATTGTTCTATTAAAAGATTTTACAGTAAAACCAACATTATAAATCTAGATGGAAATTAAACATCTGTTGATCTTAGACTCGTCAATCAACCATCTTAAATCAGTCAAACACCAATAAGGAAGGAAGAGAATATAACTCATTATTAGAATTTAATTAATTTTACAAGAGACCCATAAAAAAGAAAAAGTATATGACTAATTTCTTTAGACAGTTATTGCTTTCTGGAATTATATCATTAGTAGGATTCTATTTAAATGCCCAGGTTTTAGAAATCGAGAAACTAGGTATTGAAAATGGACTATCCAACAATAATGTAGTGAGCATCACACAAGATAATGATGGATTTATTTGGATAGCTACTAAGGATGGTTTAAACAGATTTGACTCTAACACATTTAAAGTTTTTACATCTTCAGAATCGGAATCTAATACTATATGCAGCAATGTCCTTAATCATGTTTATGCAGATAAATTTGATGATGTGATATGGATAGCATCAGAAAAGAATGGTGTTGATGCTTACAATTACAAATCACATATTTTCACTCATTATGAACATGATTACGACAATCCTGAAATAAACGATTTGAGTGCTAATGGGGTGACAAGAATTGATGGAGATGATAAAGGTAATATTTGGTTTGCAACTTATGACCAAGGCATTGATATCCTAGATAAAAAAACCAATCAGTTTACCAATTTCAACACCTCTAATACTCCTGGATTAGGTTCCAACTATAATTGGTACGTCATGTATGATACCGAAGAAAAAATTTATGTGGGTCATGTTATGGATGGGTTCAGTATCATTAATTCAAAAACTAAAACAGCTATTAATTATAAACATGATCCCAAAAACCCCAATTCTTTAGCCGACAATACGGTAACTAGTATTTTAAAGGATAAAAAAGACCGTATTTGGATTGGTACTCGTAACGGTCTTACCTTGTTCAATCCTATAAGTGAAAGAATGGTAACCTTTCGTAACGACCCTAAAAACCCAAATTCCATTTCAAGTAATTTTATCCAGAAAATGTTTGAAACCAAGGATAATGAGCTTTATATAGGAACTGAAGGCGGAGGACTTAACGTACTGCATTTAAACGACTTAAATTTCGATTCAGATTCTTCCTCATTAAGTTTCTTTCATATTAATGCTTCAGAAACCCCTGAAGGGCTAACAAGTCAATCTGTGCAAACCGTTATCCAAGATACTTTTGGAAATATTTGGCTCGGTGGCCTTGGAGGAGGTATTAATTTCATACCAAGCAGAAAAAGTAATTTTCACAAAATTGTATACCTCCCATTCATCGGAAACACTAATAGCCTAAACGACAAACCTGTCCATTCAATTTGTGTGGACAATAAAAATCAAGTCTGGGTCGCAAATGGTATAGGAGGAATATCAATTTATAAGGGTGGCATAAAAACCAAACAGATAGACACCATACTAAATGATTCGAAAAAACAGAGCATTATTAGTTTGTATCGAGCCAGAAATGAAGACATTTGGATTGGAACATCTCAAGGGGAAATTTTCACTTACAGCAGTATAGAAGATAATTTTACCAAACTCAAGTGTTTTGACACTTTAAACAACACTCCTATTTATTCTTTTTTTGAAGATAAAAAAGGCCAAATTTGGATTGCAACAGATCTAGGTCTGCATGAATATAACCCTCAAACAAATCAATGTAATATTTTCTCTAAATCCAACTCAGAATTACCGGATAATATTATAAGGTCTATTGCAGAAGATGGTCATGGAAATTTGTGGGTGGGTTCGTTAATTGGCGGTTTATGTGTTTTTGACAAAAATTTCAAACTTATAAAAAATTATGGTGAAACCTATGACTTTTATGCTGTAAATCAAATCTATAAAGATTCTAAAAACAGGATGTGGATTACCAGTCAAAACGATTTATTTCTTATCAAGGAAAACTCTACTGATTCTGTCCTAAGGGTTAGTGAGATAACAGGATTGGCAGAAGCTAATGTACGTTCCATAGTAGAAGGTAAATCGGAAAAAGAGATTTGGGTCAGTACTACAAATGGAATTAGTCAAATTGAACTTAATACCATGAATATAAGCAATTATGATGTAAGTGATGGTATTGTGGCTGGGGACTATCTCTTTAATTCGGTAGCCAAAACGGATGATAATAAAATATATTTCGGATCTCAAAATGGAATTACCTGGTTTGACCAAAACCTTGAACCCATAACCATGCCTACTTCAGAGGCAACTATCACCAAGTTTTCTACAAGTAGTAACAAAAACTTTTTGAGCGAATTTACTGATGTTCCATTTGGAGACAATATAGAACTTGATTACACTCAAAATTCATTTCAAATTGGGTTTAACATACTAGACTATTCACTAGCCCATAAAGTAGAATTTGCCTATAAAATGGATGGACTTAACGATAATTGGTATCTTGATGATGACAATGATGTCACTTTTAGAAATTTAAAACCCGGCAATTATACATTCAACTTAAAAGCCAGAATAAAAAATAATGCTTGGTCTGATAAAATACATCCTTTATTTATCAAAATAAACCCTCCTATTTGGCTTACTTGGTATATGAAACTGATTTACATTATCATCATTGCAACAATGATTTATTATGCTTTAAAGTTTTACAAGAAAAAATTAAAAATAGAAAATGACCTTCTATTAGAAAAAAAGAGTAGGCAACATGAACAAGATTTAAATGAGGAAAAATTAAGATTTTTCACAAACATTACCCATGAATTAAGGAGCCCAATGACTTTAATTTTAGGCCCATTGGAAGATCTTATATCGGAAGGTTCATTTTCCGAAGAGCAGTCTAAAAAAATTCATATGATCCATAGAATTTCTAGTAAACTACTTCGAATTGTCAATCAAATTTTAGAGTTTAGAAAATCTGAAAATAAAAGCCGAAAATTAAGTGTTATTAAAGATGATTTAGGAAAATACATCTATGAAATAGGTGACAAATACAAGGATCGCGCAAAAAGTAATCAAATTGATTACAGTATTATAATTCCAGAGAAAAAAGTAGACGTCTTTTTTGATCCAGATGTAGTTACTATAATTGCTGACAATTTGTTATCCAATGCCTTTAAATATACACGTGAAGGTAGCATTACACTTGAACTTAAGCAATGTGTAGAAGACAGCATTGAATATACTAAAATTCTTGTATCAGACACCGGATATGGAATTTCTGATGAAAACTTACCCTATATTTTTGATCGCTATTTTCAGGCCAAAAACACCTCCCATCCGGTAAAAGGAACTGGAATTGGACTAGCCCTACTAAAAAATATGGTTGAACTACATGAAGCTGATATTGATGTCCATAGCGCTTTAAATGAAGGCACCGAATTTCGAGTGAAATTTTTAACTAATAATACCTATCCTGAAGCTGTTCATTATTACCCAGAAGAAGCTCAAATTGAAGAAATTGAAGAAAACTCTAAAAATTTAATCCTTGTTGTAGATGACGATCCTGAAATTGTTGAGTACATATCCGATTCTTTAAGTGATATTTATAATGTTATATCCGCTGAAAATGGTAAATCAGGATTTGAAATAGCTTCTGAAGAGATCCCTGATATTATAATAAGTGATATCATGATGCCCATTATGGATGGTCTTGAAATGTGTAAACAATTGAAAAAGGATCTAAGAACCAGTCACATTCCACTTGTACTCTTAACTGCCAAGGGTTCTTTGCACGATCAAAAAGTTGGATATGATTTAGGTATTGACTCCTATCTCACTAAACCCTTTAGTAGTAATTTGTTAAAGAGTCGATTAAAAAATATATTAGATGCCAGACAAAAATATTCTCTTTCCAATTCATCCGAGTTTAAAGCTAAGCAAGAATTATTGAATGAATCCATTGGAGAGCTTGATCAGGAATTCTTGAAAAAACTTACCCAAACAATTGAAGAAAATCTCGAAGATGAAAAAATGAATATCTCGTATGTAGCTGGACAACTGAATATGAGTCACTCCACTCTTTATCGAAAAATTAAGGCTTTAACCAACTTGACCGCAAATGAATTTATACGAAAAGTGCGCATTAATTTTGCTGAACAACTTTTAATAACTGGTCAGTATAATGTTTCAGAAATAATGTATCAAGTCGGAATCAATAGTAGTAGTTACTTTAGGCAATGTTTTAAAGAAGAATTTGGATTAAACCCTAGTGATTACCTTCAAAAACTAAAAGAATCTTAGTCCACACCTCACAAGTTTATGAAAACCAAATATTTAATAAATACTATTCAATTATCAATTGATTAATTACTGACCTTTTTCGCTTAAAAAAAGACTCCTACTTTTGAATAAAAATAGAATATTGCAAATACATTTCTATAATCTATTCGCTACTTAATTAAAGTATGAAACTAACCAAAATATTAGCTCTTTTATTTTTTCTAACATTGACATTCTCTAGCTGTCAAAATGATAATGTTGTGGATAGAAAACAGAACTTTGACAATGGATGGAAATTTCATTTGGGCGATATCCCTGAAGCTTCAAACTTTGATTTTGATGATTCTTCTTGGCGTTCGCTCGACTTGCCTCATGACTGGAGTATTGAAGGAACAGTAGATGTTTCTAATCCTTCAGGTAATGATGGAGGGTATTTTCCTACAGGTATAGCATGGTACCGTAAATCATTTATTATACCAGAAGATTATAAAGGAAAACTAATCAATATCCATTTTGAAGGAATTTACATGAATTCTGAGGTTTTCATAAATGGAAAATCGTTAGGCATATACCCCTATGGATATTCGCCCTTTTCCTATGATTTAACCAAATACATGCATATAGGAGAAGAAAATATAATTTCTATTAAGGTAGATAATTCCATACAGAAAAATAGTCGTTGGTATACTGGCTCAGGAATCTACAGACATGTTTGGTTGGAAGTAACAAACCCAACTCATATAGATCATTGGGGGGTATTTATTACAACTCCTAAAGTGACTTCGACCAAAGCCGACGTTTTAATTAAAACAAAAATTAAGAATGGTACTGATACTTCCAAAGATATTTTAGTGGCATATTCATTATTTGATCAAAATCATAATAGTATAGGAAATCTTCAAAGCAATATAAATCTCGAGCCAAATTCTTTTAAGGAAATAGCTCAATCTTACACGATAAACAATCCCAATCTATGGAGTCCAGAATCCCCTTTCTTGTATACTGCTGAAATAGCTTTAAAGGCGGATGATGAAACCATAGATCAAACGACAACTGTATTCGGTATTAGAACCATTGAATTTACCAGTGAAAATGGTTTCTTATTAAATGGAAAAGAAACTATTTTAAATGGAGGTTGTGTGCATCATGACAATGGTTGTTTGGGAGCTGCCTCATATGATCGTGCTGAAGAAAGAAAGGTAGAGCTTTTAAAACAAGCAGGATTTAATGCTGTTAGAACAGCGCATAACATCCCTTCTGAAGCATTTTTAGAAGCTTGTGACAGATTGGGCTTATTAGTTATTGATGAAGCTTTTGATGGATGGAAAGAAATGAAAACCACCTTTACTCCTATCGAACACGATTATGCTTCATTATTCGACAAATGGTGGAAAACAGATCTTCAAGCTATGGTAAAAAGGGATAAGAACCACCCCTCAATTATCATGTGGAGTATTGGGAACGAAATTATAGAACGCACCAAACCTGAAGCTGTAGAGACCGCTAGAATGTTATCTTCAGCGGTAAAAGAACTGGATTCAACCAGACCAGTGACCTCCGCAATGACCAGCTGGAATCAAGGTTGGGAGATATTTGACCCGCTTATGGCAGAGCACGATATATGTGGTTATAACTACATGTTACACGAAGCCAAATCTGATCACGATCGTGTCCCCTCCCGTGTTATCATGCAAACAGAGTCTTATCCTAAAGACGCCTTTTTTTGTTGGGATTTAGTTTCAAGCAATCCATACATCATTGGTGATTTTGTTTGGACCGCTATTGATTATCTAGGAGAATCTGGTATTGGACGTTGGTATTATTCTGGAGAAGTTCCAGGAGAACATTGGGAAAGAGACCTTTTTCCATGGCATGCATCCTACTGTGGAGACATTGATTTAATGGGTATTAGAAAACCTATTTCCCATTACCGAAACATGCTATATAATGATCATGAAAAACTGTATATGGCAGTACGCGAACCTAACCCACTTCCTGCTAAAATTCAAACAACTATGTGGGGCAATTGGCCAACCTGGGAAAGTTGGACGTGGCCCGAGTATAATGGAAAAATGATCGAAGTTGAGGTTTATTCAAAATATGAGAAAGTGAGATTGTATCTTAATGACACCTTGATGGATGAAAAAACAACAAATAGAGAATCAGAATACAAAGCTATATTTGAAATTCCATATCAACCAGGAACACTAAAAGCGGTTGGCGTTCAAGAAAATAAAGAAAAAGAAACCAAAACATTAATGACTGCTGGTAATCCTAAAAAATTAAAGTTAACAGCCGATAGAAAAACAATCAATGCTAACGGACAAGATCTAGTATATGTTTCAATCGAAGTTACTGACCAAAATGGAATTTTAAACCAAAACAAAAACACCCAAAACCTCTTACAATTTGAATTAGAAGGACCTGGAATCATTGCAGGTGTAGACAATGGAAACATTAAAGACACCTCCCCATATGTTTCCAATTTAAGAAAGGCGTTTCATGGAAGAGCCTTAGTCATCCTAAAAAGCACGGATGAAGAAGGAACTATTAAACTAAATGTTACTTCAGAAAATCTTGAAACTTCCTCGATTCAAATTGTATCTCAAACATCTGTGAAATAGTTGTTAGTTTATTTAAGAGTTTATTATCATTTTTCACAGTATAGCCTCGGTTTTTAATCGAGGCTTATTTATTTCTCATGAGTAAGCTATTCAATAATATTTCTTTAACTTTATTGTTCGAAATAATAATTAACCCTAAGGTTAAATTTGCATACAAAAGTGCATACGATTTAAAATTTTTAAATTTTATAACTCACTAAAAAACAGCTTTTTAATTTTTTAAAAGCGGAGTTCATAACCCAGAGGTCCCGAGTTCAAATCTCGGTCTCGCTACAAAATCGTAACACACACCCTTCTAGCGGTTTAGTTCACCTAAACCGCTTTTTTATGCCTAGTTTTAACGATTTCATTACCTTTGAGTACAGACATGAACACGTTTTGGAACACGATCCGGAACACGTTTTGGAACACGATTTTGATTTTAACATACAACAGAAATTGACTAAAAGACTGCCCTACTCCCCTCCAAAAATCTATGATGCCAAGGGAGACCTGTCCAAAAGATGGTATGTATATTTCTCATACAGGAATCCCAAGGACGGGAAATTGACCCGAATGAAAAACATCTATGGAAATGTAAACCAGTATAAAACCAAAAGGGATCGACTGGCACTTTTGAGCAAATACAGCAGCAGGTTACTTAGGTTATTGGAATTGGGTTTTAATCCCTATCAGGATAATCTGGAGAAGTTTTTAGAAAGTAAAAAAAGAATCTCTGCCCAAGACCAAAAAGGTCAGGTTGTTGTTCAAGAAAAACCAAGTCTTCAAAACATTCCTGTGCAAACCAGTAGCGGATCCAATCAAAGTAATTCTGTAAAAGAAGAAGAAAAAAAGGTTATCCCAAAAGACATGCTAATTAAAAATGCTTTTATGGATGCATTGGAAAGAAAGACTCCTGGAGTAAAACAATCCACCATTCAGGGATACACCTATTCAGTCAATTCGTTTCTGGATTTTATGAAAAAGAAGTATCCCAAATTGAAAAGCATTGACCAAATCGATAAAAAAGTAGCCCAGTCCTTCATGACCGAAAGGAAAAAAAGTGTCGGTGCAAAAACCTACAACAATACCAGAATCAATTTAAGTGCTGTCATGCAGGACATGGTTGACCATGACCTTTTGGATACCCACCCTTTTGAAAAAATAAAAAATCTCAAAACCCAGCCCCTGCGTCACAAAACCTACAAACCAGAGGAGGTCAAAAAAATATTCGATTATTTAAAGGATGCTGATCCCATTCTTTTACTATATGTCCAGTTTATTGCCTATGGTATTTTTAGACCATTGGAAGTCAATAGACTCAAGATTGGAGATATTGATTTGGTCAACAAACAGGTAGAGCTAAAGACAAAAACCAGAAAACGCATCATCAAACGGCTCCCAAGGATCTTGTTGGATGTTCTGCCCGATCTATCCCATCTGGACTCAAATAACTATCTTTTTACCCCTACCGAAATTGGAGGTGTTTGGGATGCCAGTGAGAATAACAGAAGGGATCACTTTTCGAAGCGCTACAAATTTGTTGTCAAGGATAAATTTAAAATGCACAAGGATTATACTTTGTATAGCTTTAGACATACCTTCATTTCTTTTATTTATGCCGAACTGAGAAAACAACACTCCCAATTTGCAGCCAAATCCCTTTTGATGGAAATTACAGGCCACCAAACACTGACGGCACTTGACAAATACCTAAGGGACCACAGCATTGAAATAGCAGAAGACCACTCACATTATTTGGACAATTCGATTTATGGAGAATTATAAAATCCTGGAAAAGCTGCTTCTTAATTTAAGGGTAAGCTACATTTTTTATATCCCTAAAGACCTTCTTCCTAAAGAAGAACTTGAAAAGCTACATCCAGATTTGGTCAAGGATATTTTTGACCAGATCATTGGTCTGGACAAAGAAGGTACTCCCAACCCAAATTATAAGTTATATATCCTAGACATCATGGACAAACGAAGCCTATTAAAACAAAATACTATGGCACTTTTGGAGGCCAGGGTAAAAATGGATGAAGCTTCGTTAAAATACATTTTGGAAGAGTACAAAAAGCATCTTGACGGACACCTACACATCAGCAATTGGTTAAATACCCATTTGCAAAAGTATTTTCCGAAAGAATATCCAGAAGTCCATTCTTTGTTCCAACACCATAATAATTCTTTTATTGATCATTCAAAAGAATTGGTTACCCTGTTCAATTTAGAGATTAGTACGCCTCTAAAAAATGATCCGGTTAAGGAATTTAAAAACTTGTTTTTAAATGAGAAATCGGCAGAGAATATAGTTAATCAATCCACAATTTCAACTGTTGAAAAATGGCTTATCAAACCTGTAAAAGAAATAACTGATGATGAAATAGATCACATGTTGTTGAACCAAGTCTTTGGTATAGACCCTAAACATTTTTAATTGTAAGCAACAAACAAAATTGAATTATACGTAAAACAAACGTTTATTTGACGCAAAATGAGCCAAGAAACCCAATATTATACCTGTAAATACTGTTTTGAATCATTTATACCCAAACGTAGAAGGGTACAGAAATACTGTAGCAACACTTGTAGGAACAAGGCGTACCATGCCAGAAAAACAGCAACAACAACTGGGGAAACCTTGCCAGGAAAATTGGAAAACCAATTGGCAGTTCCAACTCCAATCAAACAAACTGTTAACACCGCTGATATTACAAATGCAGCCATTGGAACATTAACGGTAAATGCTCTGTCTAATCTTTTAACCAAGGAAGAAAACAAACCTGCCACCAAAAAGGACTTGGTCGAAATCTTAAAAGCTCTAAAAGGTAGGTACCATATAATTAAAAACGGTGAGCCACTTGCTGATGGCAAAAAACCGTATTATGATATTGTAAAGCAAGAATTGGTTTACCTGTATCCATTCCAAGCATTAACTACTTAGCTCCTACCCTTTTTCATATAATCCTGCCACTGCACCAATACGTATTTCTCTATTTGGTTTTCCATTTTTTTTAGAAATCCATACTCATAAACAAATAGATACACATCACCCTTAGTATTCTTCCAGTAATGGGTAAAGAAATGAGGGTCAAACCCCTTATCCTTTAAGGTGCTGGACCTCACGGTGGCTTTGCCTGCTTTATTATAGCTTTTTAAAATGCGTCGGTTCTGTTTTAGTTGGTTGTCCACCTTATTGTAAAATCTTGGCTCCTCCTCCAAAGATCTCCGATAGTGATAGGAACTTTTACAGTGTAAATCGCAAAACCGCTTATCTATTCTACCTGTTAGCTCCTTTCCACAAGACATACATGTATTTTTATTCATATCTATCACATTAACCGAATGTTACACGAATACTATTCGTATAATATACGAATAAATCATTTTTAGTGGTTAATTTTAAAAAAACGTATCATGAAATTCAGTCAGCACATCACTCTAAAACACCTTTTAATTGACAACCAGAAGTTTATAGGACTTCAGTTTTACTCAAACAAAGCGCTGGAAATTCTGGTCAAACAGCTTGACAATGTTCAATGGAGCGAAGAGTTCAACATGTACTATGTCCCCAATAAAAAACCCATGTTAAATGCCATTTATGATACTTTCAGGGGTGTTGCCTGGATAGATTCAAAATACTTTTTTAGCCATACCAGATCCAAACAACTGGATGAGACCTTTGATGTCAATTGGTTCAGGAAAAGACAAAAGCCCAACAATTACAGGCTTTGTCCAGAGAGCTATCTACAAAAGCTGGAACTAAAAAAATACTCCAACAATACCGTGAAATCCTATGTCAAACTTTTTGAGGAGTTTATCAACCATTTTCCAGAAAAGGAAATTGACCAAATCAATGAAATGGATATTAGGGATTACCTAAAGGTTCTGGTACAGAGCAAGCGTTCAAACTCTTACATAAACCAATCCATAAACAGCATAAAGTTCTATTTTGAAGTGGTTTTAGGAATGCCCAATAGACTCTACCGAATTGAACGTCCCAGAAAACAGAACAAATTGCCCAAAGTTTTATCAAAAGAACAAGTGAAAGCGCTTATTGAGTGCACTGGTAATATCAAGCACCGATGTATAGTTTCCTTGCTTTATTCTGCCGGATTGAGACGCAATGAGCTTCTTAACCTAAAAATCCAGGACATTGACAGTTCAAGGATGCTGGTCCATGTGGTGGATGCCAAGGGAAACAAAGACAGGTACACACTTTTGTCACAGAATGTACTTGTGGATTTAAGGAAGTACTATAAGCAATGGAAACCCAAGAACTACTTGTTTGAGGGTGTACAAAATAAAAAATATAGTGGCAGCAGTGTTGGAAAAGTAGTTGCCATGGCAGCCATGAAGGCTGGAATAAAAAAACAGGTAACTCCCCATATTTTAAGGCATAGCTTTGCTACACACCTTTTGGAAAACGGGACAGATTTGAGATACATTCAATTACTGTTGGGACACAATTCCACCAAAACCACCGAAATATATACCCATGTGGCAAAAAGTAGCTTTGATTCTATCAAAAATCCGTTAGATTTGTAGGTATATATATAATAAATATATGTTCACCAGTGAACATATCCACACGTTGTAAACTATTTAAAAAGAACTATATGACTGAAAAAATAATCAATAACACTATAATATTTGATGGAGAAAAAGAACACATCGGACTTGATATATATAAAAATGACCGACTTAAAAAGTTTTTGAACGACTATTATATTTGGCATTTCCCAAAGGATTTTCAAAACGAAGTAGTTGAACAAAACGGAACTTTTTACATAAGCACAAATAATGACTTATCAAACATCAACATTAAGTTAAAGAACGTTAGCCAAGAGACTCTTGACCGATTTTATCAGATATATAATTAATATTAGACTTTATTACTTTCTCAATTCGTTTTCCTTCATCACTCAATCCAATGAATAAAGCAATTTTAGAAAGTATTAACTGTCTCTCATTATCGGACAAAAAATTAAATTCGTGAAACATATCTATTAAATCTTGACTTGAATAACCATTCGTTAAAATGGACTTTGACATATCAAACGAAACACCAGAATTGACCGACATAAAAAAACAGTTTACAACACTGTATAACGTCCATTGCTTCGGATTTTCATAAATGAAAATACTTGCAACCGGACTGTGTTGTTTTTTAATTAAACATTAACTCAATTAACGCAACAGTCGTTATACAAACCGTTGTGTGTCATTAAAGAAATGGATATAAATAATTAAAATATGGATTTAAAAGAACTTGATGAAAAACTAAGAGAAGTTGTTGAAAAATGGATAAATGCACTTCCTGACTTTAACACAGGGCATGAAACAACAGATATGTTGAAAAGAGTTAAATATGCTAGCGAAAATATATCATTTAATAATGAGATAAATAAAATAGCAGATGAATATTTATCGGATAAAGAAAATTTATCTTTACGAGATAAAGAGAATTTTTGGTTTTTACTTAGGAGATATAGAACAAAATACGAATACGGATTTAACTTTCCTGGCGGTGATGACTTTTATCAATCACTATTTTGAATCCAGTGAGATATTCAAACCTTTGGATTAAAGGTTGCATTTTGTTTAAAACATCCCAAAATTCAGCTTCTTCCTCATCCATTCGTTTATTTACTTCTGACCAATCAATATTATTAACCGACATAAAATAACGCCACACAACATAGTATATAAATAATAAGGGCTATTGTGCTAAAATTTAATATTAATACTTTTACCATTCAACGTTTATATATGAATATTATATACTTGAACCCTTACTATTCATATACAAACCGTTGGCAACAATATCCGAACGAAACGCAAGACAAATGGAAAAGAAATTAAAACAAAGTATTCTGACTTCTTATCTAATTGGAGCACCAATCGGAATCTTTGTCGTTTTCGCTACGATTTTTGTTCCGAGCTTCTTATTCGGAGAAGGACTTATGACAATTGTTATTCTTGGAACATACGGAATTTCAACAATCGGACTTGTAGTTGCATTTTTAATTGCTCTTTGGATTGGTGGAAAATTAGCATATAAGAATATTAAAAGCGGAAAATCATTACTTCTGACTTCCTTTAAATACTCAATAGTTGTGAATTTAATAATTTGGACAACTTTTTGCCTGATTATCGGACTGACTGTTACGGAAGAAAGATTTCTAATGATGATTCCACCGATTATCGCTTTTGCTGTTTGTACAGTTCTGACAACTTTTTCAATTGGGCTTTTGATTTCATACATTATAAAACGAATAAACAATAAACCAACTGAATTAAAAAATACTGTTGCCAACACCGTGTAAAAATAATTGCTTGGTTCTTGCCTACTCGGAAAATCCTGCGGATTTTCCTCTGGTTCGTTCCATTTTTAGTAAGTTAGTTGCTCGCACACGCAACTATCCTTACACAAACCGTTATGCACAAGTTGACAAAACCGAATGAAAGCGCAAATCGAGAAACATAAAGTAAGCGGAAAAGTTTACGTTTGGACTTATAAAGACAATAACCGAAATTATCCAGGTTGGAATTTTACGACTGACTTAAAAGCAAGTGAAAGTCTCTCTGAATTATTGAATTTAATGTCTGATTGCGAATGGGTCGACTAAAAAGAAAATAACGACTGAATTGCCAACTCAAGCGCAATTGAACGTGCCGAATAATCAAAACGGAATTGCTAAATGGAAATCTAAACCGAATCTGACTCTGAATTACAAAACGTCTGAATCGGAAAATCATTGGCTGATTAATGAACTTGATAACGGAATTGAAATTCAGTTCGGAAAAGAAAAACTGACTGAATTACAAAACGCAATAAACGGAATTCCAAAAGGGAATGGAGATTTTGCAATTTCAGACCAAAACGAGGAGAACATTTTGTACTTCTGGTGGAATTTAGAAAAATAAAAAACCAGTGCATAACAAAGAACTGAGTTAAAAAACAAGTTCTTTTAGCTCAATTTTGACACATAATTTTCATGATATGGCAATCCACTTTTTGCAATTGCAAAAGCTTGTTTAATTAACTTGTTTACCACGGCTATCAATGCCAATTTTTTGCTCTTTCCCTGTGCCACAATGCGTTCATAGATATTCCTACAGGCCCTATTGTACTTGCAGGCCGAAAATGCACACAAAAACAAGAGGTTTCTGAGCTTTTGGTTGCCCATCTTGCTGATCCTGCTTCTTCCCCTGACACTGCTTCCTGATTGACGAATGGTAGGTGTTGTGCCAGCAAAACTGCACAGCTGAGATGCTGTCTCGAACTTGGTAAAACCATCGGTTAGTACAATCAACAAGGCAGCTGTCTTATCGCCCAGTCCCGGAATACTTTTTAGGTTGCTAAGCTGCTGTTGGTTCTCTTCTTTGACCATGGACAACAAACGCTCCTCCAAGGTCTTTATCTCTTTATCCAAAGCCTTTCTTGACCTAACCAGCGAGCGGTAAACTGCCTGTGAAGGAATCCCTAAGGCCTGCTCGCCATGAATCTTGTTCTTCAATTGGGTTCGCTGTTTGAGGTAGAGCTCCAAAAGTCGAAGAAGCTGCAAACATTCGGCTTGGTTTTTGTCCTTGCCGGTGTAAAGTGGAACCTGATTCTGCCCAGCATATTCACAAATGGCCTTGGCATCACTCTTGTCTGTCTTGATCTTGGACAACCGCATCTGGATAAACCGTTTTACCGATAAAGGATTGACCACCGAGACATGCTTCTCCAGACCATATAGATACTGTGCCAAACAATAGTGATAGTAGCCCGTGGCTTCCATGACTACCAGTGCAGAGTCTTGCATATCCTTAACAAACTGCTTAAAGCCTTTCAGATTATTGGGATATTGCTTGTAAAGGCCTGTGGAGTCCACCACATCAAAGACATCTTTGCTGATGTCTACGCCATAAATTTCATTATATTTACTCATAAGAATTGAATTTTGGAAAGGACAGACTACTTGGGTATCAACAACTTTAAATCGAGGTCCAGGCCTCACAGAACTGATCGAAATCTAAGTAGAAAAGAGCAGGGATTATCAATGTTGACGGAATCTCTAGTTCCAACGGCTATAGTAACCTTAGTCTGCTCTTTTGTTCTTTCTGATTAGAATACCAATTTAATTAGATTTCAAACTTAAGACGGCTATAATTCAGCGTGGCGACAGTGCAAAAACCAAAAGTAAAACCTATATTTAAACTGATTTCTATGCGGAATAGTCCTGCGGACCATTCCACGCCGAAATCATACGAGCCAAACCGTTGTGCATAATTTAATTGTAAAACATCGAATGAAAAAAACTTACATTTTCGGGCTTCTGATTTTGATTACAAGCTGTGGAAAAGAAACTGATTTAAAAAACCGAATTGAGCAATTACAGGCTCAAAATGACAGTTTAAGATCGGAATTAAAAAATTATGAAAATAAATACGTGTTTGAAAACGTGTTCTTCAAACATTACCCAGTAAATGGTTCTGAAATGAAAAAAGGCGAAAAATATTTTGGCGAATTTGTATTTCTACCGTATTTAGAAAACGATATTGTTCTATTTGGTACGGAAATAGCTGAATCTGGACGGACAATCAAAAATCCAGACACCCTTAGATCAAAGAGAAGTAAATATGGAGCTTTCAGTTTTGAAGTTGATATCGTGAATGATACTACTGAGCTTATATTTATGCCATTAATGAAAGATGATATCTCGATAAAACATCAAAACCTTGGTTATGATGGTGTTTTAATTTCTGATAAAATCAGATCTAAATAAAAAACTATGCACAACAACGGTTAATCTCCAATAGCCGGTACCGTAAGAAAGAAAATAATTAACTTGACCAACAAACTAATACTAAGCCGACAAATCCGCGTCCATACTCCGCCAACTGGCGATAACCGAGACCGTTGTACATCATTTATGACCAAATCACTTCTTTTAGCCCTGACATTATCTTTTTTTGCAAACCTTGCACAAGGTCAAATTCAAAAAGATTTTTTTGTTGAAGATGCAAATGGTGTTGACTTTCTAAGAATAAAATTTTGCGTAAATGAAAAATCTCAGATTTTTGGCGCAGAAGTTGAACAAAGTGAATCCACTTATAAAAATGAATACGTTATTAATCAAATTAAAGAGTATTTACTAGGTATTGAGTTTTATGAAAACAGTAAATTAAAAAATGATTGCCATTTAACTACGTTTAGATTAATTAATTCGAAGTATGAAAATTTGGAGATTAACGGAAAGGAAATCCCCAAAGATTTCCCTCTTCTTATAGGAGAGTATCGTTATAAAAATCCATTCTACAGTGAAACAAAAATTATCAGAAAAAATAAAATCCAGAGAGAAAAAGGTAAAGAAGAAAAACAAATCTATTGGATTGAATGGATTTCAGATTCTGAATATAACCTGATATACAAAAGAATGACTGACAAAAATTTGAGGCAATATATTGGGAAAGTTATTCATGTAAAGATTTTAGATATATTACCAGATGGAAGTTATGTTTATAAGTCGACCGCGGATCATTTTGACTGGATTACTTATGGTGTAATAATGAAAGTAAAATAAACAATGTACAACACCGGCTATAGTTCCTTTAGACTTGCTTATGATTTTCCTCACGAAAATCCCTTCAATTGGTTTCTTTTTCCTAACCACCCATCAGACCTTATTCTATATGCAAACCTACTAACATTAGGCAACTTTAAGTACTGATTATTATTATTGGTATCCATTTTATAATTCTAAAAACTATATAATAGAAATCCATATTTTTAAAAGATTGCTTTGAAAGCTTAAATTTGCTACATTTAAAAGCATTTAAAGCTTACATTTGTAGCATTATGAAAATAGTATCTAAAAACATTAGACAGCTAAGACAATTGAAGGGTCTTACTCAAGAAATTTTAGCTGAAGAGTTAAAGGTAACAAGATCACGTATAAGTTCTTACGAGGAAGGCCGTTCTGCCCCTACCATAGAATTTTTAATTGATCTATCAGATTACTTTAAAATACCCATCGACATCCTATTGCGCAATGATCTTACAAAAGCACAGGACACCTCGTTTATAGAAGTTGGAAACAGACGGGTATTATTCCCCATAATGGTAGATAATGATAATGAAAACCTGATAGAAGTTGTTCCTGTTAAGGCAACAGCAGGATATTTGGCAGGGTACGATGATCCAGAGTATATTGAACATTTACAAAAAATTAAGTTGCCCTTTTTACCTACTGGAAAACACAGAGCCTTTCCAATCAAAGGAGATTCCATGTTACCAATGAAAGATGGTTCCTATGTGATAGGACGCTTTGTTGAGGGTAGAGAAGATATTATAAGTGGTAAAACCTATGTACTCATCACATTAAACGAAGGGATGGTATACAAACGGGTCTTAAACCAAATCAAAGAAAAAAATACATTACTGCTAATCTCAGACAACACAAATTATGCTCCGTATGAAGTTTCCATTGATGAAGTTCTAGAGCTCTGGGAATTTACATGCAGTATCAATACCCAAGAATATGATGAACGAGAACTTAAGATTTCCAGTATCATGAACATGTTCAATAGCTTGGGAGTGGAATTAAAGGCATTGGAAAGGATTATAAAATGATGTACACTGTCATAGATATTGAAACTACAGGACAAGGAAATAAAATAACAGAAATTGCCATTTTTAAATTTGACGGGGAAAAGGTAATTGATGAGTTTACATCTTTGGTAAATCCTGAGATCTACATACCTGAATACATCACTGCCCTTACGGGTATAGACAATAGCATGGTGGCAGAGGCTCCTACTTTTAGGGAAATAGCAAGTTCCATACTTGAAATTACCAAGGATTGTGTTTTTGTGGCACATAATGTCAATTTCGACTACAACATCATTCGGAATGAATTTAAAGCCATTGGTCTGGAATTTACACGCAAAAAACTGTGTACTATTCGTTTATCTAGAAAACTGATACCCGGACATCGCTCTTACAGCTTGGGAAAGTTATGTGCAGCCCTTAATATACCTATTGAAGGCCGTCATCGGGCCAGAGGTGATGCCCAGGCTACCGTTACTCTTTTTCAGAGAATTATTGATACTGATAATTCCGAAAAAGTATTTGCTGAGTTTTTAAGGAGAACTTCAAAAGAAGCTACTCTCCCACCCCACTTGCCAAGTGATATCTTTAATGGTATTCCTAATGCACCTGGAGTTTATTACTTTAAAAACAAAAGGGGTAAAATCATTTATATTGGAAAGGCCAAGGACTTAAAAAAAAGGGTGCTGGGACATTTTTACGACAAGACAGACAAAGAATTAAATCTATGTAGGGAAACTGCTGATATTGATTATGAACTATCAGGAAGCGAACTTATTGCTCTGCTAATGGAAGATGCAGCCATTAAACAATATTATCCCGAGTACAATGTGGCCTCCAAAAGAAATCCTAGAGCATATGGGATTTTTACCTATCAAGATAGAATGGGAATTAATCATTTGGCATACAACATCTTGAAGAATGCTCCGTCACCTTTCATTACTTTCTTCAACATCACTGATTGTAGAACCTATTTAGAAAAAATATGTGTGCAATTTGAACTTTGTCCCAAGTATTGTCATTTACAGGAAGGCGTCCAACAATGCAGCCACTATAAGATCCATACATGTCGTGGTGTTTGTATAAATAAGGAATCAGTAAAGAACTATAATTTGCGCGTTGAACAAGCTATATCGTTCACTAGCGAAATATCTTCAAACAAAATCATAAAAAAACCTGGAAGACATCCTGATGAAGAGGGATTTGTATTGGTTAAAAATGGTATTTATTTAGGATTTGGATTTGTGGAAAATACTGAGCAAATTATAAATACGGAGGACTTGGAGCATTTTCTTATAAGACAGAAAGACAATGTTGATATCCAGAGAATACTGAAAAGACAGTTAATTACTTCGTAGCCAAAAATTTATTTAGATAAAAACAATGAAATTAAAATTGATTATCACTCAAATCAAAACAAATTGATTATTTACTCTTTTTTGGAGCAAACTGGTGTTTTTAGTTTATTTTATTAAATTGCATCGAAAATTATTTAACCACGTGAACACAAAACCGAACAGGCTGGTGAACACGATTTTGAACACGATTATTTATAACTAACTGATAATCAATATCTATTTTTGTCAGTTTATCAATTCATAACCCAGAGGTCCCGAGTTCAAATCTCGGTCTCGCTACAAATTTTAAATAATTGTACATAAGCGGTTTAGCCTTTGCTAAACCGTTTTTTTATGTCCAATTATAAAGATGTTCTTACATTTGCATACGAAAGTGAATACGAAAATGCATACGATTTGCCCAACAAAAACAAATTTACCACCCCAAAAATTTACACAGCAAAAGGAGATTTAAGTAAACGTTG
>NZ_JAJJNF010000015.1:0-7923 GCF_021245805.1 Mangrovimonas futianensis
ATCACTATGAACGACCTGATAGGCTACAACTCCGGTACACACATGATCACAATTGGTATCGACTTCCTACAGGGGCTCTCGGACTGCCCGTGCACCGCAAGCAAGCATAGAATGTATTAGTGGTTACATAAAAACAAAGGCACAGTTAAATTTATAAATGATTTAAAACAAATATTTAATGAAACAAAACTAGAACAAACACTAACATAACCTCCTTCTATGCGATGCCCCTTGCAGAAAAAGGAGAACTAAACTAAGCTGCCATGAAAAAACCTACTTTTTCAAAATTAGCCCTTATAACATTCCTATTGTTTTTGGGCTTTCATTCGTTTGCCCAAAATTATGTACCATTCACTCCAAGATTTGATCAAGATCTAAAGGGTGATATTTTGTTAATAGGAAACAATATTCTGGGTCCCGATAACAATGCATTTAATCAAAATAATGTCTATAACCATAACGTCGACATGACTTATATAGACATTGATAATGACAACTCCACCTTCAGTTCTTCAAGCGCTGACCTTGAAATTCCCAACCCCAATTGTTATCAAATAATCTATGCAGGATTGTATTGGGGAGCAGTAACAAATGGAGATGAACCAATTGAAAATGTCAAACTAAAAGGTCCCAGTGGAGGGTATTTTGATATCACCGGAGAAATAGTTTATAGTGCCAATGGTACTGCTACTGGAGATAGTTATCCCTACTCCTGTTATGCCGATGTAACGTCTATTGTAACCAGTCTTGACACCGATCTGGGGACTTATACCATCGCCAATGTATCCAGTGCACAAGGTGAAACAGGAAGTTTTAACCCATACAATGGAACAGGATATTCTGCTGGTTGGTCTCTCTTTGTGGTCTATGAAGACCCTACAATGCCTGGAAAATCCATCACTAGTTTTGATGGATTCAGTGCCATTAGTAGTAGTGTTAATTTAGACGTGCCAGTTTCTGGATTTAGAACCGTACCAGCACCCCAACCAGTAAGAGCTAATTTTGCTTTTGCAACGCTAGAAGGTGATAAACCTATTCAGAATGACAGATTGCTATTAAACAACGTTCCTTTATCAGCAGCTGATAGACCAGCAAATAACTTTTTTAACAGTTCGGTCACCCAGTTGAGTGCTTTACCTGTTGATAACCGAGTTCCCAATAGTACAAACACACTTGGATTTGACACAGGTGTGATGGTCGTACCTAATCCAGGCAACAATGTCATAGCTAATGATGCCACATCGGCTGTTGTAAGGTTGGAGAGTGATCAAGATGTCTATTTCCAATATTTCTATGCTTTTGCGGTAGAAATAATCGAACCCGATATCATTTTGACTAAAATAGTTGAAGATGACATGGGTAATGATATTGGTGGGCAATATGTAGGTTTAGGGCAGCCATTAAATTATGTTATTGGGTTTCAAAACGTAGGTAATGACCATGCAACAAACTTCCAAATTAGAGATGTTTTACCTATCAACATTATCTTTAATTACCCTGAGGATTTAGTGTTGCCTCCAGGAGTTACGGTTGCCAGTTATGATCCCATAACTAGGGAAATCATATTTAACATTGACGATTCTTTAGTCGAAATCAATGACCCTGTTTATGAAATACGTATAGAAGTTCAAACTGTTGAAACCTGTGCCGATTTAGCAGATGCTTGCTCCAATATTATCAACAACCAAGCGTTTGCTTCCTATCAAGGTACTATCAATCCTGATTTCTTAATTACGGACGACCCCAGTTTAAGCAGCAATACTGGGTGTTTATTGAGTCCACAAGCTACTAACTTTTTGGTGGATCTAGATTGTACTTTTTCAGAAGACTTTATTTTATGTGGAGACAGTATTACTCTAACTGCAGCCGATGGGTATGATACTTATGAATGGTCCAATAACTCTTCAGGAAACCCGGTTATTGGTACGGGTCAAACCTTTACAGCTACCGAAGTTGGAACTTACTATTCATTCAACACAGCTCCAAATCCATGTCAATCCATTGCTCAAGAATATCATGTAACAACTTTTGGAGGAGATATTACCAACCCAGTCATTCCTTATGCTGACGAAGTAGTCACCTGTCCAAACGACGGAAAACTTTTGCCGAATATTTATTTATGTGGAGCGAATGATTTTGTAGACATTCAAACCAATATCTCTGGCACGACTTCTATAGTATGGGAACAATTAGATGAGTCTAGTTGTGCTGCTGTAGAAAATGCAGATTGTGCCAATGAAAATGACGATTGTACTTGGAACCAAGTAGGAACAGGACCAAACTACACAGCTGATACGGCAGGTCAATTTAGTCTGACCATCAATTTTGAAGGAGGTTGTTATGTCCAATTCTATTTTAATGTCTATGAAAATTTACTGGAGCCTATTGTAACAGCAACTGACATCACTTGTGAATCTCCTGGAACCATCACCGTTAATGGTGTTTCCAGCGGATATGAATTTAGTTTGGATAATGTCAATTTCCAATCGAGTAACGTCTTCACTGTAACAACTCCAGGGATGTATACGGTTTATATTACTCAAACTGAAGTAGAAACCAATCCTTGTGTCTTCACAGTTCCCGATGTTCAAATTTTTGAAAGTGACTTTACAGCATCAACAATAATAGAACAACCTTTATGTTATGATGATTTTGGTAGCATTTACTTGGCAGCCAATGATGCCGATCCACAATACTATTTTTCGATTCATCAAAACGGAACATTGGTCAATAGTGTGGGACCACAAATGGAAAACAGTTACACTTTTGAAAATCTAAACCCCGGAATATATACGGTTAGTTTTGAAACTGATGATGGCTGTGAATATTCAGAAGAAATTGAAATTATTCAACCACCATTATTAACAGTAACTGCGGCATTGACAAGCCCCTTAACCTGTGACGACGGGGAAATCACTATTTATCCCGAAGGAGGAACGCCTCCATATTTCTATTTCATTAATAGTGCTTCAGAATTTCAAACCGTTCCAGAATATACAGTTACCGCTCCTGGTACTTATGCTATTCTTGTTATGGACTCAAATAACTGTAGTGCTACAACGACCATTACTGTTGATGATATTCCAGAACCTGATTATACAGTTACATCTACTAATATAGAATGTGGTTTTACTTCCAACGGAACCATAACATTTGATGTTACAAATACCTATGGAACAACTTTAGAATACAGCATTGATGGCGGATCAACGTTTGTTGATGCTCCTGTTTTTACAAATTTAACAGAAGGTACCTATGAAGTTATAGTAAAGTATAGTTTGGATGATTCAGTATGTTATACCGAATCACAACAAGTAACTATAACTGCCGATTCTACGATTGAAGGTACAGTTGAACTCACCTCCCCTTACACCTGTAACGGTAGCGGGACCATTACAGTGACGGGTGTAACTGGTGGTACGCCTCCCTATTCATACAGTATCGACGGGACCAACTTCCAGTCCGGCAATACCTTTACGGGCCTTACGGCCGGAACCTACACCATCACCGTACAGGATGCCAGTGGATGTTCCCTGGCAGTGGGAAACATCACCATCGATGCCCTGGACCCACCTACCGATATGGAGTTTGATATGACGGCCATTACCTGTCCTGCAAATTCATCCGATGTGACCATTACAAGTGTCACCGGAGGAAGCGGCGAGCTTCAGTACCAGGTCATAGCACCTGCTTCGGCAGCTACCCCATACCAGACATCCAATACGTTCCCAGACCTGGCTCCGGGAACCTACACCTTCCAGGTGATGGATGCCAATGAGTGTACATACAGCGAGACCATGACCATCGATCCCCTACCTACCATTTCCTTGAGCACCGTGCTTACCAAGGACCTGGACTGTACGGCCAACCCAGATGCCATCATTACGGGTACCATAACAGGTAGCTCAGCGCCCTACACCTATGCCGTGTCCATTAACGGTGGTGCCTTTACGGATCTTGGTGCAACGGGAATGACCTTTACCTATAGTGCATCCACGGCAGGGACCTACCAGTTCCAGATCACCGATGCCAACGGTTGTACCGCTACCTCGCCAGAACATACCATCAACCCCATTACGCCTCCGGCCATCAGCCTGATAGCACAGACAGCCCCAATACTTTGTAACGGGGATACCAATGGCGCCATGGAGATCACCATTGATGATACCGTGGGAACCCCGCCATTTACAATCAACGTATTCAACGATACCACCGGAACCGATTACGGAACACAAACCTCCAGCTTACCAGCCGGATCCTATACCGTGACCGTGACCGATGCCAACTCATGTACCGGTACCGACACCATCGTTATCGATCAGCCGGACCCTATTGACGTGACCTACCATGCCGTAGACATTACATGTACAAGTACCGGAGTATCACAGGGATCTATTATTGTAGATGGTGTTACCGGTGGAACCGCTCCCTACAACTATTTCGTAACTGGTACCAACGGTTATGAAAACTCCGAGCTTAATGCCACGGGATCCACTTCCGTGAGCTTTGATGTGGTGGACTTCGGACTTTACCAGATCAACGTCATCGATGCCAACGGATGTTCCGTTCTGGTCCAGGACGTATTGGTAGCATCGCCTCCTACCGATCTTGACATTACCGTAGCATCTACCGTGGACTGTTCCACTGGTGGGACTGCCGTGGTAAGTGTGGGATCTACCCTAAGTAGTGCCGGACCTTTTTACTTCAGTATCTACCAGGGACCTATATCAGAATATCCAAACCCTGCCGGGTCATGGATACCTGAAGATGCGCCCGGTAGCCAGTCGGCAACCTTTACGGGATTGACCCCGGGGGTAAGCTATACCTTTATTGTCTATGACGAATCGACCAACTGTAGCTACTTCGAGCCTGCTACGACTCCCATACCTACCAACTCATCCTTAACGGCCACGGCTGTTACGGCAAACAACATTACGTGTTCCGGTAGTGACGATGGGAACGTAACCTTTACCATCAACAGTGTCTATGGCACTGGTATCGATATATCCTATGAGGTGTTCGATACCCTGTCACTGGAATCTACCGGTGTGACCGGTTCTGGATCTGTTCCTTCAAACGGGTCTACCACCATCACCGATCTGGGACCACTGCCCTTTGGCAACTACTATGTCCTGATCACCGAGAATACCGGACCAAACGCAGGATGTAGCATTGTTACCATTCCTTTCAATATCACACAATCAGAGATCCCGTTGACCTTAACGGCCTCTGTGGACCAAAATGCCAACTGTAACCCCAATTCGGGAGTGATCAGTGCCATCGCACATGATGGAACGGCACCATACTTATACCAGATAACCACCACCCCTGCGGCCCCTGATGCTTCGGACAGTGCTTGGGCTTCCACCAGTACCTTTAACGTGGATGCCGGAACATATTACGTGCACACCATGGATGCCTATGGATGTATCGTTACCGTTCCTGTTGATATGATCTCTGATCCAGCCCCGATAGTGGATGCCGTGGCCACCAATCCGTGTACCGCTGCCGAAGGTGGGTTTGAAATTGAGGTCACCATGCCTACTGCGGGCGTAGCGCCATACAGTTTCAGTATCAATGGTGGGGCTTTCCAGACACAAAGTACGCCGTTTACCATTTCCAACCTATATTCTGGAACCCATACCGTGGAGGTACAGGATGCCAACGGCTGTGGAAACTTAGTGTCCGTGACCATCGAGGCGCCTCTTGGTTTGACACCGGAAGCTACTGCCCTACCATCATGTAACGACGATGACGGCGTGATTACCGTAACCGGTACTGGAGGTTCTGGCAACTTTACGTATGCCATAACACCTAGCTCTGGCTCAATAAGTTTATCTGGAAATGTGTTTTCTGGAGTTCCGGCAGGAATGTATACCATCACCATTACCGATACCGATACAGGATGTACCGAGGAAGTGGGCATCTCATTACCGGCCGCTACGCCTCCGTCATTTACGACCGTACCTACTGCCGTGACCTGTTACGGGGACAGTTCAGGTGCATTTGACATCAATGTAAGCGGATACTCGGGAAGCTATACCTATGAGGTATTCGATACCAACGGTGTCTCTGTGACCGGTGCAGTGGCAGCCAACACATCCACCAACCCGATAACGGTTACCGGAATGACAGCAGGAACCTTTACCGTAGAGATCATCGAGACCGAAAGTCCGTTCTGTAGTACCACATCCACTGTGGTCATCAGCTCGCCTACCGAGGCCCTGGACCTTGTGGCAGATATCACTTCGGATGTGACCTGTGACAATTCAAACGGAACCATTAACGTAATGGCCAATGGCGGTTGGGGAGATTACCAATATGAACTTACCGGGGATGCAACTGTTGCATACTCGACCAACAATAACTTTACGGAACTATCTGCGGGAAGCTACACCGTGAACGTCATGGATGCCGGAGGGTGTATCGCATCAGTGGATGTGGTGCTATCTGAACCAGAGCCCATTGCAGCTACCATGACCCCAAGTGCCACCATGCTGGATTGTTTTGGTGACCAAAATGCTTCCATAACAGTGGAGAACGTAACGGGAGGACAGGGATCAAACTATACCTATACCTTGAACATGACCGCTCCAACGGCAAGTTCTTCGGGACCGCAGACTTCCAATGTGTTTGCAAACCTAGGGGCAGGTACCTATACCGTGACCGTAACCGATGGATACAACTGTGAGTTCGTATCCGGGCAGATCGTCATTGACCAACCAGAGATCCTGGATGCTGCCCTGGTAACGGAAAGTACGGCAACTTGTTTGAACGATGCGCAGCTGACCTTGAGTGCTACCGGTGGAACGCCGCCATATACTTATAGCTCGACTCCGAACGGGACCTCCATGGGAACCTTTAACACATCGGTAACCTTCTCTGTGTCTCCTGGAACACACCAATTCTATGTACAGGATGCCAACGGGTGTACCACTGGGGTGACCAATGAGATTACCATTGAAGAACTACCAGATCTAATTGTCAACCTGGAATCAACAAACCCGACCATCAACTGTGCCGGTGACAATACCGGAGCCATCGTGGCAAGTGCACAAGGCGGTCTGGGCGACTATGTTTACACCTTACAGGATACCTCTGGGAACACCATCAACGCGGTACAGAATACCCCGGGAGTATTTACCGAACTTTTGGCTGGCACTTATGTGGTACAGGTAGAAAGTGGTGACTGTCTGGCAACCACTGCCAATATCACGATTACGGAACCCCAGAATCCGTTGGAGGCCACTTTTGAGGTCAACGATGTCACATGTTTTGGAAGCAGTGACGGTTCCATTGTCATCAATGCCACGGGTGGTACGGGCGTTATCATGTATGCCATATCACCACAGATGAACCAGTTCTTCCAGACCAATGTCTTTGAAGACTTGGCCCCTGGGGATTACGAAGTGATCGTGCAGGATGAATTGGGTTGTTATTTGACATTTGAGTTCTCCATAGCAGAACCAGAACCGGTGATTATCAGTATCGTACCGGATTCCATGTACCCTGAGGTATGTGCCGGAGACCAGGACGGTGAGTTCAGCATTGAGGTTTCTGGTGGTACCGCGCCATACAGCGTGAGCTTGGACAACTATGACGGTCCTTATACACAAGGTGCCCCTGGACAGACCCTGTTTGAGTTTACGGGATTGGGTGGCGGAGACCACATCGTATATGTGCGAGACAGCGAGGGATGTGAATCTGAGTGGAACATCACCTTCCCAGAGGCTGCCAACATACAGGCTGTGGTAACGGTTGAGTACCTATGTGTAAACAACTTATCCAGCAATACCGTAACCGTGACCGTGGACGAGACACTGACCGATATCTCACAACTGGACTATTCACTTGACGGTGGACCATACCAGATGAGCAACGTATTCAACGACGTGCCTCCGGGAGTGGGACACTATATCGAGG
>NZ_JAJJNF010000016.1:0-7342 GCF_021245805.1 Mangrovimonas futianensis
CACCAACAAGCACCGGAGGCGTGTTGTCCTCCACGGTAATGGTTTGGGTTTGTGTTGTTGTATTGCCATCGTTATCAGTTACGGACCATTCACGGATGATAGTTCCGACACCATCATTGACGGTATTGGTAGTTTCTGAATAGCTAACGTTAAGGGTTGTATCACAGTTGTCAGTTGCGGTAACCACAGCAGGAGTTGGTATGGCATCACATTCTACGGTCGTATCGGCAGGAACGCCAACAAGCACCGGAGGCGTGTTGTCCTCCACGGTAATGGTTTGGGTTTGTGTTGTTGTATTGCCATCGTTATCAGTTACGGACCATTCACGAACGATAGTTCCGACACCATCATTGACGGTATTGGTAGTTTCTGAATAGCTAACGGTAAGGGTTGTATCACAGTTGTCAGTTGCGGTAACCACAGCAGGAGTGGGTATGGCATCACATTCTACGGTCGCATCGGCAGGGACACCAACAAGCACCGGAGGCGTGTTGTCCTCCACGGTAATATTGAATGTACAAGTCAATCCAGTTGGAGAATCATCACTATCTCTTTCTTCCCAAGTTTGAACTGTAATTCCTACGGGAAATGCATCACCAGTTGTATAACCAGTTAGATCAATCTGTACCATACTACCATCGACAATGTCTGTGGTTGGATTAGTATAAATCACAACAGCAGAGCATTGTCCTGGATCAACATTAACCGTAATGTTAGCTGGAGGACAATCAGTAATACTTAAATATGATCCTATGTCATTTTTGGTTATGTGAGACGCGATCTCCAAATATTCCTCATAAGTACAAATGGCGTCTGTGATAAGTGGATAGGAAAACTGGTAGCTAGTATGTTTGGGGATAGCAGCAAAACTTATAGCAGAAAGTAAAACTGTTAATACAATTAAGTAAGGTTTCCTCATAGTTGATATTTTTAAAAAATATAAAAATATACCGTTTCAACATTTGATAGTTGGGGCCGGTTGGTAACTATTAATAATTGTATTTAGAGGAATTGTGGATCAATAGTATTTTTAAGATATAAGCTGTAAATTATAATCGTGTCGGGATTTTTTTTGTAATTATTTACTTATATCTTTAATGTACAATTGGTAACGTGATAAATATTCTTCTTAATTAACAATGGATTAATAGCTATTTATGGCCGCAATATAGAAAAATAAATATTAAAAAATCTATAAAGTGCATAAAAAACACGATGAAATGCAAATTTTTGAAGGAAATTCAAAAAAAGCGGTAAGATTATTACCGCTTTCGTAAATTTTTAAAGATTTTATTATTCAACTATCACTTTTTTACTGATACTGGTATTTAAATCAGTATCTAATTTTATGATGTAATGGCCACTTGATAAGCGTTGTACGGGTAGTTTTATTTTAGAATAGGATAGTTCAGGAACTTGAGAATGGTTCCATGTTTGTATAACTTTACCTCCCATATCAATCAATTGGACTTTTTTAATATTTATTTGGTTAAAAGTATTTATGAAAATTTCACCTGAATTATTCAAATAATTTACACTAATATCATTGGTCATATCTTCAATGGTACTTAGAGTTGATTCATCAGATTCAAAGGTTAAAAAGAATCTATTATTATATTCACCAGCATCTAAATTAATATAGAAAGGTACGTCATTGAATTGTGTATATTCATCTGTTACGGAATCATAAATAAATACTTCAATGGCATCTTCATCAAAATTCTCTAACATTCTGAGGCTTATTGCTAAATCACCAGCTTGAGCCAATTCAACATTTAGTGGATATTGTTTAGTTGGATCAAATTCACTTACACCTTGAATTACAAAATTAGCATCGTCAATATTCCAAGATACATCAGAAGAATAGGTATCTATATTTTTTGCATCATAACCATAATCATAACCATCAGTAGCAGTGCTATTTGGAACAAATGCCAACATGAGATGTCTGTTTAAATTATTAGACATGGATGCAGTTATTCTTACTCGTTGGATGATTGATTCATTCTCATTACTAGAAGAGGTTAAGCTTGCGTTATTTGTAGTCTTCAAGAAGATAGAAGATCCTGATCCAGATTCTCTTTCAAAAACGCGTTGGTCATTTTCAAATTTAATTTGACCTCCAGTTCCTGGTTCTAAAGCACCCACAAAGAAACCTTGCCCAACAGGAATATATCTGCCTGGTAATAATGACGAGGAACCTAAGTCACTGATTTCATAACCATCTTCGGTTATAGGTGGGGTAGTAGGAATTTCACCACCGCTTAAGTTGTAAGTGGCATAACCACCTTCGTAAAAGGCAAGATAATGGGAATTACTACTTAAATAATGGACCCAAAAATAGAGAGCTCCATCAAAGGCATTGGTTGATCCAGGATTAGCAGTTGAACCTTCTGCCGTCGCTAGATTATTGGGTATATTGTCTTTAATAAACTCATCGGCATCCAAAGCACTCGGGTAAGGATTACCAATTAATATTTGATTACCATTAGAAACATTTGTATTGGTGCTCTGAATTAATCCATTGTGTGGTTTTCCTTTAAAAACATAATTTTGATAATTACCAGCAGTCCCGCTTCCTTTCATGGTATAACCATTTCCGGTAGGTATGCTACCAGTACTCCCTACTTGGTTCCATTGCTGATAGGTGTTGGCTATGGCGTTATAGGTCCAAAGCCAATAATTTGGCATGGAGATGGGTGGTCCTGGATTTGCATTATAGCCACCAATCCAAGTTATTGTAGCTGGATTGGATGAAGTAGTACCATCTCTCAGAACATTTGCGACTGTATAATTTGAATTTGTTGCAGCACCAATTGCACTAACGGGAGAACTCCAATAGTTATAATTGTAAAGGTTATTGGTTCCTTGTTGATCTCGTTCAATAAATCCGCCACTAGATGGTTCAAGTTCACTATCGTTCAATTGATCTATAGTATATCGTTTTTGAACCAATTGAGATTCTCCTATCAAATCAATTTGACCGTTCAATTTGAGATAATGGGTTATCCAAAGACCATGACCATTGTTTGTTTCATCAACAACACCTGTATCTTTGATTGTTAATTCATTGGAATCTACTAGTAATCCTAGTAAAGTTATGTCTTGCACATCACTTATCACATTATGATTTGTTCTAACAATATTCCAATCAATGGCCTCTCCGTTAATTCCATTGCTGTTGGGATGATCCCAAACAGAATAATATAACCATGGTGAAGCAGTTGTGGAATCGTTATCCCAATTACCATTTTTTGTAGTAATATATGGTAGGGGAGCGGTTTGTTGTTGGCTTGTTGTGATGTTTCTCAATCTTCCAGTAACTCCTTTGTAGGCAGCTAGGTTTCCACAAGTCAAATTCATCCTGTAATATCCTTCCAAATCATTCCATACAAGTGGGTCATCGTCAACACCGTCTTGATTGAAATCTGGACCATCAATTTTGTTTAGTAATACAACACCACCAACATCTGAGCCTAAAGCCTGAATTTCTTGATTCATCATTTGATGAATATGTTCATAAGATAATGCCTTATTCCAAATTCTCAATTCATCCACCCAACCATGATAATAATTGGTAGGTTCGTTTGGAGGAGATTGATCCATGGCTCCAATTAGTGCTTCTATGCTACCAGAAGTATTTAAAGGAGCAGTACCATTGGCAGTTCCTAATACAATTCCATCGACATAAAGTGTGTAAAGTGAGCCATCAAATGTAACTGCTAAATGGTACCATCTATTGGTTCCAACAGTATTGCCTCCAGATGTTACTTGACCAGTTCCACCGGCATTCCCCCAGCGGAATCTTATTTGTCCATTAACAATACTTAAATCATAACCGCTCGTCGTGTTTCCAAATTCTTTTCTAGAAAAAACAGTCCTAGTTCCATTAGTTGAATTTGGTTTTACCCAAATTTCTAAACTAAAATCAGAGTTTAATTGGTAGTTATTTCTAAAAGTGACATGGTCATTGATGCCATCAAAGTCTACTGTTGGACAATCTTTGATTTCTACTGTGATTTCATCAAAACAACCATTTGAAAGAGTCCATCTTAAAGTAAATATTCCTGGATCTGCTGAAAATATGGCATCTGGATCTGTGTCACTAGAAAATATGGCAGAGCTTCCACAAGAATTATAGGAAGCATTTTGAATACTCCAAGTTCCCATTACTCCCGTTCCTGGGTAGTCTGTGTCTCCAGCAGCGGTATCTGGCACCACGTATAGGTTTGTTTCATAGGCACCTTTAATAAAGTTTTCAGTTGCTGTTTTCGTATTGTCGTAGGCGTTCAATTGAAGCGCATTTTCACCACATTCGCTGTTTAAAGGGGTATAGTCTTGTCCTGCATAGGCTAAACTTGTGTAGAAGTCAACAAAGGCAGTTCCCTCATCATTCTCCGTTCTACAACCGTTTACTAGAGAGGTTACACCATAAGTTCTAATTCCCGGGGTTATCGGTGTAATAGTGGCTTCAGTGGAGGTTGAAACGATATTATCATCTTCATCAGTCCATTCTATTTCCTCATCGACATAGGCGTATGCAAAACCAACCTTGTCAATAGCCCAGCCACTGGCAACATCATAAGTGGGATTATTATTACAAGGGTTGTCTGCCGCCAATGGAAAACTAACATCTTCACAAGTAGATGTGCTACCATTGAAAGTAAACATTATTCTTAATCCTGAAAGTCCAACATATGCTCCCAAATCAATGGACGCAGAAACCATTCTCGGGTTGGTAGTTGGTCTTTGTCCACCATTACAGTTTCCTCCAGATTTAACTAATTCTACTCCGGTCGTATTGCCTGAAGTAAAGTCTAATCCTTCAACAGTATTTAAAACTACAGAATAGGTGTTCCCAGAATCAAATGATAATTCAATGGTTCCGAATCCTCCATTACAGAAGTAGTAACTCGTATCAAAAGTCATGATGGCTTCACTAGATGTCATTCCTATGGTGCTGAAGACCGGTGTTTCCAAGGTTGTGACGTTTCCAACTCCATTCGCCATTGCAAATTTAGTATTGTCATTAGTGTCATAATTGATTCCACTAAAAAGTTGATTGTTGTTAGAATTAGTTTCTTTCCAAGTAGGTTGGGTGGTTGTGTTTCCACTTGCAGGAAAAAATCCATCTATACCATCAACTCGCCATCCTTCAGGCTGTGCATAGTTAAATTCACCACCTTCCCCAAATTGTCCATTAGGTTGGTCAAAGAAACTTTCAGCCGTAACGGTAATTGCTTCTCCAAGACAAATTTCTGGCGGGTCAGGAGAAATACTAGTAATTATTGGTGGTTCGTCAGGAGGAAGAAAACGTACATAAGACTCGGCAGTCGTTTTCGTTGCTCCCGTATCGGGATCCACAATTACAGCCCTTACAAATGTGTCGTTTGTAATTCCGGATATCGAATAAGTTAACGTTCCCGATGAAGGAGGAGTTGTGAGAGGTGTCCATGTTTCACCATAGTCATAGGATACTTCCCAATGAATGACATCTGCAGCAACTAAATTATAAGGGGCGATACTTTGAAGATTAAAAAAAACGGTGACACCATCTAACAATTCACCAGGACAAGCCGTGACCTCTACCAATGGGCTAGGGGGTTGCGGATTATCAGGAGTGGGATTAGTGATTACACCTGTCATATAGGTATTTAAATTTTTAGGTGGTTCTACAGTAACGTTGGCAGTACAAGTAGATTCATTTCCATTCACATCAGTTACTGTTAAAATTGTAGTTGCCACATATAACAACCCATCCGCAGCTTCATCAAAGACGCTTGGATTCACAGTAATTGATGCAACTCCACAAGCATCTGTGGAACCATTATCAATATTTTCTGCAGTAATTGTGGCGTCTCTGGTAATAGCATCGATAACTACAACAAAATCGGTGCATACTGCTGTTGGAGGAGTATTATCCTCCACATTTACAGTTGCTGTACAACTGTTAAAATTACCTGCATCATCATAAACTGTAAAAGTTACGGTATTCGGTCCGACATCCGAGCAATTAAATGAACTCGGAGTAACAGTCATATTAGCAATTCCACAATTATCTGAAGAACCATTATCCAAATTGGATGCTGCAATATTCACCACTCCAGAAGGGCTTAGTACAGCTGTGTAATCAGTACAAGCCGCAATAGGGGCTTCATTGTCCGAAGGAACAACATTAAAGGAGCAAGTGGAAAAATTGTTTGAGTCATCGGTAGCGGTAATAGTAACAACGACTGCACCACTCAAAATAGAGCCTGCTGGTGGACTTTGGGTCAAGGTTACATTATTATCACAGTTATCAGAAGTTGAAGCTTCTGAGGTATAGTCAAGTAGCGTAAATTCACAATTGTCCTCAAAATCCACATTTTTATCAGTTGGGCAATTGATTGTTGGAGCTTCATCATCTTCAACTGTGACGATTGCATCACACGTAGAAGAGTTTCCATGAATATCTGTAACCGTTAAAGTTACAGTATTTGATCCTAAATTGGCACAGGTGAAGGCTGTCTGTGAGGCGTTCAAAGAGGCTATTCCACAATTGTCTGTTGATCCTCCATCTATATCAGTTGCTGCAATTGTTGCATCACCAGCAGAATTTAATTGTATAGATATATCTTGGCAAATGGCAGTTGGAGGTGTATTGTCTTCGACAGTTACTATTTGGGTATCAGTAGCCGAATTACCAGCTGCATCAGTTACGGTCCAGGTTACTGTTGTATTACCTATAGGGAATGTGGCCGGCGCATCATTGGTTGCCGGATTAACGCCACAGTTATCAGCTGTAGTGGGTGTTCCAAGAGCCACACCAGTGGCTTGACATGAAGCATTGGCACTAACGGTTACGTCATCAGGTGCTGTAATGGTAGGGTCTGTATTGTCTTCGACAGTTACTATTTGAGTATCAGTAGCAGAATTACCAGCCGCATCGGTTACGGTCCAGGTTACTGTTGTATTACCTATTGGGAATGTAGCAGGCGCATCATTGGTTGCAGGATTCGCCCCACAGTTATCAGCTGTAGTCGGTGTTCCAAGAGCCACACCAGTTGCTTCACAGGAAGCATTGGCACTTACGGTTACGTCATCAGGTGCTGTAATGGTAGGGTCTGTATTGTCTTCGACAGTTACTATTTGAGTATCAGTAGCAGAATTACCGGCCGCATCGGTTACGGTCCAGGTTACTGTTGTATTACCTATTGGGAATGTAGCAGGCGCATCATTGGTTGCAGGATTCGCCCCACAGTTATCAGCTGTAGTCGGTGTTCCAAGAGCCACACCAGTTGCTTCACAGGAAGCATTGGCACTTACGGTTACGTCATCAGGTGCTGTAATGGTAGGGTCTGTA
>NZ_JAJJNF010000017.1:0-6930 GCF_021245805.1 Mangrovimonas futianensis
ATGGTACGACCATGTACTTCTCCAGAGAGAGTTTCTCGGAGGGGATGTACGAGAAGGACAGTACCACCAGAAGAAAGATCAGTGTGAACAACCTTTTCGAGGCTACCTTTGATGGCGAGAAATGGGGCTATGTAAAACCGTTCCCATTGAACAGCAACACCTTTACGATCAAGGATCCTAGCGTGAGCAATGACGGAAAGACCCTTTACTTTTCATCTGATATGCCAGGAGGTCACGGAGGTTATGACATCTACAAGGTATCCATCAATGGAGACGGTACCTACGGAGAAGCGGTTAACCTGGGAGACATTGTCAATACAGAGGGAGATGAAGGTTTTCCTTTTATAAGCAGTACCGATGTCCTTTACTTTTCATCCAACGGGCACTTGGGTCTAGGAAACCTGGATGTTTTCTTTACCAAGCTTGACGGCGGGTCTTACCTACCGGTAAGGAATGCTGGGGTGCCAGTGAACGGTAACATGGACGACTTTGCCTTTACCATCGATGAGGAAAGCGGGGAAGGATTTGTATCCTCCAATAGAGAAGGTGGCAAGGGAAGCGACGATATCTACCAGGTGTTCAGACTTCAGCCAATGTGTACTGTAGACCTTATTGCTATGGTTACCGACAGCCAGAGCGGGGAGCCATTGCAGGGAGCCAGCGTATCTGTATACGATGACCAGGGAAGCATGTTGCTTACCCAGTTGACCGATGCAGAAGGAAAGGCAACTTTCTTGGTAGAGTGCGACAAGCAGTCTGGTCTTGAGGTGAGCATGGACGGTTATGAGAGCGAAAAGGTAAGTGTTGACGGTACATTTGATGAATCGACTACTGCAGAGGTGGCCCTGGATCCGATCGAGATGATCGTTGCAGAGGACCAAGTGGTACTGAACCCTATCTACTTTGAGTTCGACAAGTCAAACATCACGCCAGAGGCCGCCTTTGAACTTGACAAGTTGGTACAGGTGATGAACAAGTACCCGGATATGGTGATCAATGCGACTTCACATACGGACAGCCGTGGATCTGCCTCATACAACGAGAGATTGTCTGACAGACGTGCCAAGACGACCGTACAGTACGTGATCTCCAAGGGCATTGATGCCTCAAGGATCACAGGTAAGGGTATGGGCGAGAGCGATCCTAAGGTGGATTGCGGAAGCAACTGCAGCGAGGAGGAGCACCAATTGAACAGAAGGTCTGAGTTTATCATTACCACTGGAGGTCCGCAGGGCCAATAGGGAGATGGAGGACCCAAACATAAGAGCATAAAAAAAGCCCTACCAAACGGTAGGGCTTTTTTGTACATGCTAGTTGATGAAATATTGGGAATTCAATAAAATTCTTGGGATTGGAAAGATGGTAGTTTGATATATTAATAAAATGTTAGGTAAATTTCTCTAAATGCTTAAATATGTTTATGAAAATTGTTAAAATACAGTTAAATCTATTCATCGAAAATTCTTGTATTTAATCTATAAACTACCAATTAATCAATGGTTGAGGAGCTTTTTTTATACATTTAGTCCTTAAAGTTTACTTAAAATGTTAATTAATTGAATAGGATAAATTTTCATTCAAAGGATTCATTTTTTTCGTAAACCTAATTTAAAACCACTCCTTAACACAAAATGAAAAGAACTACATTATTTGTATTTATGAGTTTTATGATGCTTTGGCATCTCAATGCTCAGGTCACGATTGGTTCCGGAACATTGGAATCAGAAAATGCACCATTTGAACCGTGGTATGGGTATTCCTATACTCAAACGGTTTATTTGGCTGAAGAAATTAATGCCTCTGGGGAGATTACAGGGCTTCAATGGTACTATAGTGGTACATCGGCGTTGCCCGATAGTCAGAGTTTGGTAATTTATCTTGCGGAATCCACAAGAACAGAATTCGCCTCTACAACAGATTGGGAGCCTATTGCTAGTTTTACCCAAGTTTATTCAGGTGGAATAACTGTTGAAGCTGGTGTAAATGGATGGGTCCAGATTGTTTTCGATACCCCATTTACTTATTCTGGAACAGATAATTTGCTTATTGCCGTAGAAGAAAATATGCCATCCTATGATTCGTCTGGAGATGATTTCTATAATACGGAGGTAGCAACAAATAGATCGATATCACATTATAGTGATGGAACTAATGCTGATCCAGCTGCACCACCTACAGCAAATAATATTGATAATACCATAGCAAATGTGATTTTGGATGGAATTACTCAGGCTTGTCCAAACCCAGCGGATTTAACTGCTGGTATGGTTGAAGCTTTTTCAGCTGAATTATCATGGACTGAAAATGGCAGTGCTACGGCATGGAACCTTGAAGTTGTTGAGGCTGGAACCGCACCTACTGGAACAGGTAACTATACAGCAGATGCCAATCCTTACACAGTAACATCCTTAACTCCAGGGACGGATTATGAATATTATGTTCAGGCGGATTGTGGAGATACAGATGGTTTAAGTGGTTGGATTGGACCGTTTTCTTTTACAACTCTTGAGGTTTGTCCGAGTCCATCTGATTTGGCAGTTAATTCCACTGGATTGGATAGTGCTGAATTAACATGGACTGAAAATGGTAGTGCTACGGCATGGAACCTTGAAGTTGTTGAGGCTGGAACCTCACCTGCTGGAACGGGTAACTATACAGCAGATGCCAACCCATATACAGTAACGGGCTTGATGGCTGGTACAAATTATGAATACTATGTTCAGGCCGATTGTGGTGATGCAGATGGAGTGAGCAACTGGATAGGGCCATTTGCTTTTGATACACAACTTTGTGATGTGAGTGAGCAGTGTGAATATACGTTTGTAATGACTGATTCATTTGGAGATGGTTGGAATGGAAACTCAATGACCATTTCTCAAAATGGTGTAGATGTGGAAACAATTACCTTATCTTCAGGGTCTTCAGGAGAAGCTCTAGTGGCTTTATGTGATGGCCAACCATTTGAACTATTTTGGAATACTGGTGGTTCTTGGTCTGGAGAAGTTGGAATAGTTATTCAAGCTTTTGGTGAAGATTTATTTACAATGCCTAGTGGTTCAGGTTCACTACAAGGAACAACTATATATTCTGGAACAGTAAACTGTACGCCTCCTTCTTGTGAAATACCAACCGATCTAACTGCAGATAATATTACTGCTTTTACAGCTGAGTTAAGCTGGACAGATAGTAATACTGGTATTTCTTCTTGGAATATAGAAGTTGTTGAAGCTGGAACAACTCCAACAGGTGTGGCAACCGACGTTGCAGATACTAATACAGCTTTTGAGGTAAGTGATTTATCTGCTACAACGGAATATGCTTATTATGTTCAAGCGAACTGTGGAGATGAAAATGGGGTAAGTAACTGGGCAGGACCATTTTTGTTTACAACGACTTGTGATGTATTTATACCTTATTACCTTCAAGAATTTGATACTATTATTCCAGAGTGTTGGGATGAAGCCAATGATGGAGATCCAACAACAGGGCCTTCAGATTTTGGAGCAGGGTCATGGACTAGTGATGGTTTTGCAAATGTTGGTTTTTCAGGAGCATATAAAATTAATTTATTCACAACAGGTAAAAGCGATTGGATCATCTCACCAGAATTTGATTTGACTGGTGGTCCATGGCAGTTTGAAATCGATGTGGCTTTTATGCAATTTGCAAGTTCTACAACGGCTTCAACACTAGGATCAGATGATGAAGTTCAGGTTTTAATTACTACAGATGGCGGTACTACCTGGACACCTATTTTCGAATGGGATAATACCACGGTCATTGCAGCTGGTGGAGAACATTTCATTTTTGATTTGACACCTTATTCTGATATGGTTGTTCAGTTTGGTATTTGGGGATCTGAGGGAACTGTAAATGATCCAGAGGATGTTGATGTCTCCGTAGATAATTTTGAGATTAGAGAAATCCCTACTTGTCCTGAGCCAATTGAACTTTCTGCAACTAACCTGTCATTAACATCTACCGAGATTTCTTGGGTTGAGTTTGGAACGGCTGAAGTTTGGAATGTTGAATACGGACCTGCAGGATTTACTCCAGGAAATGGAGAGGGAACAGTATTAATAGATGTTACTAGCCCATATGTATTAGAGGGCCTTGATTCTGATACTTCTTATGATTTTTATGTGCAGGCTGATTGTGGTGAGGGTGATGTGAGTATTTGGTCTGGACCAGGAAATTTTTATACAGGATATTGTGAATCTGTACCAACAAGTAATGATGGTCAAGGGGTTAGCAATACTGTTATTTCAACGACTTCATTCCCTAGTTTTGGAGATGTAACTTATGAAAATCATACAGATACGGTAGTGAATATCTTCCAAGGTATTTTGGCTAACTGTCAAGTTACTTTCGCTACAGGATTTACATACGACACCAATATTTGGATTGACTTTAATGATAATTTGGTTTTTGAAGCAGATGAATTGGTTTTTGACGGTGTTTCTACAAACCAAAACCCAACCACATTAGATGCTTCATTTGTTGTTCCTGCCGACGCCCCATTAGGGGAACACAGAATGCGTATTGGAACAGCAGATTCTGGACAATCAACACCTAATCCATGTTACAATGGCTCTTGGGGAGTTACCTTGGATTTCACAGTAAACATCATAGAGTTGACTTGCGTAATGCCTGAGGTTGAATTTAGTTATATGGAAGATTGTGATAACCTTCAAGGGTTTATAGATGTGGTTATTTCTGATATCGGAGATGCAGAATCTATTTTAGTTTCTAATAACGTGGATGCTACAACTATTCAGGTTACTGAGCCAGGAACATACCAAATGGGACCATTTACTCTAGATCAATCGGTATTTGTTACCGTTGAAAATGAACAAGACAGTAACTGTACCATTAATAGTCCAACCTATTTGACTACTTGTCCAACATTTTGTTTGGATGCGCTTCCAATTTGTGCTTCAGATATATGGTATCCTAGTATTACAGGAGATCAAGAAGCTCCAGACTATTTAGATTATGGCTGTTTAGGGTCTCAACCAGATCCACAATGGAATACCATAATTTTTGATGAACCTGGTGATTACCAATTCTCTTTAGATCAAACAACAGGTGAAGGTGGAACAGGAACAGGATTGGATATCGACTTCATCGTTTGGGGACCATTTGATAGCCAAGACGGAGGTTGTTTCTTATTAACACCTGAGTTTGAAGCAGACTGTAGTTTTTCTGCTACGGCTTCAGAAACGATTAACCTTAATGGGGTTCAAGCTGGAGATTTATATGTGATACTAATAACCAATTATTCTCAACAAGATGGATTTTATAACCTTTCTCAAGATTCTGGTCCTGAGAATGGAACCAATTGTGAGGTAGTTTGTGATGTAGTTATCGAAACAGTTGATGGAGTAGATGTGACTATGTTGCCAGAAGGAGAATCTATTGATTTTTGTGGTGTTGAAACAGTTACCTTAGTATCTGAATCTCCTTATGCAGATACATTTGATTTATACAATGATGGTATATATATTACTACCAATACAACAGGAACTTTTGAAGTATCTGAATCAGGTTCCTACTTTGTGATAGCCTATGGTGATATCTGCGAGGGTACTTCTACGTCTGCTACTGTCATGGTTAATCTATTTAATCTAGCATCTATAAATGAACCTGCTGATATGGAAGTTTGTGATGATGCTAGTAATGATGGTTTTGCAGAGTTTGATTTTGAAACACAAACAGCGGTAATTATTGGAGAAGAAGATCCAAGTGTTTATAATGTTACTTATTATGTGTCTCAAGAGGATGCTGATGCAGCAACAAATGAATTGCCAGTTCTTTACACCAATACTTCCTCTCCTCAAACAATCTATGTAAGAGTAGAAGATGCCAGTTCAGATGGAGGATCAGATTGTTATGTGGTCACTTCTTTTGAAATTATGGTAAATCCTTTGGATGATGCTTCATTTACATTGACAGCAACTTGTGATGGTGCCATTGCAACTGTTTTAGGAACACCAGGAGGTTCTTTTGCTCTAAATCCTGATTTAGGGGATGGAGCTGTTGTAGATCCTGCTACAGGTACCATAACTGGAGGAGTTCCTGGAGCCATATATACTGTTGACTATACAACTACAGGTGTTTGTCCAGCAACTACTTCAGAAACAGTCGTAGTATTGCCTCAAGAGGATGCTTCGTTTACACTTGAAGCTGATTGTTATGGTGCGAGTGCTACAATAACTGGAGATGTTGGAGGAATCTTTGCTTTTGATCAATTCCCTTCTGATGACGCTCTTATAGATGCTACAACAGGAGAAATAACAGGTGGTTCTTCAGATACAACTTATGTTATTTCTTATACAACAAGTGGACCTTGTCCTGCTTCTTCTATACAATCTGTAACAACCTATGCAGAGGAAGATGCTTCATTTGAGATGACAGCTACTTGTGATGGGGGTACAGCAGATGTTTATGGAGATTTAGGAGGTACCTTCGAAATTGTAGAGCCAACTAATACCGATGCTGTAATTGACTCTGAAACAGGAGAAATTACTGGTGGTCCAGGAGGAACAGAATTTACAGTGAGCTATACTACTTCAGGCCCATGTCCTGCTACGGAATATGTAACTGTAATGTCAGATACCTGTTTATTCCCAGAGGTAGTAACACCAAACGGAGACGGCAGCAACGACAGTTTCGACTTGACCGGATTTGGGGTTAACAGTCTTGAGATCTTCAACCGTTACGGTACGAAGGTATACAGTTTCACCGGGGCTTACACTGATGAGTTCAGGGGCGTATCTGATGACGGGGATGAGTTGCCGACTGGGACTTATTTCTACGTTGTGAAGTACAAGGACACCGAGGTAAGGACAGACTGGTTCTATATCACCAGAGAACAATAATTAACGCAACCAGAAAAAGATAATGAAAAGACTATATATATTAATCGCT
>NZ_JAJJNF010000018.1:2500-5625 GCF_021245805.1 Mangrovimonas futianensis
ACCGCTTGTAAGCGTATGGTTTCAGGTTCTCTTTCACTCCGTTATTCACGGTTCTTTTCACCTTTCCCTCACGGTACTAGTCCACTATCGGTCTCTCAGGAGTATTTAGCCTTACCGGATGGTCCCGGCAGATTCACACAGGGTTCCACGTGCCCCGCGCTACTCAGGATACTGCTATGATTAACTGTCGTTACCTGTACGGGACTATCACCCCCTACGGTGCGTCTTTCCAAACGCTTCCAGTTCCTAAAGCAATCAATGTCGCAGTCCTACAACCCCAGCATTGCCGTAACAATACTGGTTTGGGCTAATCCGCGTTCGCTCGCCACTACTAACGGAATCACTTTTGTTTTCTCTTCCTCCGGGTACTTAGATGTTTCAGTTCCCCGGGTTCGCCTCCTTTCGGATACTATGTCTTCAACATAGCGGGTTGCCCCATTCGGATATCCATGGATCACAGTGTATGTGCCACTCCCCACGGCTTTTCGCAGCTTATCACGTCCTTCTTCGCCTCTGAGAGCCTAGGCATCCCCCATACGCCCTTATTTAGCTTATTGTACTTTTTGTCTTTTCAATGAGTTTATTATTGCTCGTTACAATAATTTATGTTTTTAGATATTTTCTATCTAATTTTCATGTATCTTTTTTCAATATGTCAATGAACTTATGCCCCTTAGGGCTCGTGGAGAATATCGGAGTCGAACCGATGACCTCCTGCGTGCAAGGCAGGCGCTCTAGCCAGCTGAGCTAATCCCCCATTTCTCTTCAGTAGTCGGTAATCAGTTAACAGTTATCAGTTAATCGATGACCTATACGTCAACTTGGGATACCCAACTTCTAAAATTTCCTTTCAATCTTGTAATGAACGTTTTCAATCCACAATTGCTTCCGCAATCCTTCGTTGAAGATTCGTAGTCTCAGGCAGACTCGAACTGCCGACCTCTACATTATCAGTGTAGCGCTCTAACCAGCTGAGCTATGAGACTCTCTACTTTATTATAGATATCTTAATTAAATCGACAGCAGGAGAATAAACCGAAATGTGTATTTCCAACCTCTTAGTCGTCTTTCTCTAGAAAGGAGGTGTTCCAGCCGCACCTTCCGGTACGGCTACCTTGTTACGACTTAGCCCTAGTTACCGATTTTACCCTAGGCCGCTCCTCTCGGTGACGGACTTCAGGCACTCCCAGCTTCCATGGCTTGACGGGCGGTGTGTACAAGGCCCGGGAACGTATTCACCGGATCATGGCTGATATCCGATTACTAGCGATTCCAGCTTCACGGAGTCGAGTTGCAGACTCCGATCCGAACTGTGATAGGTTTTGTGGATTCGCTCCTGCTCGCGCAGTGGCTGCCCTCTGTACCTACCATTGTAGCACGTGTGTAGCCCAGGACGTAAGGGCCGTGATGATTTGACGTCATCCCCACCTTCCTCGCGGTTTGCACCGGCAGTCTTGCTAGAGTTCCCATCTTTACATGCTGGCAACTAACAACAGGGGTTGCGCTCGTTATAGGACTTAACCTGACACCTCACGGCACGAGCTGACGACAACCATGCAGCACCTTGTAAGTAGTCCGAAGAAAGATCTATCTCTAAATCATGCAACTTACATTTAAGCCCTGGTAAGGTTCCTCGCGTATCATCGAATTAAACCACATGCTCCACCGCTTGTGCGGGCCCCCGTCAATTCCTTTGAGTTTCATTCTTGCGAACGTACTCCCCAGGTGGGTCACTTATCACTTTCGCTTAGCCACTCAGACCGAAGTCCGAACAGCTAGTGACCATCGTTTACGGCGTGGACTACCAGGGTATCTAATCCTGTTCGCTCCCCACGCTTTCGTCCATCAGTGTCAGTACATTGTTAGTGATCTGCCTTCGCAATCGGTATTCTATGTAATATCTATGCATTTCACCGCTACACTACATATTCTAACCACTTCACAATGACTCAAGATTATCAGTATCAAAGGCAATTCTACAGTTGAGCTGCAGGCTTTCACCTCTGACTTAACAATCCACCTACGGACCCTTTAAACCCAATGATTCCGGATAACGCTTGCATCCTCCGTATTACCGCGGCTGCTGGCACGGAGTTAGCCGATGCTTATTCATACGGTACCGTCAGCTCCCCTCACGAGGGGAGGTTTCTTCCCGTATAAAAGCAGTTTACAACCCATAGGGCAGTCTTCCTGCACGCGGCATGGCTGGATCAGGCTCTCGCCCATTGTCCAATATTCCTCACTGCTGCCTCCCGTAGGAGTCTGGTCCGTGTCTCAGTACCAGTGTGGGGGATCCCCCTCTCAGGGCCCCTATCTATCGTAGCCTAGGTGTGCCGTTACCACACCTACTAGCTAATAGAACGCATGCCCATCTCTTACCGCCGGAACTTTAATATAAAAATGATGCCATTCATATATATTATGGGGCATTAATCCAAGTTTCCCTGGGCTATTCCCCTGTAAGAGGTAGGTTGCATACGCGTTACGCACCCGTGCGCCGGTCTCAAAATAGCAAGCTATTTCTACCCCTCGACTTGCATGTGTTAGGCCTGCCGCTAGCGTTCATCCTGAGCCAGGATCAAACTCTTCATCGTTAAATCTTATAAATCTTTAACAACTTTAAGACTGAAAAGGGACTCAAAATGGTTTATTCTCTTGTTGTGAAAAGTACCGTTTCCAGTACCTTTCTACGCTGTCAATTCAATATGTCTATGAACTTTCTTATCTTCTTTCTTAACTCGTTTCCTTGTTAAGCGGGTGCAAATATAAAACCCTTTTTTTAACCTCACAATAGTTTTGATACTTTTTTTTTGAATTTTTTTTCGAAGACTGTTTTCCCCGTTTCCATTCCCAAAACACCAACACCTTTATAAGAACTTCGCTACTCATAACTCTCGCTATTTTTGCGGCTGCAAACATACAACCTTTTTTGATTCTACAAACATGTTTTTGATATTTTTTTTGGGTTTTTTTTGACCGGCCTTAAAACCAATCCCTTAACCCCAGTATCTCAAACTTTCTATGAACTTACGCTCCCGGTTTCCCCGTTTGCGGGTGCAAATATACCACCCTTTTTTCCTATCCAACAAACTTTTCCAAACCTTTTTTTGAAGTTTTTTTGAAAT
>NZ_JAJJNF010000019.1:0-2622 GCF_021245805.1 Mangrovimonas futianensis
AACACACTGCACATGGAGAACTAATCGGACCTTCAAAATTTAGCAGCCACAACAATTTAAATGTGCTGAATATTCTAAAGTTTGAGAGCTTAATAGACAATATATTTTATAACTCTAATGTACAGATTGACAACTACCAAAGACTTAAAACTGAATTAGAAAACATTTATGAATTAATAGAGGAATATGACTAAAATAACGAAAGCACAACAATGTATAACCGCAATTACGGCGGATTCGACTACGCTCAGGGCAGGCTAGAATCCACTCGGAATTGCTTACGCTAGTTCTTAACCGAAAATTATCAACTTTAATCCCGTAACCGACGATTATACGAGCCGCTTGGTGTAAGGCAAAAAAGGACCACCGTATAATCAAACGTAATTTTGGCTACATCGTAACTCAGTTTGGCAACAAGTACTGCTTTGATTCTCCCCAACTTTGCATTGTAAATTTTAAATAAGTATTACAATGGAAAAAACAATTTTTATAACAGGAGCTTCTTCAGGATTAGGAAAAGCAACCGCTAAATTATTTCAAAGTAAAGGATGGAATGTTATAGCTACCATGCGAAATCCTGAAAACGAAACGGAGCTTACCCAGTTGGACAATATTTCGTTGTTACCACTCGATGTCACTAACTTAGAGCAAATAAAAACGTCTGTAAGGGAAGCCATTTCCTTACACGACATCGATGTTGTTTTTAACAATGCAGGCTATGGACTTATGGGCGCGATGGAAGGGTTGACAGACAAAAAAATCGCTCGTCAAATCAACACAAACCTGCTAGGGGTCTTACGTGTCACACAGGCATTTATTCCATACTTCAGAGAAAAGAAAAGCGGCTTGTTTATTTCAACAACATCTATCGGAGGATTTATGGGCTTTCCCTTACACTCTATTTATCACGCTACAAAATTTGCACTGGAAGGTTGGTCAGAAAGTATGTCGTTCGAATTAAGCAAATTTGGTATTGGTATTAAAACTATTGCTCCGGGTGGGATTTCAACTGATTTTGCCGGACGCTCGCTTGATTTCAATAAACAGGCTGAATATTCAGACATTGAGAATAAATTGCTGGAAGTGGTTGATGTCATGATGAAAAACGCATCAACAGCCGAACAAATAGCCGAAGTGGTTTACGAAGCTGCAACCGATAATAAAGACCAGGTGCGTTATTTAGCAGGTGTCGATGCTCATATGATGCATGAAAGACGACTGGAAATTGGAAAAGAATCGTTCAGAAAAGAAATCGGGCAACAATTCCTGTAAAAATTAAAAACAAAGTAAATGACTTTTTGAGGCAGTTACTTTTCATAAATTTGTAAGACCAATGCATATTGTCAATTCCATATCCGAATTTCATCAGCAATTACTGCTGCCAGAACCATTGCATCCACTCGTAAGCGTAATTGATGTTTCGGGAGTCAAACCGGACGAAAATAAAATCTGGGAACATTTTTTTGTGAATTTTTACTGCGTTTCATTGAAAAAAGATGTTACCGCAAAAGTCAAATATGGACAGCAATACTATGATTTCAATAAGGGAACGATGAATTTTATTGCTCCCAAGCAGGTTCAATCACTAAGCATTTCCGAAATCAGGAAAATAAGGAAAGAATGCGGGCAGGGATATATGTTGATGTTCCATCCCGATTTTTTGTTGAAACATTCTTTGGCAACTAATATAAAAAATTACGGTTTCTTCTCGTATGCGGTCAATGAGGCCTTACACCTTTCGGAGCGGGAAGAGAAAAATGTGATTGAGATATTTCAAAAGATAGACAGGGAATACCAGCATATAGACAGGCATACGCAGGATATTATTCTTTCGCAAATCGACTTATTACTTAACTACAGTAACAGGTTTTACGAAAGACAGTTTATTACTCGAAAAGCGATAAATCACGATTTGCTTTGTAAAATGGAACATCTATTGAATACTTATTTTGAAAAAGAGCAAACGCTAGATAAAGGACTTCCAACTGTTGGGTATTTGGCAGAGCAATTGAATGTCTCACCACGCTATTTAAGCGATATGTTACGATCACTCACAGGACAAAGTACACAGCAACATATCCATGAAAAGCTAATTGAAAAAGCAAAAGAAAAGCTATCAACGACAAATTTATCGGTAAGCGAAATTGCCTTTCAATTAGGGTTTGAGCATTCACAATCGTTCAGCAAACTATTCAAGGCAAAAACCAATCTTTCGCCTTTGGAATTTAGACAATCGTTTAACTGAAAGAAAAATACAACTTAACAGATTGAAATAAATCCCTGCACCCAACCCTGTCACGCTGCACCCAACCCTGTCATGCTGAACCCAGCCCTGTCACGCAGAACTCGTTTCAGCATCTCTAACCCTGTCACGCAGAACCCAACCTTGTCATGCTGAACTTGTTTCAGCATCTCTTGGCCTGCTGAACCCCAATTCTGTCATGCTGAACTTGTTTCAGCATCTTATTTTCCATCACCCCACAAAAAACCTTCTTTTTTTTAACAAATAAACACCTACATTTTTAATAAAAATCATAAATTAGTGATTCTCCTTAAGTTATAACGACCAGTTGCTAGCTCGTAGGGTTTATTATTTGAAATAAACCTATGATTTAATGTATT